>JAGRPO010000134.1 GCA_019449455.1 Betaproteobacteria bacterium | reverse complement strand
TCGGCCTCGACGACGAATCGCACCTCGCCGCGATGGTTCTTCTCGTGCTCGGCCACCGCGCGGCCGATCGCCTCCCGCGCCGCGGCCGGGAAGGCGCGTGCCGACTTCCACGGCGTCATCGCGATATGCCGCCAGAATCTTCGCAGGTCCATCACCAGCCTCCCGAGGCGCCGCCGCCGTCGAATCCACCGCCGCCGCCGCTGAAGCCGCCGCCTCCTCCACCGAAGCCGCCGCCGCCCCCGCCCCACGAGCCGCCGCTGGTCCAGCCTCCGGGGCCGCCGCGCCGCCCGCCCATCCCTGTCGCGCCCATGAAGAGCACGGCGAGGAAGGCGATCACCGCGGCGATGCCGCCGAGGAGGACGCTGCCGAAGATGGCCCAGGCGGCGAGGCCCGTGACGCCGGAAGTGAGCCCCGCGCCGAGGAAGCGTCCCACCATCGAGCGCAGGATCGTCCCGACCAGCGGGACGGCGAAGAAGGCAAGCCAGAAGAAATTCTCGATCGAGGAGGACGTGCCGACCTTGCCGCCCGGCGCCTGCCTGGCCGGCGCGGGGAGCGGCTCGCCCTCGATCGCCTTCATGATGGCGTCCACGCCGTCCGCGATGCCGCCCGCGAAGTCGCCCGAGCGGAACCGTGGCGAGACGCGCTCGGCGATGATGCGCTTCGACAGGGCGTCGGTGAGCACGCCCTGCACGCCGCGCCCGGTCTGGATGCGCATCCGGCGCTCCTGCTTCGCGATCACGAAGAGAACGCCGTCGTCGACGCCCGCGCGGCCGAGCTTCCACTCGTCGGTGACGCGCGTGGCGAACTCCTCGATGGTCTCCTGGCCGATGGAGGGCACGAGGAGGACGGCCACCTGCGAACCCTTGGATTCCTCGAAGGCCTTGAGCTTCGCGGCGATGGCCTCGCGCTCGGCCGAGCCGAGCGTGCCGGTGAGGTCGACGACCCGCCCCGTGAGCTTGGGCACGGGGATGGGGTCCGTCACCTCCGCGGCCAGGGCCGCGAACGCGAGGAGAAAGGACGCGGCCGCCCCCGCGAGGAGGCGGCCGGCGATGCCGATCACTTGGCCGGCGCGGGCTTGACCGAGAAGTCGACCTTGGGCGGCTCGGCGATGGCCTTCTCGTTCTCGACGGTGAAGGTGGCCTTCTCCTTGTAGCCGAAGAGCATGGCGGTGAGGTTGGTCGGGAACTGGCGCGCGAGGATGTTGTAGTCCTGGACCGTCTTGATGTAGCGGTTCCTCGCCGTCGTGATCCGGTTCTCGGTGCCCTCGAGCTGCGACTGCAGGTCGCGGAAGTTGGCGTCGCTCTTCAACTGCGGGTAGTTCTCCACCACCACCATCAGCCGGGAAAGCGCGCTGGAGAGCTCGCCCTGCGCGGCCTGGAAGTTCTTCATGGCGTTGGGGTCGTTCAGCGCCTCGGGCGTCATCTGGATCGAGCCCACCTTGGAGCGCGCGTTGGTCACCCCCAGGAGCACGTCCTTCTCCTGCTGCGCGAAGCCCTGCACCACGCTCACGAGGTTGGGGATCAGGTCCGCGCGGCGCTTGTACTGGTTGATCACCTCGGACCACGCGGCCTTCGATTGCTCGTCCTTCGTCTGGAAGTCGTTGTAGCCGCAGCCGGAGAGCACGAGCGCGCCGGCAAGGGCGAAAGCGGTCAGGATCTTGCGCATGGAATACGGTCCTCCCGGTTGGGGGTTGGAAAGCATGGCGAATGATGGGGACGGCGCCGGCCCGATTCAAGGCCCGCGCGCAGGGCTATGCCGTGGGCGCTCCGAAAGTCCGCCTCGCGAAAAGGAGGTCTTCCCACGCCTTCGCCTTGTCGGGCAGGTTTCGCAGCAGGTAGGCGGGGTGGTAGGTGACGACGAGCGGGATGCCGCGATAGGCGTGCGCCCTGCCGCGCAGGCTTGCGAGGCTCGACTCGGCGCCGGTCAGGCGGACGGCGGCCGTCTTGCCCAGCGCCACGATGATCCGCGGCCCGATGAGGTCGATCTGGCGGTCGAGCCAGGCGGCGCACGCGGCCGCCTCTTCCGGCGCCGGCACCCGGTTGCCGGGGGGGCGGCATTTCACCACGTTCGCGATGTAGACCTCGCGCCCGCGCGCGAGCTTCGCCGCCGCGAGCATGCTGTCGAGGAGCTTGCCGGCCTGGCCCACGAACGGCTCGCCCAGCGCGTCCTCGTCCGCGCCGGGGCCTTCGCCGACGAAAAGCCACGGGCCCGACTCGCTTCCCACGCCGAACACCGCCTGCTTGCGCTGCTCGCACAGCGCGCACCGCCTGCAATCGCGCACGGCGGCGCGAAGCGCATCCCAGTCCATCGTGTCGACGCCGTCCGGAGGCGCCGCGGTGGGTGGCGCGGGCGCGCGCCTGGCCGCTTCCGCTGCGGGCGGGGCGACGCGACGGGGAATCTCGACCGATCGGGACGTCGCGCTTGCGGCTGGCGCCACGGCCTCGGCGGTCGCGACGCCTGGCGCCTGCGGCCGCGCGGGCGGTGACGAGAGCCCGTACAGGCGCGCCACCGGCAGCAGTTCGAGTTCCCTGAGGATCCGGTCGTCCATGGCTCAGAGGGTGATGCCGAGGAACAAGGCGTCCTCGCGCCCGCCGCGGGCCGGGTAGTAGGACGGCCGGATGGCGATCTGCTGGAATCCCGCCTCGCGGTACATCTGGCGGGCGGCGAGGTTCGACGGGCGCACCTCGAGGTACACGATCTCGCATTTCGCCTCGCGCGCCACGCCGAGAATGTAGTCGAGGAAGGCGCGCCCGATGCCCCGCCTCTGCCAGCCGGACGCGACCGCGATGTTGAGGAGGTGCGCTTCGTCCAGCGCGACCATGAGGATGGCGTAGCCGATCACCTGGTCGCCGTGGCAGGCGACCCAGCAGTCGTAGCCGGCCTGCACGGAATCGCGGAAATTGCCCAGGCTCCATGGGAAGGCGTAGAGGGACTTCTCGAGGTCGGCTACGACGCCCAGGTCGGTCGGGCGCATGCGCCTGTAGCTCACCTCCTCCCTCGGTACCGCGCTCACTTCGCCGCCTGCCTTTCCCGGGTCGTCATCGCGACCTTGTCGCGCAAGTATAGGGGCGCGGCGTCCTCGGCTGCGACCATTTCCCCGCGCGCGAGCCGCCGGGCCGCAACCCGGACCACGGAGCCCGCCCTCGGCAGGTCGTCGGTGATCCGGTGTCCGACTTGCCGCGCGTAGGCCGCGCGCAGCCAGTCGAACGCATCGAAGCCGCTGCCGGTGGCGACCCAGTCGCGGCCCGGAAGGGGCGGAAGGCTCGATGGCGTGTACAGCCCCGGCTCGATGGCGGCTTCCCAGTCCCCTCCCATTCGCGAATAGGCGGCGAGGTAGGCCTCTCCCATGCGCGCGTCGAGGGCAACGATTACGCGGCTGGCGTTGGCCTGCTCGGCCAGGGCGACCAGCGAGGGGACCGGCACGACGGGGCGCGATGCGCCGAGGGCGAGCCCCTGGACGAGCCCGCACGCGATGCGCAGGCCGGTGAACGACCCCGGCCCCTGGCCGAACGCGAACGCATCGAGATCCGCCACCGCGAGCGCCGACCGCGCGAGCAGCCGGCGGACCATCGTGGCCAGGCGCTCCGCATGCTGGTTGGGGGCGAGGGCCTCCTCCACGAACAGCTCGTCGCCGCGCAGCAGGGCGGCCGAACACAGCTCGGTGGAGGTCTCGATCGCGAGGAGGTTCAAGGGCGGCCCGGGAGGAATGGCGCCCATTATACCGGGGCTTTGGCGCGGCAGCCCGAAGCCTTTATTGCATTTAAATCATTTATCTATACTATTTTATTAAAGTGTTTTCTAGCTCATGGCGGCATCTCCTGCCGCCCCGGGATGCCGCGCAAGGGGCGCACCGGGAAGTCCGAGGATCCCGATGCGCCTTGCGAGTGCAGAAAGGTTCAGGAACCGCGACGTCCCCCGCGCCAGGCGAAGTGGCCGCGCGCGGCCTGGAGCTCCTCGACCGTGAGGAAACCGTCCTTGTTCGCGTCGATCGCGTCGAATTCCTGCGTCAGGCGCGGGGCATTGGCGGCCTCCTCGCGCGAGATCCTGCTGTCGCCGTCGGCGTCCAGTCGGGCGAACCCCGGGCCGCTGCCGCCGAATCCGCGCCCGTGGCGCGCAGCCTGCAGTTCCTCGGCAGTGAGGAATCCGTCCTTGTTCGCGTCGAGCGCGTCGAACTGCTGCGACAGGCGCGGGGCACCGGCGACTTCGTCGCGGCCGAGCTTGCCGTCGCCGTTGGCGTCGAGCTTCTTCCAGCCCTCGCCACGCGCGTGCTGCCTGAACGTGCCGCGGGCCGCCTGCAGCTCGGCGTAGGTGATGCTGCCGTCCTTGTTCGCGTCGATCGCGTCGAAGTTCGCGGCGAGTCCCGGCAGCGATGCCTGGACTTCCTCGCGGCTGAGCACGCCGTCGGCGTTCGTGTCGGCGGCTTTCAGGCGCTCCTGCATGCCCGCGCCGCGCGGGCCGAGGCCGGCGCCGGGACCGTAACCAGCGCCGTATGCCGGGCAGTCGGCCGTGCCGGGAGCCGCGCCCGCCGGGCAGCCGGGGGCGCCGAAGCCGAAGGGACCGGCATAGGCGGCGACGGCAAAGGTGGAAGCGAGGGCTGCGGTGAGGATCTTGAGCGATTTCATGGTGTTCTCCAGTCGGGTTTCGGAAAGGCCGTACATCGTGCAACTCGAGCCTATTCCGCATAACGACCCAGGGCGTTTCCGGACGCCCCTGCGAACGTAACCGGTTGTGAACGAACGGCCGCCCGCGGCACCGCTGTTAACATCTCCTTACAAAGCACCGGCGGCACCCGCCCCGCCGCCGCCGTTACGATGGCTCCCATGACCGCCCAGCCCAGGCATCGCATCCTCGTGGTCGACGACGACCTGCGGCTTCGCGACCTTCTCAAGCGCTACCTGACCGAGCAGGGATTCGGCGTCGAGACCGTCCCGGATGGCGCGGCGATGGATCACAACCTCAAGCGCACGCGTTACGACCTCGTGGTCCTCGACCTGATGCTCCCGGGCGAGGACGGCCTGGCCATCTGCCGGCGCCTTCGCGCGGCCGGCGACACGGTGCCCGTCATCATGCTCACCGCCAAGGGCGACGACGTGGACCGGATCGTCGGCCTCGAAATGGGCGCCGACGACTACCTCGCCAAGCCCTTCAACCCGCGCGAGCTCGTGGCGCGCATCAATGCCGTATTGCGGCGGCAGTCGCCCCTGCCCGCGCCCGGCGCCCCGTCACGCGAGGACACGGTCGTCACCTTCGGGCCGTTCGCGCTGAACCTCGGCACGCGCGCCCTCACCCGCGATGGCGAAGCGCTTGCCCTCACCACGGGCGAGTTCTCGGTGCTCAAGGTGTTCGCCGAGCACCCGCGCGAGCCGCTTTCGCGCGACAAGCTCATGGACCTCGCGCGCGGACGCGAGCACGAAAGCTACGACCGCTCGATCGACGTGCAGGTCTCGCGGCTGAGGAAGCTGCTCGGCGAGGATCCGCAGAATCCGCGCTTCATCCAGACCGTCTGGGGATTCGGCTACGTGTTCATCCCCGACGGGGCGGCGCAGAAATGAGGTGGTGGGCCGGATCGTTCTTCTGGCGCACCCTCGCGGTGCTGGTGATCGCGCTCGTCGCGTCGCAGGCCGCCTCGTTCCTGCTCTTCCGGCAACAGGTGCAGCAGCCGCGCATGGCGATGCGGATCGGGCAGTTCGTGAGCCACCTCAAGACGATCCACGCCGCGCTGAACACCCTGCCGCCGGGCGCCGAGCGCGAGTTCATCGACCGGCTGGCCGAGAAGGAGGGCATCCGGGTCTTTCCCGCCAGCGGCCACGACGGGGGCAGGATCGCCGCCGACATGCCGGGCATGCGCATGTTCCGGGAGCGCATCAAGGGGCTCTTCGGCGACGACGCCGAGGTGTTCGTCCGGCCCGGCGCGCCGGGCATCCTGTGGGTCCGGCTGCACGCCGGCAACCGCGATTTCTGGGTGGCCTTCCCCCGCAACCGCGTCGACCGCGACAACACGGACGCCCTCCTCTACTGGATGCTGGCGGGCGTGGCGATCGCGATCCTCGCCACCGCGCTCATCGCCTGGCGCCTGAACCGGCCGCTCGCGCGGCTTGCCAAGGCAGCCGAAGATCTCGGCAAGGGCGGCGACCCGCCTCCGGTGCCCGAATCCGGGCCGTCCGAGGTGCGAGCCGTGGCGCGGGCGTTCAACCGGATGAAGGACGACCTCAAGCACGAGGAGCGCGAACGCACCACGTTCCTCGCCGGCATCTCGCACGACCTGCGCACGCCCCTCGCGCGGCTGCGCCTGGACGTCGAGATGCTCGAGGGCCGCGTCGACGGCGGGACCCAGAAGGGCATGGTCTCGGACATCGAGGACATGAACGCGATCATCGACCAGTTCATCGACTACGCCCGAAGCGAGGCCACCGAGGCGTTCGCGCCCGTGAACCTGTCGTCGCTCGCCAAGGACTGCGCGGAGCGCGCGGCCCGCGCCGGCGCGCGGGTGTCGTGCGAGCTCGCCGACACCCCGGTCCTCATGCTTCGACCGCTCGCCGTCCAGCGGCTGGTGGACAACCTCGTCCAGAACGCCGTCAAGCACGGCGGCGGCGAAGTCCTGCTGCGCACCGCTTCGGCCGGCCGCGAAGTCACGCTGTCGGTCCTGGACCGCGGCCCCGGCATCCCGCCGGCCGACATCGAACGCCTCAAGGAGCCTTTCACGCGCCGCGACGAGGCCCGCAGCGGCCGCTCGGGCGCCGGCCTGGGGCTCGCGATCGTGGGACGCATTGCGAAGGCCCACGGCGCGCGTTTCGACCTCGCGCCCCGCGAAGGCGGCGGGCTTGCCGCATCGGTGGCCTTTCCCGTCGCGACGTAGGAGCGGGCCGCGCGGTGTTAGAGTCGGTCTTTCCGTAGGAGGTCCCATGACCGTCTGCCCGATCGCCATCGCCGTCGGCTGCAAGAAGTGCCCGGCGTTTTCCATTTGCCCAGTGAAAACAGTGCTGGGCGACCAGCCCAAGCAGGAAGAAAACGCGCCCGCCAAGGACGCGCCCGCGGGAAAGAAGAAAAAGAAGTCCCGCTAGCGGCCTCGAGGGGAATTCCGGTCAACGCCGCGGATTCTCGCGCGTTGGTGTAGGGTAGAAGCAAGGATTCGCGTACGCAGGAGATCGCCATGAACATCAAGCGAATCGTCCTTGTCGTCTCCCTCGCCGTGGCGGGCCTGCTGGGCGCAGCGGAAATTCCCGCCGCGCCGGCTTCGAGGTCGCACGGCATTTCCGTATCCGGCCCGCGCCACCCCGGCGCCGCGCCGTCTCACCGGGGCAACTTCCGCCCGTCCCATCCCGGCAGCCATCGCCCGTCCCCGGGCACGCACTGGAACCGCGGCCACTGGAACAACTCGCACTGGGGCTGGGGCCTGGGCCTTGGCATCGGCGTGCCGTGGGCGCTGGGCTGGTACGACCCGTTCTGGGGCCCGGCATGGGGCCACGCGTACTCGTACTACCCGCCGTACGCCTACGGCCCCGTCTATCGCGGCTACGGCTATGCCTGCGAGCAGGACGAGGACTGCTGGCGCGAACGCCAGTCCAGAAGCGAACCGGCCGCGCCCACGACCGAAGTGGCTCCGGCCGCCCCGGGCGAGGAAGGCGGCCCCACGCAGCGCCCGCTGCACCTCAATTACTGCGATTCGGCCAAGGCGTGGTTCCCGCACGTGCGCACGTGCCCGGGCGGCTGGCGGCTGGTGCTCCCCGACTACCGCATCGCGCCCTGATCAGGCCGCGCCGGCGAAGAAATCCACGGCCTCCGCGAGGCTTCGGGTGCGGCGAAACGGAGGCAGCGCCCGCCAGATGCGCTTGCCGTAGGGCTTCGAGACGAGCCTGGGGTCGCAGATCATGAGCACGCCGCGGTCCGTTTCGTCGCGGATGAGTCGCCCCGCCCCCTGCTTGAGGGCGATCACCGCGCGCGGCACCTGGTACTCCATGAATGCATTGCCGCCGGCGCGGTTGATCTGCTCGATGCGCGCGGCGAGCACCGGGTCGTCGGGCGGGTTGAACGGCAGCTTGTCGATGACCACGAGCGAGAGCGCATCGCCCTTCACGTCCACGCCCTCCCAGAACGACTGGCTGCCGACGAGGATGGCGGCCGGCGTGTCGCGGAAACGCTCGAGGAGCTCGTTCTTTCCCGCGGAGCCCTGCAGGAAGACCGGCCAGTCGCGACCCGCGGCGGCGAGCTTCTCCTTCAGGCGCGCGTGCCCGGTTTCCATCGCGCGAAGGCTGGTGAACAGCAGGAAGGCGCGCCCCCGGGCAGACTCGATCACCGGGAAGGCCGCGTCGATCACGGCCTCGGTGTAGCCGGCGCTGTTGGGCTCGGGAAGGCCCTCGGGCACGTAGAGCAGCGCCTGGTTGGCGAAGTCGTACGGGCTCTCCCAGTGACGGGTCTGCGCCTCGGCAAGGCCGAGTTCCGTCTGGTAATGGCGGAAGTCTCCCGCCACCGAGAGCGTGGCCGAGGTGAAGATCCACGCCCGTTTCCCTCCCGAGAGCTGCTGCGCGAAGATCGGGCCGACGTCGAGGGGCGTGCGGTTGAGCACAGCCGATTGCGCATACGCTTCCACCCAGCGCACCGCGCCCTCGCCCGCCTCGGTGCGCCAGCCGCTGATGGCCTCGCGAAGCTGCACGGCCCTCGCGTGCGCGTTGCGCAGCTCGTCCGCGCGCTCGGCGTGCGCCGCCAGGAGCCCGCCGAGGGCGTCGAGGCGCCCGTCGAGCGCGTCGAGCGCCTTTGCGAGGTCGGCATTGGCCGCGAACTGCGCCGCGCCGAAACGCCCGGAGCCCGTGCCGAGCGCGATGCGCACGTCGCGCGCCGCGCGGTCCGCGGCCAGCGCGGCTTCCCCGATCGCCGGGCTTTCCCTGGCGTGGAGGATCTGCGCCGCGCGCGCGTCGCGCGCCAGCTCCACCACCTGCGCCGTCGACACCGACTGCCCGAAGAAGATCCGCGCGAGGTCCGGCAGGTGGTGCGCCTCGTCGAAGATGATGGTGTTGGCGCTGGGCAGGAGGTCGGTCACGCCCTCGTCGCGCAGCACGACGTCGGCGAAGAAAAGATGGTGGTTGACCACGACCAGGTCCGCGTCGTTGGCGGCCTTGCGCGCCTTCATCACGAAGCAGTCCTCGTAATGGCGGCACTTCGAGCCGAGGCAGTTCTCCCGGGTCGACGTGGCGCGGGACCAGGCGCCCGAGAGCTCCGGGACCTCCAGGCACTCGGCCTTGTCCCCCGACGAGGTGCGCCCGGCGAACCGGGCGATCGCGTGGATGTCCCTCGCCTCCTCGCGCGAGGCGAACGTGCCCTCCGCGGCCGATTCCTCCACGTGGTGCAGGCAGACGTAGTTGGCCCGGCCCTTGAGGAGCGCCAGCTTCGCGGGCACGCCCAGCGTGTCGCGGACCAGCGGCAGGTCGCGGTGGAAGAGCTGGTCCTGCAGCGTCTTGGTGCCCGTGGAGACGATGACCCTCCCGCCCGCGATGAGCGCAGGGGCAAGGTAGGCGAACGTCTTGCCCGTGCCGGTTCCCGCCTCCGCGATCAGCACGCCCGGAGTCTCGATCGCCGCGAGGACGGCCTCGGCGAATTCGAGCTGCTGCGGGCGCACGCGCCAGCCCTCGAGCGCGCTCTCGAAGGTGCCGCCGGCCGCGAAGTGGCGCGCGAGGTCGATCGTCACGAACGGCCGAACACGATGCGCTCGTCGCGAAGCAGCCGGGCCACGGCGGCGACTGCCGCGACGGCCAGCGCGAGCGCCACGGCGGCGGGCACGAAGGCGTCGGACGAGGACAGGCCGTCGCCGCGCAGCACGCGCTGCAACGCCATGAGCTGGCCGAGCACCGGCACGAAGGACTGCCAGGCGGCCTCGCGGGCGCCGCTGAACATCACCACCAGCGGAATGAAGGACACGGCGGTGGCCAGGTAGCTCACGTACGTCTGCGCCTCGCGGTACGAGCGGCCGTACGTGGAGATGAGCATCTGGGCAGCGGAGGTGAGGGCCGCCAGCGGAACGACGACGGCGACGAAGCGGGTGAACTCCGGCACGCCGAACTGGAGGAGCGCCGGGAGCTTGCGCTCGGCGTAGAGGACGGCCGCGGCCAGGAATCCCGCCAGCGTGACGGCGGCCACGACGGTGGCGCTCGTCCATGCCGCGAGCCACTTGCCCACGGCGAACACGGCAGTCGGCACCGGATTGGCGAGCAGGGGCTCGAGCGACCCGCGTTCGCGCTCGCCGGCCGTCGCGTCGATGGCGAGCGTCATCCCGCCGAGCAAGGGCGCGAGGATGGCGAACATGGGGATGAGGAAGAGCAGCACGGCGCCTTTCTGCCGCGGCGTGGCCGCGTTGATGCGTTCGACCTTGACGCTTTCGTTGAGCGACGGGCTCACGCCCCGCGCCATGAGGCGCAGGTACGCCGTCTCCCGGTTGAAGGCAGCGAGCAGCCGCTCCGTCTGGCGGATGGCGGGGGAAGACTCGGTGCGCGAATCGTCGTAAACCAGTTCCACGCGCGCCTCGTCGTGGGCGAGCCAGCGCTCGTGGAAATCGCGCGGAACGGCGACGACCGCGTCCAGGCTCCCGTCCTTCACCCGCGCCGCGTAATCCACCGGCGCCTTCTCTATCTCAACGTCGGCGCGCCGCAGGAAGTTGACCAGCGCGGGCGCGTGCTCCGCCCCCGACATGCGCACCTTGAGGGTGGCCGCGCGTTCCTCGAGGCCGGAGACGAATTGCGCCACCAGCACCAGCGTGAGCGGGCCGGTGACGACCGAGGCGACGAGCACCATGAGGGCGGTGCGGCGGTCGCGAAGGGCGTCGCGGATCTCCTTGAGGTAGACCGTGAGGACGCGCCCGATCATCGCGGCCCCCCTGGCGCGACGGCGTCCGCGGGACCGGTGAGGCGCACGAAGGCCTCCTCCAGGTCCTCGCAGCCCGCCGCCTCGCGGATGGCCGCGGGCGTGCCCGCCGCCGACACGACGCCGTGCGCGACGATCACGATCTCGTCGCAGAGCGCGGCCACCTCCTGCATCACGTGGCTCGAGAAGAGGACGCACTTGCCGGCCTCGCGCAGGCGCCGGACCGCCTCCCGAAGGCTCCTCGTCGTCATCACGTCCAGCCCGTTGGTGGGCTCGTCGAGGATCACGTTCGGCGGGTCGTGCACCAGCGCGCGGGCGATGGCGACCTTCATGCGCTCGCCCTGCGAGAAGCCCTCGGTGCGCCGGTCGAGGAGGGATTCGAACTCGAGGAGCGAGGCGAGCCGCCCGATCGACTCGGCGAGCCGGGGCCGCGCCATGCCCCGCAGCTCGCCGTAGTAGGCGATGTTCTCGCGCGCCGTGAGCCGCGCGTAGAGGCCGCGCGCGTCCGAGAGCGCGCCGACCCTCGCGCGGACCGCGAGCGGCTCCTGCCCGGCGTCGATGCCGTCGACGCTCACCACCCCCGCCGAGGGCGCGAGGAGCGTGGAGATCATGCGCAGGGTCGTCGTCTTTCCCGCGCCGTTGGGCCCCAGCAGGCCGGTTACGCGCCCGTCGGCGGCGGTGAACGAGACGCGCCGCACCGCGTCCACGGACCCGAAGCGCTTGGCGAGGCTCGCGACCTCGATCATGGCCGCGTCCCCACCGGCAGGACGAAGAGCGGCCGCGGGATGCGCGCGAGGCAGGAGGCATCGACCGATCCCGCATCGGCGGTGCGGATGAATTTCTCGATGAGCCGCGGCGCGCAGCCGTGACCGCTCACGCCATGGGAAAGCTGCGGCGCCACGGCGTGGCGGGCGTTGGGCAACGTGGCCGCGACCGCCTCCCCGTGCCGCGGCGGCGTGGCCGGATCGATGCCGCCGGAGAGAATCAGCACCGGCGCGGTGGAGCGGACCGGTTCGTAGAAATCGGCGGGGAGCTCCGCGCGCGGCCAGTGCCGGCAGGCGCGCAGGAAATCGTCCACGAGCGCCCGGCCGAAGAAACCGCGCGAAGCGGCAGCGAGATCAGCGGGCCCGATTCCGGGCACGTCCTCGGAGCAGACCACCGAAAGATGCATGCCCACCGAAAGGTTCTCGGACACGTCCTCGGTGAACTCGAGGTTCTGCGCGAGCAGCGGGTTGAAGTCGCCGTCGGCCGCCCGCGTGATGGCAAGCGGCAGCAGGCTGGCGAGCTCGGGCGCGTAGAGGGGCCGGAAGAGCCCCGTCAGCAGGACGTTCTCGGTCACGCGCACGGCACGCGGCTCGCCCGTGACCGGGTCGGCGATGGCGGCCCGTGCCGGCTGCCGCGCCAGCCGCGCGCGAAGCCCGCTCACTTCCGTGCGAAGGGCGGGATACGCCTTCCGGCAGGCGGGCTCCGACTCGCAGTCGCCGATGAGCTTGTCGAAGGCGGCTTCCCCGTCGGCCACGAAGGACAGCGGCAGCTTCATGCCCATGGGTGCGACGCCGTCGAGCGTGGCGGTGCGAACGCGACCGGGGTAGCGGCGCATGAGCTCGAGCGCCATGCGCGTGCCGTAGGAGCCGCCCCAGAGGTTCACCCGCGCATAGCCGAGCACCCCCAGCACCTCGTCCAGGTCGGCCGCCGCCGTGGTCGTGGCGTAGTGCCTCGGGTCGGCGTCGAGCGACGCGAGGCAGTCGCGCACCATCTTCTCGGGCAGGGAATCCTCGAACACGGACTGCAGGGACGCGCCGTCGTCCTCGTCGCAGTCGAGCGGATGCGAGCGCCCCGTGCCGCGCTGGTCGATGAGCACGATGTCGCGCGAGTCGTTGAGCCGCGAGAAAAGCCCCGTCACCTGCGGGGCGAGCGCGATCGCGCCCTGCCCCGGGCCGCCGGCGAGCACCACGAGCGGGTCGGGCTCGGCGCTGCGCCGGCGCGCGGGAATCACCGCGAAGTGGATCGCAATGCGCCGGCCCTGCCGGCTCGCGCGGTCCTCCCAGACCTCGTGGTCGCCGCACAGCGCGGCGCGCTCGAGGCCCGGCAGCCGGCATTCGGCGAGCTTAGCCGTCGCGCGGCCGGATTCGGGGCCCGGAGTGCAGGAGGCGACGGCGACAATGGCCATCGCGAGGAGGTATCGCGCAAGCAAGGCGGATCGCGGAAGCGTCGGGAGAGCGCGAAGTATAGCCGTTAGGCGCGACCATCCCGGGCATGGCCGTTCCCGAATTTCCGCGCACCGGCCCCTCCGTGCCCGAATTCCGGGAGATGCGCTACCAGGCCTCGTTCCCCTGCACGGCCAAGCCGAGCTCGACCGTGGGAACGCCTTTCCCGCTAGGCCTTGCGCTTCATCCGCTCGATCATCGCGAGCTGGGTGATGCGCATGCGCTCGAGGGCCTTCTCGAGGATCACGAATTCGGCGATCCCCGCCGACAGGATGGAGTCCTCGAGCCGTCCCTTGCTCATGCTCTCGGCCGCGGCGACGAGCGAATCGATCGGGTTGGTGATCGCGCGCGGCAGCCGCATGAGGAGCAGCGTGACGAGGACGACGCCCGCGCCGACCACCCACAGCAGTGCGTTCTCGAGCTCCGCGAAATTCGTCGAGATCGCCTTCGCGGCCGCCGCCGCCTCCTTCGCCTTTTGCCGCTCCATCTGGATGGCGCCGTTCAGGAGGACGGCGAAGCGGTCCTTCCCGATCCTGATCTGCCCGTTGAGCTCGCGCGTCGGAATGGCGGCCGGCACGGCCTGGGAAAGCGCCTGCTCGACGCCGGCGCGGATCTTCCGCATCTCGGCGCCGTAGACGGCCAGCTCGCTCTGCCAGATGTCGAATTGCGTGACGTCGGACTTGGAGAAGATGTCGCCTGGGTTGCCCTTCATGAGGCCGAGCTGCTTCTCGATCTTCCTGTAGGTGTCGTCCCACTCCTTGGCGTACTTCGCGCCGCCTTCCCTGTCGTCGTGGTAGATGAAGTATTCCTTCTCGTAGCGCCGGATCGCCTGGCCGGTGATGGTCAGCTCGGAGAGCATCGAGCTCGCCGCGTAGTTGTGATTGATCGCCTGGTCGACCTGCTCGCGCGATCGCCCCATGTAGTGGTCCACGAGGAAGTACTGGGCGACGACGAACGCCATCATGACCAGGAAGCCGGCGACGATCTTTCCGCGAATCGAATTCATCTCGTTCCTCTATGTTCACCGAACAGGACCTGCAGGATTTCCCGGGCGACCTCGCCGTCCTGCACCTGCGAGGGAAGCTCCTTCTTGAGCAATTCGAAGACGTGCAGGACTTCGCGCAGGGTCGGCTCGCGGTCGACGAACCCGGTCGCGGCGAGGACATCGCCGAAGATGATGCTGCCCAGGGCGCCGATCTGGTCGGCGAGGATTGCCTCGATGCGATCCCGCCAGTCGGCGGGCAACTCGTGCGACATGCCGCGGATCCTCGGCGAGGAGGGCCTCCGGCGGAAGCCCGTCTTCGCGCTCCGTGACAGGCTATGCCGCGCAGGACGCCGCGATGTGATCCAGGTCAAATCGCCGGGAACTGCCCGCGTTACGGCAGTAGCAATGCGCTTGCGGCACGCCCGGCCTCAGGCGGGCAGCGCCTGAGGCTTCCCGATGAACCAGCCCTGCGCCAGCGCGATCCCGATCCGGCGCGCGGCCCGCAGGTCCTCGGCGACCTCGATGCCCTCGGCGATCACCTGCGAGCCGCATCGCCGCGCGATGTCCTGGATCGAGCGCAGGAACTGGCGCTTCACCGCGTCGCGGGCGATGCCTCGAACGAAATGCTTGTCGGCCTTCACGAACTCCGGCCGCAGTTCCGACCAGAGCCGCAGGGTCGAGAAGCCCTCCCCGAGGTCGTCTAGCGCCACGCGAAAGCCCATCGACCGGTACAGCAGCAACGACGCGCGCAGGTGCTGCATGTCGATCGCGGGAAAGTCCTCGGTGAGCTCGATCACGACGCTCGCGGGACACAGCTCCAGGCCCTCGAGAAATCGCCTCGCGCGCACCGGATCGAAGCCCGGCTGCTGCACGAGCCTCGGGGACATGTTGAGGAACAGCAGCCCGCGCGAGCCGTGCGCGGAATGGGCGCGCAGCGTCTCCTGGATGCACACGATCGCGAGCGGCTCGTAGCACCGCGCCTCGCGCGCCGCGGCAAAGAGCGCGGTGGGGGATTCGAGCCAGCTTCCCGCGGGCCCCCGCACCAGGGCCTCGTGGCCCACGATGCTCCCGTCGGCCAGGGCGAGGATCGGCTGGAAGACGACCGAGATGGCCCGCTGCTCGAGCACCTCTTCCAGCCGCATCGGTCGGCTCACGCCACGCCGTGCTTCCTGAACCAGTCGAGGAGGCGCTTCCAGCCGTCGTCGGCCGCTTCCTTGCGGTAGCTGGGCCGGTAGTCGGCGAGGAATCCGTGCGGCGTGTCGGGATAGATGCGGATCTCGGACTTCTTGCCCGCGTCCTTGAGCGCCTTCTGCATCTTCTCGACCGTATCGGTGGGGATGCCCGCGTCGGCGCCCCCGTAGAGACCGAGCACGGGCGCGTTGATGTCCTTCACGAGATCGATCGGGTGCCTGGGCGTCATGTCGCTGCCCTGCCCCACGACGCGTCCGTACCAGGCGACGCCCGCCTTCACCCCGGGATTGTGCGCGGCATAAAGCCACGTGATGCGCCCGCCCCAGCAGAAGCCGGTAACCGCGAGCTTTGCCGCGTTGCCGCCGTTCTTCGCCGCCCACGCCGCCGCCGCGTCGAGGTCGGCCATCACCTGGGCGTCGGGCACCTTGCCCACGATCGCGAGGACGTCCTTGATGTCGGAGAGCTTCGAGACGTCGCCCTGGCGCGCGTACAGCTCGGGCGCGATGGCGAGGTAGCCGGCCTTGGCGAGGCGCCGGCAGATGTCCTTGATGTGCTCGTGCACCCCGAAGATCTCCTGCACGACGAGCACCGTCGGCAGGTTCTTGCCGCCCTCGGGCATCGCGCGGTAGGCGGGCATCTGCCCGTCCTTCGTGGCGATCTTCACCTCGCCCGCGGCGAGGCCCTTGGCGTCGGTCGTGATCTGCGTGGAGGCGGCTACCGGCTGGACGGCGGCGGCGAATCCGGTGGCGAGCGTGGTCATGACGAATTCCCTTCGCGTGTAGTGGGACTTCGGCTCGAAATTGATGGCGTCTGGGTTGCGCATGGTTTCCTCCTGGTCGGCACCGTCGCCGGGGGGCGCGAATGCGGGGGCCATTATAGGGCCGCCGCAACAAACGAAAAGGGCGCCGGAGGCGCCCTTTTTCCCGGTATTTGCGCTTGCTATTCGCCGTAGAGCTTCTGCTTCATCTCCCGGCGTTCCTGGGCCTCGATGGACAGGGTGGCCGTGGGCCGCGCGATGAGGCGCTGCAAGCCGATGGGCTCGCCCGTCTCCTCGCAGAAGCCGTAGGACCCGTCCTCGATTCGGGCGAGCGCGCCGTCGATCTTCTTCAGGAGCTTGCGTTCCCGGTCCCGCGTGCGCAGCTCGAGGGCGTGCTCTTCCTCGAGGGTGGCGCGGTCGGCGGGGTCCGGGGCGAAGGAGAGCTCGCGCAGGTGCTCCGTGGTGGCGCCGGCATTCTCGCGAAGCTGGCGCTGGAGCTCGAGCAGGCGCTCCCTGAAGAAGCGCAGTTGCGCCGCATTCATGTACTCCGACTTCGGCATCTTGAGGACTTCCGCGTCGGTCAGGGGTTTCGTCTTGCTGGCCATTTCTCCTCACTCATTGCACGTGGGGCCGACCCTGGCGGGCCCCGTTTGAAAAGCGGGCTAGTTTAGCTGACACAGGCCCCCGGAGCAATTGATTTCGCGCCTTCCGGCGCTGGGAGCGGCATCGCCGGCATGCGCACAACTGCTTGATTTCACACGCTTCCATCGAGCCGACGGGGTGTGCGAACCGGCCATCGGGGGTCGCTTGCTACACTTCGCGCATGGAAGCCCTCGAATCGACGCGGGGCACGCCTCGCGCCATGCCGAGGCTGGGCCTGCGCTCCTGGAATGCCGCCGCCATCGCCGTCGCCGTGGCGCTCGTCGCGCCGCTCGCCGTGGTCTGCGCCAACCTGTTCGTGCCGGGCGGCCAGGCGTGGGAGCACCTCGTCTCCACGGTGCTCCCGGATTACGCGCTCAATTCCCTCGTGCTGGTCGCCATGGTGGCCGCGGGCACGAC
>JAGRPO010000133.1 GCA_019449455.1 Betaproteobacteria bacterium | reverse complement strand
ACGCGCACTTCGAGGCCGTGCACGGCTGCGAGCTGGACGGAACGCGCGAGGACAAGCGCGACCTCCTCGCGCACCTCTTCCCGCACCACGGGCTCGCCCCCGGGCGGGCCGTGATGATCGGCGACCGCGGCGTGGACATGATCGCCGCGCGCCACCATGGCGCCGGGGCCCTGGGCGCGACCTGGGGCTACGGCTCTCGCGCGGAACTCGCCGAAGCAGGCGCGCATGCGTTTTGCGACCGCCCCGGCGATCTTCTTGAGTCGCTGCGCATCCTGCGCGCACCAATCTGAATCGAGCCGCAACCCGCCGGCACCGACACGGTGCGGCGGCGACAGGAATCCGTGCGCGTCGTGGCTTGCGTTCGCCTTGAGTCGCGCTGGCACGCTTGATGCTGTGGCCCTTGCATCCTTCCCTTGCGAGACGCGCCATGAGCCTCTTCGACAATCCGTTCAACGCCGAATCCAGCCTGGGCTGCGCCTGCGGCCGCCACGCGTCCGCCGCCGAACACGAGGCCGCCGGACGCGATGCCGAGGCGCTTTCCGGCCAGGCCCTGCAGACTGCCGTCGTGAAGGCGCTGTTCCCGAGGGACGCCGAGCGTCGCCGCTTCCTGCGCGCCGTCGGGTCGAACACGGCGATGGCCGCCATCGCGAGCCTCTTCCCGCTGGGCGCCCTGCAGGCCATGGCACAGGAGAAGGGCAAGGTCGAGAAGAAGGACCTGAAGGTGGGCTTCATCCCGATCACCTGCGCGACCCCGCTCATCATGTCCGCGCCGCTCGGCTTCTACGAGAAGCAGGGGCTCAACGTCACGCTCGTGAAGACCGCCGGCTGGGCGCTCATCCGCGACAAGGTGATGAACAAGGAGTACGACGCCTCGCACCTGCTGGCCCCGATGCCGCTCGCGATATCGCTGGGCGTGGGCTCCGGCGCCCTGCCCATGAACGTGGCCACCATCCAGAATTCCAACGGCCAGGCCATCACGCTGGCGCTCAAGCACAAGGACAACCGCGACCCCCGCAAGTGGAAGGGGATGAAGTTCGCCGTCCCCTTCGAGTTCTCGATGCACAACTTCCTGTTGCGCTACTACGTCGCCGAGCACGGCATCGATCCCGACCGCGACATCCAGATCCGCGTGGTGCCCCCGCCCGAGATGGTGGCGAACCTGCGCGCGGGCAACATCGACGGCTACCTCGGCCCGGATCCCTTCAACCAGCGCGCGGTCTACGACCAGGTGGGATTCATCCACCTGCTCACGAAGGAGCTGTGGGACGGGCATCCCTGCTGCTCCCTGGGCGTTCGTGCGCAATGGGT
Source organism: Betaproteobacteria bacterium (assembly GCA_019449455.1). GTDB lineage: Bacteria > Pseudomonadota > Gammaproteobacteria > Burkholderiales > Usitatibacteraceae > FEB-7. Next base: position 19,663 of record JAGRPO010000133.1, on the reverse strand, counting down.
GAAGGACAATCCCAACACCTTCGCCGCGCTCTACCGCGCCGTGCTCAACGCCGCCGCCATGGCCGCCGACCCCGGCAACCGCTCCACGATCGCCAACGCCATCGCGCCGGCCAACTACCTCAACCAGCCCGTGCCGGTCCTCGAGCAGGTCCTCACGGGAAAGTTCGCCGACGGCCTGGGCAACGTGAAGAACGTGCCCGACCGGATCGGGTTCGACCCCGTGCCGTGGAATGCGCTGGGCGTCTGGATCCTCTCGCAGATGAAGCGCTGGGGCTACCTCAAGGGCGAAGTGAGGTACAAGGACATCGTCGAGCAGGTCTACCTCGTGACCGACGCGAAGAAGCGCATGAAGGAAGAGGGGATCCTCGCTCCGGCCGACATGCCGAAGAAGATCGTCGTGATGGGCAAGCCTTTCGACGCCGCGAAGGCCGACGCCTACGTCGCCGGCTTCGCCATCAAGAGGGCCTAGCGCGTGCCGCAACGGGCCAGGTCCGCCATCCTGTCCTGCCTGCTGCTGGCGGTGGTGCTGCTCGCCTGGCACGTCGGCACGCTGCCGAAGGGCGGCGCCGCCCAGGCGGTGGACCCCGAGTACGCCCGGCTCATGGGCCTGGACAAGCCCAAGAGCGACGGCCTGCCCACGCCCGCGCAGATGGGCGCCACGATCGCGACGCAGCTTTCCGATCCCTTCTACGACGCGGGCTCCAACGACAAGGGCATCGGCATCCAGATCGCCTATTCGCTTTCCCGCGTGGCGCTCGGCTTCGTGCTGGCCGCGCTGGTGGCGCTGCCGCTGGGATTCGCCATCGGCCTGTCGCCGCTCATCCACGGGGCGCTCGATCCGTTCATCCAGGTGCTGAAGCCCATTTCGCCGCTCGCCTGGATGCCGCTCGCGCTCTACACCATCAAGGACTCGACCACGTCGTCCATCTTCGTGATTTTCGTCTGCTCCGTCTGGCCGATGCTCATCAACACCGCCCACGGCGTGGCGAACGTGCGGCGCGACTGGCTGAACGTCGCGAAGACGCTGGAAGCCGGCACGTTGCGCACCGCATTCCAGGTGATCCTGCCCGCCGCCGCGCCCGTGATCCTGACGGGCATGCGCATCTCCATGGGCATCGCCTGGCTGGTGATCGTGGCCGCCGAGATGCTCGTGGGCAACCTCGGCATCGGCTACTTCGTCTGGAACGAGTGGAACAACCTCTCTCTCTCGAACGTCATCTTCGCGATCCTCGTGATCGGCGTGGTCGGCATGATCCTCGACTTCCTCTTCGGCATCGCCCAGCGCGCGGTCGCGTACGTCGAATGAGCGCCTCCACCTTCCTGCAGGTCCGCGGCCTCGCCAAGCGCTATGCCGCGGCAGCGGCCCCGGTATTCGAGGACGTCGCCTTCACGATCGGGCGCGGCGAGTTCGTGTGCGTGATCGGCCATTCGGGCTGCGGCAAGACCACGATCCTCAACATCCTGGCCGGCCTCGACGCGGCCACGGCCGGCGAGGTGGTCATGGACGGCCGCGAGATCTCGGGGCCGAGCCTCGACCGGGGGGTCGTCTTCCAGGGGCATGCGCTCATGCCATGGCTCACGGTGAGGAGGAACATCGCTTTCGCCGTGAAGTCGCGCTGGCCGGACTGGCCGCGCTCGAGGATCGACGCGCACTGCCAGAAGTACATCGACCTGGTGCGACTCACCGGCAACGAGGACAGGAGGCCCTCGGCGCTCTCCGGCGGCATGAAGCAGCGCGTGGGCATCGCGCGCGCCTTCGCGATCCAGCCCAAGATGCTGCTCCTCGACGAGCCGTTCGGGGCGCTGGATGCCCTCACGCGCGGCGCCATCCAGGAGGAGCTCGTCGCGATCTGCGCCGGGACGCAGCAGACGGTCTTCATGATCACGCACGACGTGGACGAGGCGATCCTGCTGGCCGACAAGATCCTGCTTATGACCAACGGGCCGAAGGCCCGCGTCGCGGAGATCGTCGTGAACACCCTGCCGCGCGCGCGTTCGCGTCACGACGTGCACCACCACCCGCACTACTACCGCATCCGCAACCACCTCGTCGACTTCCTCGTGCACCGCTCGAAGCTGCTTCAGGAGGGGCGCGCCGAGGTCGCCGCCAACGAGGAGAGCCCCCGTGTCGTGATGCCCGGGCTCGCGGAGGGCGACGAGGCCCCCGCCGCACCGCGCCCGGCACTGCTCAAGCAGATCAAGTGAAACCCCATGGAGGAAACATGAAGAGCTCGATGAAGGAGAACGCAGCGCTGGCCGCCGTGGCCGGCATGAGGCCCATGACGCGCGAGGACGTGACCGACCTCGTCTACTCGGCCAAGGTCCAGAAGGGCATCAAGTGGGCCGACGTGGCGAAGAAGGTCGGCGAGTCGAAGGAATGGGTCACCGCCGCGTGCCTGGGACAGATGGCGCTCACCAAGGCCCAGGCCGGGAAGGTCGGCAGGATCTTCGGGCTGCCGGAAGCCGCGGTGAAGCTCCTGCAGGTCGCCCCGTACAAGGGGTCGCTGCCGACCGCCGTGCCGACCGATCCGCTGATCTACCGCTGGTACGAGATCGTCAATGTCTACGGCACCACGATCAAGGAGCTCATCCACGAGGAGTTCGGCGACGGGATCATGAGCGCGATCGACTTCAAGATGGACATCACGCGCGAGGCGGACCCGAAGGGCGACCGCGTGAACGTGGTGCTCTCGGGCAAGTTCCTGCCCTACAAGACCTACTGACCCCTTTCAACCGGGAAAGGCCGAGGAACGCAGGGCAACGCCGTGCGCGCCGTGGCGTTTCGCCTCGGCGAGGTCGGCGCGCGTGAGGCCGCCGATCGCGTAGGCCGGCAGCGGGCAGTCGCGCACCAGCGCACGGAACCCGTCCCAGCCGAGCGTGGCCGCGCCGGGGTGCGAGGGCGTGTCCCGCAGCGGCCCCGCCACCACGTAGTCGAGGCCCAGCTTCGCGGCCTGCGCGATCTCGTGGGCATCGTGGCAGGACGCGCCGACGATGCGCCCCGCGGGACGCGCGCCCGCGGCCATCAGGGCCCGCGCGGTGAGATGAACGCCATCGGCCTGCGGCCAGGCGCCGCAGTCGCTGTTCACGACGACGATCGCGCCGAAGGGCGTGCCGCGGGTCAGGGCGCGCGAAAGCAGGAACTGGACGCGTTGCGGCTCGAGCCCCTTTTCGCGGATCTGGATGAGGAGCCTCTCGTGGATCACGCGCGCCGAGAGCTTGAGCGACCAGGCGTCGAAGCCCGTCTCGGCGGCGTTGGAGACCACCATCACCGCGGGCAATTCCAGCGCGGCCAGCACCGGGGTGTTGGCGGGAAGCATCGGGCTCACGTCGGTGGCCCCGGGGTGCTGCCAGGCGATGGCCTGGTCCTCGAGCGGCTGCGGATCGCCATCCCACGCGGTGACGCGGAAGAAGTGCAGCCGCACCGTCGCGTGCGTGTAGGCGTAGACGCGCGTGATCCAGGGCGTGGCTTCGCGCACGCCGATGCCGAGCTCCTCCTTCAGCTCGCGGACCAGCGCCTCCCGCGGGTCCTCGCCGGGCTCGACCTTGCCGCCGGGGAACTCCCAGTAGCCGGGATAGGGCTTGCCCTCGGGGCGGCAGGCCAGCAGGAAGGTGCCGTCGGGCCGCTCGATGACGGCGGCGGCGACCTCGGTGATCGCCGTCACTTGCGCCCGCGGGCGCCGCGGCCCACGTAGTCCCTGGCGAACTGCCAGGCGACGCGCCCGCTCCTCGAGCCGCGCTCCAGCGCCCAGAGGAGCGCGGCGGAATCCATGCCCTCGCCCGGCTTGCCGCCCAGCGCGCCGACCCAGTGCGCCGCGATGTCGAGGTACTGCTCCTGGTCGAACGGGTAGAACGAAAGCCACAGCCCGAAGCGCTCGGAGAGCGAGATCTTCTCCTCCGTCGTCTCGCCCGGGTGGATCTCGCCGCCCACGTGCCTCGCCTCGAGGTTCTCGCCCATGAACTCGGGCATGAGGTGGCGGCGGTTCGAGGTGGCGTAGATGAGGAGGTTGTCGGCGGAGCCGGCGATCGTGCCGTCCAGCGCCACCTTGAGCGACTTGTAGCCCGGATCGGAGGCCTCGAAGGAGAGGTCGTCGCAGAAGACGATGAAGCGCTCGCGGCGCTCGGCCACGATGTCGACGATGTCCGGAAGGTCCACGAGGTCGGCCTTGTCGACCTCGATGAGGCGCAGGCCCTTCCTCGAGAACTCGTTCAGCGCCGCCTTCACGAGCGAGCTCTTGCCGGTGCCGCGCGCGCCGGTGAGGAGAACGTTGTTGGCCGGCCGGCCGGCGACGAACTGCGCCGTGTTCTCGCGCAGGCGCTTCTTCTGCTCGTCGATGTCCAGCAGGTCCGCGAAGGCGATGGCGTGCGGATGGCGCACGGGGTCGAGGAAGCCGCGGCCGCCCCGCTTGCGCCAGCGGAAGGCGGTGCCGGCGGACCAGTCGACGGGCTGCGTGCCCGCGGGAAGCATCCTTTCCAGGCGGTCGACGAGCGCGTCGACGCGGCCGAGGAAGCGGTCGAGGGAATCGGTCATTTGAGGCGGAAGACGAGAAGCCAGTAGTAGAGCGTTTCCTCGAGATGCGCCTGCGCGGCGATGGGACGCACGGCGTCGGCGAGCTCGGCGGCGGTCGGGAAGTTCTTGAGCACCTCGTGCGTCTCGCCGGACAGGAGTTCGCGCACCTGGTAGGTGTTTCCTTCCGCGTCGCGGCGGGACACGGGCGTGGAGCTGCCCTCGACGTAGCGATTGTCGAGGATGGCGACGAGCGACCCGGCGGGCAGCGCGCTTGCCATCGAGGCAAGCCAGCGCGCGAGGTCGGCCTTCCTCACGTGCGACCACCAGAACCCGGCGAAGGCGGCGTCGCACCCTTCGCACAGGCCGCCGGGGGCGAACGCGTCGGCCTTCGCGAAGGTGACCCTGCCCTTCGGGATCGGCTTCTCGCGCGCGATCTCGAGCACCGCCTCGTTGATGTCGCAGGCGGTCACGTGCGCGGCCTTCCTCGCGATGAGCTGAGTCCAGTAGCCCGTGCCGCAGGCGACTTCCAGGACGCGCCTGCCCTGGAAGAGCCCCGGCAGCCGGTCGCGCAGCCAGGCGAGTTCGTCCTGGCGCTCGGCCTTGTCGTAGATGCGTTCGTACTCCCGCGCGCGCTTCGCGTAGTAGGCCTCGAGTTGTGGGGTCACGGTGCCGGCCATCGGCTTTCCCCCGGCCTCAGCTGCGGTAGTCCGCGTTGATCTTCACGTAGTCGTACGAGAAATCGCACGTCCACACGGTGGCGGTCTCCACGCCCCGCCCCAGGCCCACGCGCACGGTGATCTCGGCGGGCGCCATCACCGCCTTGCCCTGCTCCTCGGTGTAGGCCTGCGCGCGCCCGCCCTTCTCGGCGACGAGGACGTCGCCCAGGTGGAGCGTCACTTTCTCCGGGTCGAGGTCCGGGATGCCGCCGTTGCCGACCGCGCACAGGATCCGGCCGAGATTGGGATCGGAGGCGAAGAACGCCGTCTTCACCAGCGGGGAATGGGCGATCGACTTGCCGACGCGCACGCATTCGGCGCGCGTCTCCCCGCCCTCCACGACGATGGTCATGAACTTGGTGGCGCCCTCGCCGTCGCGCACGATCGCCTGCGACAGGACCTGCGCCACTTCCAGCACGCACTCGGCCAGCAGCGTGAACTCCGCGGTGCCCTCGCCGACGATGCGGGGGTTTCCCGCGTGGCCGGTGGCGATGAGGACGAAGGAATCGTTGGTCGAGGTGTCGCCGTCCACGGTCACGACGTTGAAGGACCGGTCGGCCACGAAGCGCACCATGTCCTCGAGGGTGTCGTGGCCCACGGCCGCGTCGGTGGCGATGAAACCCAGCATCGTCGCCATGTTGGGCTGGATCATGCCCGCGCCCTTGGCGATGCCCGTGACGGTGATGGTGCGGCCGTCGATCACGACCTGGCGCGACACCGCCTTGGGCACCGTGTCGGTGGTCATGATGGCCGCGGCGGCCTCCGCCCACGCGTCGGCGCGCAGGGCGGCGGCGGCAGGCGGGATGCCGGCGAGGAGGCGGTCCATCGGCAGGTGTTCCATGATCACGCCGGTGGAGAACGGCAGGACGGCGCGCGCGTCCACGCCGAGGACCGTCGCCACGGCGGCGCAGGCGGCCCGCGCGTCGTCGAGGCCGGCCTCGCCCGTGCCCGCGTTGGCGATGCCGGTGTTCACGACGATCGCGCGGATCCGGCCTTCGTTGGCAAGGTGGTCGCGGCAGACGGTCACGGGCGCCGCGCAGTAGCGGTTCTGCGTGAAGACGCCGGCCACGCGGCTGCCGTCCGCGATCTCGACGACCAGGAGATCCTTGCGGCCCTTCTTGCGGATGCCGGCTTCGGCCACGCCGAGACGCACGCCGGCGATGGTCAGGAGGTTTTCCGCGCGGGGCGGGTCGAGGTTCACGGCCATAGGCCGGGAATTATCCCTCAGGCGAGCTTGCCGTGGCAGTTCTTGTATTTCCTGCCCGAGCCGCAGGGGCACGGGTCGTTGCGCCCGACCTTGTGGCCCGCGCGCACGAACGGCTGCGCCGGCTCGGCGGTCGCGGCGGCCTCGGCTCCATCGGCCGGGGCCTGCGCGAGCGCCTCGTCGTAGTCGGCATGGTGGTACTGGACGTTCTTCACCGCCTGGGCGGCTTCCTCGGCGCGCCGCTCGGCTTCCTCCACCTCCGCCTGCGAGCGGATCTGCACGGCCATGAGGTGCTGGGTCACCTGGCGCTTGATCGAGTCGAGCATCGCGCCGAAGAGCTCGAAGGCCTCGCGCTTGTACTCCTGCTTGGGCTGCTTCTGCGCGTAGCCGCGCAGGTGGATGCCCTGGCGCAGGTAGTCGAGGGCGGAGAGGTGCTCGCGCCAGTGCGTGTCGATCGCCTGCAGCATCACCGAGCGCTCGTACTGGTGAAGCACTTCCTTGTCGATGGGCGCGAACTTGGCCTCGTAGTCCGCGGCGGCCTGCTCGACCACCTTCGCGGCGATCTTCTCGGGGTCGAGCGAATCGTCCTTCTCCACCCATTCCTTCACCGGCGCGACCATGAAGAAGTCGCTCTCCAGCCGGCGCTCGACGGCCGGGAGGTCCCACTGCTCCTCGACCGAGTCCGGCGGCACGTTCTCGCGGACGAGGGAGGCCAGCACGTCGGCGCGGATGGCCGCGATCGTGGGCGAGATGTCCGAGGTCTCGAGGAGCTCGTTGCGCTGCGCGTAGATGACCTTGCGCTGGTCGCTCGCGACGTCGTCGTACTCGAGGAGCTGCTTGCGGATGTCGAAGTTGCGGGCCTCGACCTTGCGCTGGGCGTTCTCGATCGAGCGCGTGACCATCTTCGCCTCGATGGCCTCGCCCTCGGGGATCTTCAGGGAGCGCATCACCGCCTGCAGGCGCTCGCCGGCGAAGATCTTGAGCAGCGGATCCTCGAACGACAGGAAGAACCGCGAGGAGCCGGGGTCGCCCTGGCGCGCCGCGCGGCCGCGCAGCTGGTTGTCGATGCGGCGCGACTCGTGGCGCTCGGAGCCGACGATGTGCAGGCCGCCGGCGGCGACGACCTCGTTGTGCAGCGCCTGCCAGGCCTCGCGGATCCCGGCGATGCGGCGCTCCTTGTCGGGTTCCGCGAGGGCCTCGTCGGCCCTCACCGACTGGATCTCGGGATCCGGGTTTCCGCCCAGTACGATGTCGGTGCCGCGCCCCGCCATGTTGGTGGCGATGGTGATCATCTTCGGCCTGCCCGCCTGGGCCACGATCTCCGCCTCGCGCGCGTGCTGCTTGGCGTTGAGCACCTGGTGCGGGAGCCCCTCCTTCGCGAGCATGTCGGCGATGAGCTCGGAATTCTCGATCGAGGTCGTGCCCAGCAGCACGGGCTGGCCGCGTTCGTGGCAGTCCTTCACCTCGCCGATGATGGCCTGGTACTTCTCCTTGGCGGTGATGAAGACCTGGTCGTTGGAATCCTTGCGGACCATCGGGCGGTGCGTGGGGATCAGCACCGTCTCGAGGTTGTAGATCTGCGAGAACTCGAAGGCCTCGGTGTCGGCCGTGCCGGTCATGCCGGAGAGCTTCTTGTAGAGGCGGAAGTAGTTCTGGAAGGTGATCGAGGCGAGCGTCTGGCTCTCGTTCTTGATCGTCACCCCCTCCTTCGCCTCCACCGCCTGGTGCAGGCCGTCCGACCAGCGCCGGCCGGCCATCATGCGGCCGGTGAACTCGTCGACGATCACCACCTCGTCGTTCTGCACGACGTAGTGCTGGTCGCGGTGGTAGAGCGCGTGCGCGCGCACGCCGGCGTAGAGGTGGTGCATCAGCATGATGTTGGCCGGGTCGTACAGGCTCGCGCCCTCGGGAAGCAGCCCCGCCTTCGTCATGAGCTCCTCGGCATGCTCGTGGCCCTGCTCGGAGAGGGTCACGTTGTGGAGCTTCAGGTCCGCCCAGTAGTCGCCTTCGGCCTTCTCGTCCTCCTGCTTCACCAGGAACGGAACGAGCGTGTTGATGCGCCGGTACAGGTCCGTGGAATCCTCGGCCTGGCCGGAAATGATGAGAGGCGTGCGCGCCTCGTCGATGAGGATCGAGTCCACCTCGTCGACGATCGCGTAATTGAGGGGGCGCTGGAAGCGCTCGGACACCTGCGTGGCCATGTTGTCGCGCAGGTAGTCGAAGCCGAACTCGTTGTTGGTGCCGTAGGTGATGTCCGACTGGTAGGCGGCCTGCTTCTCCGCGTTCTCCATCTGCGGCACGACCACGCCGACCGTGAGCCCGAGGAAGCGGTGGATGCGCCCCATCCACTCCGCGTCGCGGCGGGCGAGGTAGTCGTTCACGGTGACCACGTGCACGCCCTTGCCGGTGAGGGCGTTCAGGTAGGACGGGAGCGTGGCGACGAGCGTCTTGCCCTCGCCGGTGCGCATCTCCGCGATCTTTCCCTGGTGCAGCGCGAGGCCCCCGACGAGCTGCACGTCGAAGTGGCGCATGCCGAGCACGCGCCTGGAAGCCTCGCGGACGACGGCGAACGCCTCGGGCAGGATGTCGTCGAGGGGGGTGCCCGCGGCGACCTTCGCGCGCAGCTCCGGCGTCTTTGCCGCGAGGGCCTCGTCGGAGAGCTTCTCGACGGCGGGCTCGAGGGCGTTGATGGATTCGACCGTCTTCCGGTACTGCTTGAGGAGTCGGTCGTTGCGGCTGCCGAATATGGCCTTGAGGACGTTTGCGAACACGGGGTGGGCTGGGCGGGGGACGGATGCGAAACCGGCCCCATCGGGGCCGGAGAGAGGCGAAATTATAAGTCGAAATGGGGTCGGGCTGCCGGAATGCAACCCCGGCCCGGACGCACGGCTACCTGCGAAGGGCGACGGGGATCGTCCCCTCCTTCTTGTCGAGCGCGAAGAACTTGTTCGGATTCAGGGGGACGCCCTTCTCGCGGACCTCGAAATGCAGGTGCGGCCCGGTGGTGCGCCCGGTGTTGCCGACCTGCGCGATGAGCTGGCCCTTCATCACGACGTCGCCCACCTTGACCGAGCTCTTCAGCAGGTGCGCGTAGCGCGAGGTGAGGCCGTTGTCGTGGTCGATGTCGACGATGTTCCCGTATTCCGGGTGAAACGCCACGGTCGACACGACGCCGCCCGCGGCCGCCATGACGGGCGTTCCCGGGGTGGCGATGATGTCCACGCCCGTGTGCAGGGCGGACCGCCCCGAGATCGGGTCGATGCGGATGCCGTAGTTGGAGGAGTAGTAGCCCTGGTGGACCGGCAGCGTCGTCGGAATGGTCTTGCGGGCCAGGCGGTCGTCCATGAACACGGAGTCGAGCACGCCCATCTTGTCGGCGCGGTCGTCGAGGACGCGCGAGATCTCGTCGAGCATCTGCTTGAACTCGGGGAGCGTCTGGTCCCGCGAGAAGGCGGGCGAGGGTGCGGCGCCGCCCTGGCCGGGCTTCTCGTCGAAGCGGAACTCCGTGGGCTTGATGCCGGCCGACTTGGCCAGGCGCTCGCCGAAGGCGTCCAGGCGCATGATCCGGGCCTGGAGCTCGCCCACCTTCACGGCGAGCGAGTTGAGGGTTTCCTTCATCTCCGTCTCGTTGCGCTTGGCGTCCTCCTCGTGCAGCGTCGTGAGGAGCGAGCGGACGTAGGGGTTGCGCAGGTCGGTCGAGAACTTCATCGTGACGATGTAGGTCGCCATCGCCAGGAAGAAGCCCGACATCAGGATGCCGAGCGCCACCAGGAGCACCTGGGACTGGGACAGCGTGAAGCTGCGGCTCTTTGCCAGGCTGTCCGAAACCAGAATAATGTTCATCCGTCACTCCTAGATCGCCAACGATGGCCACCGGACCGCTCGCCCGACTGCTCCGCGATAACCCAGAACTTGCCCCGGTCCGAGACCGGCTGGAACAAGTCGGGCGCCTGCAGGCGCGCTATCGGACCGTGGTACCCGTCGAGCTCGCTTCCACGAGCCGGGTATGCGCCGTTGATGGAACGACTATTGTGGTTCGCGCGGACAACGCGCCGGTCGCCGCGGCCCTGAGGTCGTTGACGCCGAGACTGCTGGCCGGGCTCACCGCTCCTGCCCGGCCGGAGAACAACTCATTGAAACACAAGCGGGATCAAGAGCTTACTGGATTGAGAATCGAAGTTCAAGTGAGCGCGCCGGCGCCCGTCCGCAGAGTCCGCGCGCGCGAGGACATCCCGGTGGAGCGCCTCGCGGAGGTCGCGCGGGGCCTGGCCGACTCGCCGCTCAAGGACACCCTGGACAGGATCGTCCGGGATCAGAGGAACAGGAGCACCCGCTCGAAGAGGTAGAACAGGGCGAAGGCGACCACCAGGACGGTCACGACCTGGATCGTCTTGCCGGCGATCCGGAGGTATTTCCGGTCGTGCGTCGCGAGCCAGGCCCCGACCAGGGCGAGCAGGAACAGGAGGGCGAAGAGGACGACGGCCCGGATGACGAGCACTTGGCGGCCGGCGGGGCCCGGTCAGGCGCCCTGGAGCAGCATGTTGGCGAAAGCCGCCGGCAGGTCGCGGGCTTCGGCGAAGGTCACTTCCTCCCAGGCCGACGCGTCCTCGATGAGAGCGCGCACCAGCTGGTTGTTGAGCGCATGGCCGGACTTGTGGCCGCGGAAGGCGCCGATGAGCGGGTGCCCGAGGAGGTAGAGGTCGCCGACGGCGTCGAGCGCCTTGTGCTTCACGAACTCGTCGTCGAAACGCAGTCCCTCGGCATTGAGCACCCGGAAATCGTCGACCACGATGGCGTTGTCGAGCGATCCCCCGCGGCCGAGCCCCGCCGAGCGCAGGGCTTCCACGTCCTGGGTGAAGCCGAAGGTGCGCGCCCGGGCGACGTCCTTCAGGAACGAAACCTCGCCGAAATCGATGTCGACGGTCGTCTCCGACTGCTCGAACACGGGGTGGCGGAACTCGATCGAGAAGCCGACCTTGAAGCCGGGGAAGGGCGCGAGGCTCACCCGCTTGTCGCCCTGCTCGATGGTGATGGTCTTCAGGACGCGGATGTACTTCTTGGCCGCCGCCTGCTCCTCCACGCCCGCCTGCTGCAGGAGGAAGACGAAGGTCGCCGCGCTTCCGTCCATGATCGGCACCTCTTCGGCCGACACGTCGACGTAGGCGTTGTCGATGCCGAGCCCGAAGAAGGCGCTCATCAGGTGCTCCACCGTCGACACGCGAGCGCCGTCCTTCTCCAGGACGGTGGCCATGCGCGTATCCACGACGTTGTGGGCGCGCGCCGGGATGGCGGGGTTGCCGGGGAGGTCCGAGCGGCAGAACACGATACCCGTGTCCGGGGCCGCGGGACGCAGGACGAGCGCGACCTTGTGGCCCGTGTGAACGCCGACGCCGGTGGCCCGGACGGTGGACTTGAGCGTGCGCTGCATTATCATTTGTTCAATTTTATCATGACTTTAGCCATTCGCTCTCATTTCGCGGGGCGGGCGCTTCCGTCCCCAGGATTGCATTCCCCGGCAGGCGAATGAAAAGGGCCCGCTTTCGCGGGCCCGAAGGAAGGCGGGCACGGCCGCCGGGAGACGGCGGCGGCCGCGGGTGCTTCATGTTCCCGCCCTTGCGGGATCGACGGCCGGTTGCGGGGCGCGAGCCCCGCGGCCGGGGCGTCAGTCCGCCTGCTTGCGCAGGAAAGCGGGGATGTCGAGCGTTTCCATGCCCGAATGGCGCAGCGCGTCCACCGTCTGGTCGCGGCGGCGGCGGAACGCGGCGGGCTGCTCGAGCTCCTCGTAGTCGACGGCCAACGGCTCGTCGTGCGTGCCGGTGCGCTGCACGATCGAGATCGTCGGCTGGCGCTGGGCGGCGGCCCCGCCGAGCCCCGTGGCGACGATGGTCACGCGAAGCCCGTCGCCGATCGACTCCTCGATCACGCTGCCGTAGATGATGGTCGCGTCCTCCGCGGTGAACGAGCGGATGGTGTTCATCACCTCGTGCACCTCCTTGAGCTTGAGGCTCTTCGAGGCGGTGATGTTCACCAGCACGCCGCGCGCGCCGGAGAGGTGGATGTCCTCGAGCAGCGGCGAATGCACCGCCTGCTCGGCGGCCATCTGCGCCCGCTCCTGGCCCGAGGCGAGGGCCGAGCCCATCATCGCGACCCCGTTCTCGCTCATGACGGTGCGCACGTCGGCGAAGTCGACGTTCACGAGGCCGGGGCAGTTGATCACCTCGGCGATGCCCGCCACCGCGCCGTTGAGCACGTCGTTGGAGGCGCGGAAGGCGTCCTCGTAGGCGACGTCCTCGCCGAGCACCTGCATGAGGCGCTCGTTGGGGATGATGATGAGCGAGTCGACGTGCTGCTTGAGCGCGTCGATGCCGATGGCCGCCACCTTCTGGCGCTTGCCCTCGAAGTCGAAGGGCTTGGTCACGACCGCGACCGTGAGGATGCCCATCTCGCGCGCGATCGAGGCGACCACGGGGGCCGCCCCGGTGCCGGTCCCGCCGCCCATGCCCGCGGTGATGAAGAGCATGTCGGCGCCGCTCACCAGCTCCTCGATGCGGCTCCTGTCCTCCTCGGCCGCCTGGCGCCCCACGTCGGGATTGGCGCCCGCGCCCAGGCCCTTGGTGACGCCGGTGCCCAGCTGCAGCGTCGTGCGCGCGAGGTTCCTCTTGAGCGCCTGGGAGTCGGTGTTCATGGTGATGAACTCCACGCCCTGCACCCCGTTGTTGATCATGTGGTCCACCGCGTTTCCGCCGCAGCCCCCGATGCCCACTACCTTGATCACCGCTTCCGGCGATTGGGATTCCAGCAATTCGATCATTTGTCGTCTCCTTTGTCTTGAAACACGTTGCACCAGCCTGACGCCTGCCCGCCGCCTGCTGACCCTAGAAATTTCCCTTGAACCAGTTCCCCATCTTCTCGAGCACGTCCTTGAAGCCCGTGCCCGTGATCTTCGCGTGCTGGTCGCGCTTGACCTGCTCCAGCCCCGCCATGAGCAGCCCCATCCCCGTCGAGTGGCGCGGGCTCCTCACCACCTCGGCGAGCGCCCCGGCGTACTGCGGCAGCCCCACGCGCACCGGCATGTGGAACACCTCCTCGCCGAGCTCCACCATCCCCTTCATGAGGGAGGTGCCGCCGGTGATCACGATCCCCGAGGACAGGAGCTCCTCCAGCCCGCAGGAGCGCAGTTCCCGCTGCACGAGCGAGTAGAGCTCCTCGACGCGCGGCTCGATCACCTCGGCGAGCGTCTGGCGCGAGATCTCGCGCGCGCCGCGGTCGCCCACGCCGGGCACCTCGATCATGTCGTTCACGCTGGCGAGCTGGCGCAGCGCCACGCCGTGGCGGATCTTCAGCTCCTCCGCGTCCTTGGTCGGCGTGCGCAGCGCCATCGCGATGTCGTTGGTGATCTGGTCGCCGGCGATCGGGATCACGCTCGTGTGCTTGATGGCGCCCTCGGTGAACACGGCGAGGTCGGTGGTGCCGCCGCCGATGTCCACGAGGCACACGCCGAGGTCGCGCTCGTCGTCGAGCAGCACCGCGTCGGCCGAGGCGAGCGGCTGGAGCATGAGGTCCCTCACCTCGAGGCCGCAGCGGCGGACGCACTTCATGATGTTCTGCGCGGCGGACACGGCCCCGGTCACGATGTGCACCTTCACCTCGAGGCGCATGCCGCTCATGCCGAGCGGCTGGCGCACGCCGCCCTGGCCGTCGATGATGAATTCCTGCTCCAGGATGTGGAGGACCTGCTGCTCCATCGGGATGTTGACCGCGCGCGCGGTCTCGATCACGCGGTCGATGTCGTACTGCGACACCTCCTTGTCCTTGATCGCGACCATGCCGTGCGAGTTGAAGCTCTTGATGTGGCTGCCGGCGATGCCGGTGATCACGTCGCGGATCTTCACGTCGGCCATGAGCTCGGCCTCCTCGAGGGAGCGCTGGATGGCCGTCACCGTGGACTCGATGTTCACCACCGTGCCCTTCTTGAGGCCCCTCGAGGGGTGGCTGCCCATCCCGATGAGGTTCAGCGTCGCCTCGGGCGTCACCTCCGCCACCAGGGTCACGATCTTCGAGGTGCCGATGTCGAGCGCCACCAGGATGTTGCGGCTCTCGCGGCTGCGGTTCACGATCATGGCTTCGCCTTCTTCGTCATGCGCGTCTTCCCTTGGGCGCGATCTTCTTGTCATCGGACGCGACGCCGCGCAGCGCGAATCCGTTCGGGTAGCGCAGGTCGGCGTGGGTCGCCGCCCCGGCCTGCGCGGCGACGCGCGGCCACACGGCCGCGAAGCGCGCGAGCCGCGCCTCGACGTCCGCGCGCCCCAGCTCGATCACGAGCCCCGAGGCGAGCCTCACCTGCCACGCACGGCGCTCGGAAAGCCGCAGCTCCGCGATCGGGCTCGCGAGCTGCGCGGCCGCCCGCGCGATGTCCTTCCACGCCGCCGCCATTTCCGGGGCCGTCCCCTCGGGGCCGGCAAAACCCGGAAGCTCCCCGTCGTAGTCGGCGGCGAAGACTTCGCCCCGGACGCTCACGAGGCGCTCGTCGTCCCAGCGGGCGAGCGGCACGTGCGATTCGATCGACACCTCGAGCGCGCCGGGGAACACGCGCCGCACCGAGCAATCGCGGACCCAGGGCACGCGCTTCACCGCGTCGCGAACCGACTGCAGCGCCACCTCGCGCCCCTCGCGCCCGCGCAGCCCCGCGGCCAGGCGCTCGAGGTCCGCGGCCGGCACGCGCGCGACCTCGCCCGTGAAGCGGACGGTCGCGATGGGCCGGCGCGCGAGGGCGTCGAATCCGTACCAGCCCGCCGCCGCCAGCAAGGCGACGGCCGCCATGCCGCTCGCGGCGCGAAGGGCGATGGCGAGCGCCGGCTTCACGGTCGCGTCTCCAGGGCCGCGCCTTCGAGGATGCGCAGGCACAGGTCCGGGTAGGAGATGCCCACCGCCTTCGCCGCCATCGGCACCAGGCTGTGGCCCGTCATTCCCGGCGAGGTGTTCATCTCGAGGAAGGAAAAGCTGCCGTCGGCGCGCAGCATCACGTCCGCCCGGCCCCAGCCGCGGCAGCCGAGCACGCGGAAGCTCGCGAGCGCCACGCGGCGGATCTCGTCCTCGAGGTCGGCGCGGATGCCCGCCGGGCAGTGGTACAACGTGGCGTCCGTGAAGTACTTGTTCTGGTAATCGTAGTTGCCCTGGGGCGCCTCGATGCGGATGAGCGGCAACGCCTCCTCGCCCAGGATGCTGGCGGTGAGCTCCTGTCCCTCGACGAACTCCTCGGCGAGCACCAGCGGGTCGAACTTCGCGGCGAGCGCGTATGCCGGGGCGAGCTCGTCCGCCGCGAGCACCTTCGTGAGGCCCAGCGTCGAGCCCTCGTGCGCGGGCTTCACGATGATCGGAAGGCCTAGCTTGCCGGCGACGCGTGCCCAGTCGGTCGACGCGTCCAGGATCTCGTAGCGCGGGGTGGGAATGCCCGCGGCGAGCCACAGGAGCTTCGTGCGCCACTTGTCCATGGCGAGCGCCGAGGCCATGACGCCGCTGCCGGTGTAGGCGATGCCCATCACCTCCAGCGCCCCCTGCACCGTGCCGTCCTCGCCGAAGCGCCCGTGCAGCGCGATGAACGCGCGCCGGAACTGCTCGCGCTGCAGGTCGAAGAGGCTGCGCTCCAGCGGGTCGAACGCGTGCGCGTCCACGCCCTTCTCGCGCAACGCGGCGAGCACGGCCTTGCCGGAGATGAGCGAAATCTCCCGCTCGGCCGACGGGCCGCCCATGAGCACCGCGACCTTTCCGAGGGCGCGCGCGTCAGCCATTCGCGCCCCCCTTCTCGCCCACGATGCGCACTTCCCGCACCAGGTCGACGCCCGTCATCCGCTTCACCGTCGCCTGCACGTGCTCGATGACGGCCTCGATGTCGGCGGCCGTCGCGCAGCCGCGGTTCACGATGAAGTTCGAGTGCCTGTTCGACACCTGGGCCCCGCCGAAGGCGTACCCCTTCAGGCCGCATGCCTCGATGAGCCGCGCCGCGTGGTCGCCCGGCGGATTGCGGAAGACGCTGCCCGCGTTGGGCTGGCTCAGCGGCTGCGTCGCCACGCGCTTCACGAGCAGGGCCTTCATCCGCGCCAGCGCCTCGGCCTCGTCGCCCGGGTCGAACGCGAACGTGCCGCCGACGAACCACTCCGTCACGCCGCCGCGCGCCGCCACGTGCCGGTAGCCGATCTCGTAGTCCTCGGCCGTGCGCGTGCGCAGGACGCCGCGCCGGTCGATCGTGCGCACCGACACCACATGGTTCCAGGTCTCGCCGCCGTAGCAGCCCGCGTTCATCGCGAGCGCCCCGCCCACCGTGCCCGGGACTCCCGCCATCCACTCGGCGCCCGCGCCCGCGTGCCGCGCGACGAAGCGCGCGAGGTGAGGAGCCGGAACGCCGGCGCCCGCGATGAAGATCAGCTTCGGGCCGAGGGGCGGGGCGGCCTCGATGCCCGTCAGCGCGTGGTGCGTGAAGACGACAGTGCCGTCGAAGCCGCCGTCGCGCACCAGCAGGTTGCTGCCGAGCCCGACGAAGAGCACCGGCTCGCCGGCCGGCTGCGAGGCGAGGAAGGCCTGCAGGTCCGCGAGGTCGGCGGGACGGAAGAAGACGCGCGCCTTGCCGCCCGCGCGCCAGCTCACGTGCTTCGCCATCGGCTCGTGGTGGCGCACGACGCCGCGCGGGGTCGTGGGCTCGAGGCGGGTCGCGTCGCTCATGTCCATGCCCTCACCCCCTCGCCTCCCGCGCACCGGGGCCGGGCGCGGACCGCGAGAGTTCCGGCGCGACGCCCGCCACCGAGCCCGCGCCCATGGTGACCACGACGTCGCCGTCGCGCACCGCGGCGAGCACCGCCTCGGCCATCTGCGCGACCTGCTCCACGAATACCGGCTCCACCTTGCCGGCGACTCGGACCGCGCGAACCAGCGCGCGCCCGTCGGCGGCCACGATCGGGGCTTCGCCTGCCGGGTACACGTCGGCGAGCACGAGCGCGTCCACGCTCGAGAGCACGCGCACGAAATCCTCGAACAGGTCGCGCGTGCGCGTGAACCGGTGCGGCTGGAACGCGAGCAGCAGGCGCCGGCCGGGGAACGCCCCGCGCACCGCCGCGATGGTCGCCGCCATCTCTGCCGGGTGGTGGCCGTAGTCGTCGACGAGCGCGAAGCGTCCGCCGGAGCCGATGGCCACCTCGCCGTAGCGCTGGAAGCGGCGGCCGACGCCGGTGAACTCGGCAAGCGCCCTGGCGATCGACGCCTCCGGCGCGCCCACCTCGCGCGCGACGGCGATTGCCGCGAGCGCGTTGAGGACGTTGTGCTCGCCCGGCAGGTTCAGCGTGACCTCGAGCGGCTCGGCGCTGCCGTTGACGGCGCGGAAGCGCATCCGGCCCGCATCCCAGCGCACGTCCACGGCGCGCAGGTCGGCATCCGTCCGGATGCCGTAGGTGACCATCGGGCGCGTGACTTCGCCCAGGATGGCGCGCGCGTGCTCGTCGTCCTTGCACACCACCGCGAGCCCGTAGAACGGCAGGTGGCCGAGGAACTCGACGAAGGCGCTCTTCAGGCGCTCGAAGTCCTGGCCGTAGGTCTCCATGTGGTCGGCGTCGATGTTGGTGACCACCGAGATCACGGGCTGCAGGTAGAGGAAGGAGGCGTCGGACTCGTCGGCCTCCGCGACCAGGAACTCGCCCTTGCCCAGGCGGGCGTTCGTGCCGATGGAATTCAGGCGCCCGCCGATGACGCACGTGGGATCGAGCCCTGCCTCGCCCAGCACCGCGGCCACGAGGGAGGTGGTCGTCGTCTTGCCATGCGTGCCCGCCACCGCGATGCCCTGCTTGAAGCGCATGAGCTCCGCCAGCATCATCGCGCGCGGCACGACCGGCACGTGCGCCTCGCGCGCCGCGACGACCTCGGGGTTGTCGGGCTTGACGGCCGACGACACGACGACGGCGTCCGCGCCCGCGATGTGCCGCGCCTCGTGGCCGATGGCCACGCCGATGCCCAGCTCGCGAAGCCGCCTCACGGCGCTGCTTTCCGCGATGTCGGTCCCCGTCACGGCATAGCCCAGGTCGGCGAGCACCTCGGCGATCCCGGACATGCCGGAGCCGCCGATGCCGACGAAATGGATGTGCTTGACCTTGTGCTTCATGCGGCCAGGCTTTCGCAGAGATCGGCGCAACGCACGGTCGCATCCGGCCTGCCGAGGGAGCGCGCGGCGGCGGCCATCGCCGAGAGCTTCTCGCGCGTGAGGCCGGCGAGGATCGCCGCGAGGCTCGCCGGCGACGTCTCCAGCTGCGCAAGCCGCAGGGCCGCGCCGCGCGACTCGAGGAACCTCGCGTTTCCCGCCTGCTCGTCGGCCACGAACCACGGCAGCGGGAAGAGGATCGCCGCCACGCCGGCCACGCCGATCTCGGCCACGGTGATGGCGCCCGAGCGCGCGACCAGCACGTCGCACCACGCATAGCGCGCCGCCATGTCGTCGATGAACGCGACCACCTCGGCTTTCACGCCCGCCTCGCGATAGCGCTCCTCGAGCGCGGCGAGATTGCGCTCCCCCGCCTGGTGGACCACCTCGGGGCGCCCGGCCTCGGGCATCGCGGCGAGCGCGGCGACGATGAGGTCGTTGAGCGTCTGCGCGCCGAGGCTACCGCCCACGACGAGCAGGCGAAGCGGT
Source organism: Betaproteobacteria bacterium (assembly GCA_019449455.1). Lineage (GTDB taxonomy): Bacteria > Pseudomonadota > Gammaproteobacteria > Burkholderiales > Usitatibacteraceae > FEB-7. The sequence goes on along the minus strand of JAGRPO010000133.1, from coordinate 569 downwards.
CCCGTGCGGCCGGCATAGCGCGCCTCGGGCGCCGGCACGCGCGCGATCTCCTCGCGAACGGGCGTGCCCAGCCACTCGACGCGCTTCGGCCTCGGTATGCGGTCGCCGACCGCGTGGCCGGTGCGCGCCTCGAAGGAGCCTTCCATGCCCGTGACGACGCGGTCGGCCACGAGCGCGAGCGCGCGGTTGGCGAGCCCCGCGGTGGCTCCCGGCTCGTGCACCACGAGCGGCTTGCCCCAGAGCGCGGCCATCATGCCGCCGGGGAAGGCGACGTAGCCGCCCATCGAGAGCACCACGTCGGGGCGCACGCGGAAGACGACGGCGCTCGACTGCCAGAACGCGACGAGGAGCCGCACCGGAAGCAGGAACCACGCGAGCCCGCCCTTGCCGCGCACGCCCGCCATGTTCACCGTCTCCATCGGGTAGCCGGCCCGGGCGACCAGCTTGCGCTCCATGCCCGCGGGCGTGCCCATCCACACGACCCGCCAGCCGCGCGCGGCGAGCTCCTTCGCGATCGCGAGCCCGGGAAAAATGTGACCGCCCGTTCCGGCCGCCATGACGAGGATGGT
>JAGRPO010000132.1 GCA_019449455.1 Betaproteobacteria bacterium | reverse complement strand
TGACACCCTTCCGGAGCAACCGTCGGCCATGTCCGTTCGACCAGGTACCGGCACCCCCGAATCGCTTCGCCGCCACCTCGAGCGATTGCGCGAGATGCGCGGGCGGGAAGCCGGCGGCCACCATCCGCCCAGGCTCGACGACGTGAAAGCCTGGCAGGCCGCCCGCCTGGCCCGGACCTATGCGGACCTCGCGGCGAACCCGCGCTACGCCAAGGCCACCGCATTCTTCCTGGACGATCTCTACGGGGCCAAGGACTTCAGCGGCCGCGACGAGGCGATGTTGCGCATCTACCCCGTCATGGTTCGCACGCTGCCGCGCAGCGCGGTGGAGACCGCCGCGCTCGCGATCGAGGTGGACGCCTTGTCCGAGGAACTGGACCGGCGGCTGGCGGCAGTCCTCGAGTCCGGGGCGATCTGCGAGGCGAGCTACGCGCGTGCCTACCGCAACGCCGGCACACGCGAGGAGCGCCTGCGCCAGATCGACCTGGTCGACGAGGTGGGGCGCCGCCTGGACGTGCTGGTGACGAAGCCGCTGATCCACACGACGCTCAAGCTCATGCGGCGCCCCGCGAGGATGCTCGGCCTGGAGGATCTCCAGGACTTCCTCGAGCACGGCTTCGGGGCATTCCGCCACATGGGCGGAGCCGACGAATTCCTGGCGACGATCTCGGGCCGGGAAACCGCGATCCTCAGCCGGCTTTTTTCCGGGCACCCGAACCCGATTTCGGGCTAGCCGGCTTCTTCGCCGCGGGCGCGGCGTGCGACTTCTCCGCGAAGAGCGTGTCGAGCTCCTCGTGGACGGCCCGCTCGATCGAGCCGCGCAGGGCCTTCAGGAGGAATCCCAGCGTCACGGTGAGGTGCAGGTCCTTGTCCGTCAGGGCCAGCTTGCCGCTGACGCCCGGCCGGTCGAAATGCAGCGTGTTGCCGGTCCAGCTTCCGGACAGGCCGAATTTCTTCCCGAGGTCCGCCGCCATCTCGTCGGCGGCATGGCGCGCCGCCTTCATGCCGAGGTGGTGGACGCGCTTCAGGTCGATGTCGGCCATGGGGACTAACCGTGCGAAGGAGGCGGCCTCAGCGGCCCGGGCCCATCAGCATATCCGGAAGCCAGGTCGCGATGCCGGGAACGAAGCACATCACCACCATGAAGGCCAGCATGATGAAGACGTAGGGCACCGAGCCTCGCAGGACGACGCTCAGCGGCACCTCCGGGGCCACGCCCCGAAGCACATAGAGGTTCAGGCCCACCGGCGGGGTGATGAGGCCCACCTCGAGGTTGATCGTGAGCAGGACCGCGAACCAGATGAGGTCGAAGTTGTTGGCCTCCAGCACCGGCGTGAGGATCGGCATCAGCATCAGGATGATGGCCACCGGCGGCAGGAAGCAGCCCATGACGAGCAGAAACAGGTTGATCGCGAAGAGCATGACCCACCTGTTGAGCTTGATCGCCACCAGCCATTCGGCGGAAGCCTGCGAGACGTAGAGCAACGACATCATGTAGGAGAAGATGGCGGCGGCCGCGATGATCATGAGGATCATGCTCGACTCGCGCACGGTGTCCCTGAAGATGTGCCACAGGTCGGCCGGCTTGTAGGCGCGATAGATGGCCATCACCATGACGAGCGCGAGGAAGGCGCCGATGGCCGCGATTTCCGAGGGCGTGGCGAGCCCGCCGTACATGAAGTAGCCGATCGCCGCGAGGACCGCCAGGAAGGGGGCGACCCGCACCATGCCCTCCATCTTCTCCTTCAACGTGAAGTGCTCGTCCACGACGACGAGTTCCCGCTGCGCCACGAGCGTGGCGATCCAGGCCCAGATGGAGAAGAGGATCACCAGGAGGATGCCGGGAACGACGCCGGCGAGGAACAGGCGGCCGATCGATGTCTCCGTCGCGAGCCCGTAGAGAATGAACGTGATCGACGGCGGAATGAGGATGCCCAGCGTTCCGCCGGCGCAGATCGCCCCCGTGGCGAGGGCAGGGGGCACGCCGCGCCGGATCATTTCCGGAACGCCGGCCTTCCCGATGGCCGCGGCCGTGGCCGGGGATGAGCCGCAAACGGCCGAGAACATGCCGCAGGCGAGGATGTTGGCGATGATGAGCCCGCCCGGCACGCGCGCAAGCCAGCGGTACAGGGAGTTGTAGATGTCCTTCCCGGCAGCCGACACCCCGATGGCCGCGCCCAGCAGGACGAAGAGCGGAATGGTGAGAAGGGCGAACGAATTGAGCTCGTCCATGAACTGCGTGGCCAGCACCGCGAGACTGCCCGGGCCCTTGAATCCGACCAGGAAGACCACCGAGACGAGCGTGAGGCCCCAGGCGATGGGAAAGCCCGAAAAGAGGACCACCAGCGTGACGCCGATGAGGAGGAGGCCTATCTGAAGTTCGTTCATGGCTCAGGCGCCCTGTCCGGAAACGGCGGTCGCGGCGGGCTCCGCCTCTTCGTCGGGACGGAAGAAGTCGGCCACGTATTGCAGCGCGGTGAGTCCGAGCCCCAGGGGCATCATGGCGAAGAAGGGCCAGCGCAGCGGGTTCCACGTCGAGCCGCTGTGCTCTTTGGAGTGCCATGCCTCCACCGTCAGGGCGAGCCCGATCCACGTGAGGTAAAGGCACACCGCGAAACCCAGCACGGCGAGGAAGCGGGCCAGGATGCGGCGGCCCCGGGGCGGGAGCCACTCCGAGATGAGGTCGACGCCGATGTGCCCCCGCGTCTTGAGGCAGTAGGGTGAGCCCACGAGGACCGCGGCCACGATGAGGTAGGTGGCGAGCTCGATCTCCCAGTAGGTCGAGTTGCCGAGGGCGCGATAGCCCACCATCCACACGACGATGAGCATCGCGCCGGCGAGCATCGCCGAAGCCACGACCGCGCACACGTCGGAGAGGCGATCGACGAATCGGACGAATTGGCGCACGTTTCTCCCGGGCGGCCCCGATGCCGCGGCGACTGGGTGGACGGAGACGGGCGGGGCGGCCGAAGCCGCCCCGCGGGGCTTACTTGACCGCGGCGATGAGCTCGAGGAGCTGCTTCGCGTCGGCGGACTTCGCGGTGAACTCGGGCCAGGACGTCTTCTTGGCCAGGGCGATCCAGGCCTCGAATTCCGGCTTGGTGAGGGAGCGCACCTTGGCTCCGGCCTTCGTGTAGGCGTCCACCATGTGCTTCACGGCCTCGCGCTGGCCGGCGGCGAAGAATTCGTCGCTCTTGTCGGCGGCCTCCTCGAAGATCTTTCTCTGCGCGGGCGTGAGCTTGTCCCAGGCGGCCTTGGACATCACCAGCGGCTGCATGAGCCACCACAGCGTGTAGTCGCCGCCGACCGTGGCGAACTTCGTCTGCTCGTAGATGCGCATGCTGACGAAGGTCTCGGCCGAGGTGAGGGTCGAGGTGAGCACGCCCGATTGCAGCGAGGGGTAGATCTCGGTCGAGGGGATGTTCAGCACCGAGGCGCCGGCGGCCTTCAGCATGCTCTCGAAGGTCGGGTCGGCCGCGCGCATCTTCTCGCCCTTGACCGTGTCGGGGCCGCCGATCTCGCGGATCTTGGAGGCGAACCCGCCCGGCGTCCACCACCACGTGACGATATGCACGCCGTTCTTCTCGGCCACTTCCTGGAGCTTCTTGTGGAAGGCCGTGCCCTTGAGGCGAAGGGCGTGCTCGAGACTCGTGATCGTGCCGGGCATGATGGTGATCGACATCTCCGGCACCTTCCCGACGGCGTAGGACATCGGGAAGACCGCCATCTCGAGGGTGCCGGACTGCAGTGCGTCGAACTGCGCGACGGGCTTGATGTTGAGCGAGCTGCCCGGGTAGATGCGGAACTTGAGGCTCTTGTCCTTCTTGTTCACTTCCTCGACGAAGACGCGCGTGGCCTTGTCGCGCCCGTCGGTGTTGGCCTTGAACTGGTGCGAGATCTTGATTTCCTGCGCCAGCGCGGGCACCGCCAGCAGCGCCGCGGCGATGAGCGCGGCAGCGCCTTGCCGGATGCGGTCGTTCATGGGTCTCTCCTCAGTATTGATCGGTATCGATGCCGTCTGATGCGGCAGTGGCCCGAAAACTACGCGATGGAGGCGAGACTTGTAAACCGCGCCGGTCAAGCCGCCTTGGCCGCTGCCGCCGGACGGGCGCATCCCGCGAGGTAGTCCATGGCGGCCCTCACACCCCCCTTGCGGTGGGGAACGGAGGCGATCTCGAGGCCCATCTCGACGCCGGCGAGCGTCCCCATGAGGGTGAGGTCGTTGAAATCGCCCAGGTGCCCGATGCGGAATACCTTGCCCGCCAGGCGCCCCAGGCCCATTCCCAGCGACATGTCGAAGCGTTCCAGGATCGCCGCGCGCAGCTTGTCCGCGTCGTGTCCGGCCGGCATGAGGAGCGCCGTGAGGGAGGAGCTGTATTCCTCGGGGACGGCGCACAGCACCTCAAGGCCCCAGGCGGCGGCGGCCCGGCGGGTGGCTTCCGCGTGGCGATCGTGGCGCCCGAACACGTTTTCCAGGCCTTCTTCCTCCAGCATCACGATGGATTCCCGCAGTCCATACAGGAGATTGGTGGCGGGCGTGTAGGGAAAGAAACCCTTCTCGTTGGGGCCGAGCATCTCGCCCCAGTCCCAGTAGGAGCGCGGCAGCTTCGCGGATTTCTGCGCCGCGAGCGCCTTGTCCGACAGCGCGTTGAACGAAAGGCCGGGCGGGAGCATCAGGCCCTTCTGGGAGCCTCCCACCGTCACGTCCACCCCCCATTCGTCGTGGCGGTAGTCGATGGAGGCGAGCGAGGAAATCGTGTCGACGAGCAGGAGCGCGGGGTGGCGGGCGTCGTCCATGGCCTTGCGCACCAGCGGCACGCGCGTGGTCGCACCGGTCGAGGTCTCGTTGTGCACGACGCAGACGGCCTTGATGGCATGCGCCTTGTCCGCGGCAAGGCGCTCCTGGATGGCGGGAGCCTCCGCCCCGCGGCGCCAGTCTCCGGCAATGAGCTCGATCTCGAGGCCCAGGCGCCTGGCGAGCTTGCACCACAGTGCGGCGAAATGCCCCGACTCGTACATGAGGACCTTGTCGCCCGGCGACAGCACGTTCACGAGCGCGGCTTCCCACGCCCCGGTGCCGGAGGCCGGGTAGATCACGACGGGGTGGCGCGTCCGGAAGATGCGCTTGATGCCCGCGAGCACCTCGTGCCCCAGGGCCTGGAACTCGGGCCCGCGATGGTCGATGGTGGGGCGGTCGATGGCGCGCAGGACGCGGTCGGGTACGTTGGTCGGGCCCGGGATCTGCAGGAAATGGCGGCCGGCTGGCATGGGGATACCTCCTTCGTGTTCGATTCGACCCACGCGCGTCATTGCGGCGGGCCCGTGTTTTCTGCCCATAATGCCGCAGGCGGCAGCGGGACTCCATGTCGGCCCGGTAATAACCCTGATGACCTCCACGCACCCCATCCGCTTCTCCGCCGACCGCGACACGCCCCTCCACCCCCTGGCCGAGAGCCTCCGGCGCGAGGTCGACGGCGACGTGCTCTTCGATCGCGCGAGCCGCGGCCGCTACTCGACCGACGCATCCATCTACCAGATCGAGCCGGTGGGGGTCGTCGTCCCGCGCACGGCCGAGGCCGCGGTCACCGCCATGCAGCTCGCGGCGCAGGCGGGCGTCCCGATCCTGCCACGGGGCGGCGGCACCTCGCAGTGCGGCCAGACCGTGGGCGCGGCGCTGGTCATCGACGCCAGCAAGCACCTCAACCGCCTGGTCGAGGTGGATCCGGTCGCGCGGCGCGTGGTCGTGGAGCCGGGCCTCGTGCTCGATCACCTCAACGCGCAGTTGCGCAGGCACGGGCTGTGGTTTCCCGTGGACGTGTCGACCGCGGCGCAGGCCACGCTGGGCGGCATGGCGGGCAACAACTCCTGCGGCTCGCGCTCGATGGCCTACGGCTACATGGTCCATCGCGTCGCGGCCATCGATGCCTGCCTCGCCGACGGCACCCGGGGGCGGTTCGGGCCGGTCGCGGAGCTCTCGCATCCGGCCATCCGCGCGCTCTCCGAAAAGGCGGCGGCGCTCTGGATGCGGGAAAAGGACGAGATCGAGGCGCGCTTCCCCAAGGTGGCGCGCCGCGTGGCGGGCTACAACCTCGACTGCCTGGCGCCCGACGGGCAGAACCTCGCCAAGCTCCTGGTGGGCAGCGAAGGCACGCTTGCGTGGTTCGAGCGCATCACCCTCGACCTGGCCGTGATCCCGAAGCACAAGGCGCTGGGCGTGGCGCACTTCCCGCGCTTCTACGATGCGATGGACGCCGCGCAGCACATCGTGAAGCTCGGGCCCTGCGCGGTCGAGCTCGTGGACCGTACGATGATCGAGCTTTCGCGCGCGATCCCGGCCTTCGCGCCCACCATCAACGCCTATGTCCGCGGCCAGCCGGACGCGATCCTGCTGGTGGAGTTCGCGGGCGAGGACCGCGACGAGCAGGTGCGCGGCGTCAAGCGCCTCGGCGAGCTGATGGCCGACCTGGGCTTCCCCGGCGGGGTGGTCGAGCTCCTCGAGGCCGGGCAGCAGCGCGAGCTGTGGGAGGTCCGCAAGGCCGGGCTCAACATCATGATGTCGATGAAGGGCGACGGGAAGCCCGTCTCCTTCATCGAGGACTGCGCAGTGCCCCTCGAGCACCTCGCGGAGTACACGGACAAGCTCACCGAAGTCTTCCGCAAGCACGGCACGCAGGGCACGTTCTACGCCCACGCCTCGGTCGGCTGCCTGCACGTGCGGCCCGTGCTCAACATGAAGGGCGACGGGCGCATCCGCATGCGCGCGATCGCCGAGGAGGCCGCCGACCTCGTGCGCCGCTACAAGGGCGCCTACTCGGGCGAGCACGGCGACGGGCTCGTGCGCTCGGAGTGGATCGCGCCCTTCTTCGGCCCGCGTCTCACGGCGGCGCTCTCCGAGATCAAGGGCTGGTTCGACCCGTCGGGACTCATGAACCCCGGCAAGATCGTGAACCCGACGAAACAGGACGACCGTTCGCTCTTCCGCTACAAGGCGGAATACCGCCCCGTCGTGCCGGCCACCGCGCTCGACTGGAGCGCCTGGGGCGGGCTGTCCGGGGCCGTGGAGATGTGCAACAACAACGGCCACTGCCGCAAGTTCGACGCCGGGACCATGTGCCCGAGCTATCGCGCGACCCGCGACGAGGCGCACCTCACGCGCGGCCGGGCCAACACGCTGCGGCTCGCCCTCTCGGGCCAGCTCGGCGGGGAGGGCTTCGTTTCGGATGCGGTGCGCGAGGCCTTCGAGCTGTGCGTCTCCTGCAAGGGATGCCGGCGCGAGTGCCCGACGGGCGTCGACATGGCGCGCATGAAGATCGAGTTCCTGCACCACGACCGCGCCGCGAACGGATTCGGCGTGCGCGACCGGCTGGTCGGCATGCTCCCGGCCTACGCCCCGTGGGCGTCGCGTTTCGCGACGCTGGTGAACGCGGCCCAACGGCTGCCGGGCATTTCACGGGCGATTCGCGCGCTCGCCGGATTCGACGCGCGCCGCGACCTGCCGTCGTTCAGCGCGAAGCCCTGGCTCGCCGCCCAGGCGCCGCACGTTGCGCGCGGGGGGCGCGAAGCCGTCCTGTTCGCGGACACCTTCAACAACTGGTTCGAGCCCGGCAACCTCGCCGCCGCGAAGCGGGTGATGGAGGCCGCGGGCTTCGAGGTGGTGCCCGCGCGCGGGGCCGATGCGCGCCCGCTGTGCTGCGGGCGGACGTACCTCTCGGCGGGCATGGTCGATCGCGCGAAGGCGGAGTCGCGGCGGATGATCGAGGCGCTCGCGCCCTGGATCGAGCGCGGGGTGCCGGTCGTGGGACTCGAACCCTCGTGCCTCTACTCGCTGAAGGACGAGTTCCTCGCGATGCATCCCGGCGACGCTCGCGCCACCGCTCTGGCCGGGCTCGCGGTCACGTTCGACACCTTCGTGGCCCGCGCGGTGGGCGAGGGCGCAAAGATCGCGTGGCGGGCGGGAGTGGCGCCGGAGTTTCTCGTCCACGGCCATTGCCACCAGAAGGCGTTCGGCAGTTTCGACGACACGCTGGCGGCGCTTCGCGCCATTCCCGGCGCGCGCGTGAGCGCCGTCGAGTCGAGTTGCTGTGGAATGGCCGGCTCGTTCGGCCACGAGCACTACGATGTGTCGATGGCGATGGGCGAAGCGTCGCTGCTGCCGGCCGTGCGCGCCGCGGGCCCGGCGACGGTCGTGGTGGCCGCGGGGACGAGCTGCCGCCACCAGATCGGCCACGGCGCATCGCGCGAAGCCGTGCATCCCGCGGTGGCCCTCGCGGCCGCGCTCGCGCCATGAGTGCGGCCATGGCGGGCGCCACGCTTGCGGACGCCCTGCGCTCCACGCTGGGCTTCGAGCCCCTGGGAGCGCCGGTCGCCAACCTCACGCTCGGCAAGGGGGTGCTGGACGGGCGCCCGGTGCGCGTGGCGCTCATCGAGAACCGCATCGCCAGCGGCTCCATCGGCAAGGCCGAGGTGGCGAAACTCGTTCCGCTTTTCGCGATCGCCGCGCGCGAGAAGTCCGCGGTGGTGATCTACCTGGATTCGGCCGGCGCGCGCATATCCGAGGGGCTGGAAGCGCTCGGCGCGTTCCGGCGGCTGTTTCGCGAGGCGCTGGCAGCGCGCGTCGCGGGCGCGCCTATCGCGGTGGTCCTGGGAAGAAACTGCTACGGCGGCGCGAGCATGCTCGCGCACGTGGCCCCGAGGCGGCTCTTCAGCCCCGGGACCTACCTGGCGATGTCGGGCCCGTCGATTCTCGCGCAGACGGCCGGGACGAACGCGCTGGACGACATGTTCCGGGCCATCGCGGAGGCCACCATCGGCGCCGGGGCGCGCGCCAAGGCCTGCGATGCCAACACGGTGTGGACGCCGGGCATGGACCTCGCGGCCTGGCTCGGGCAGGCGCTCGCGCCGGGCGCGGGGTCGTTCGACGCCTTCCACGAGCGCCACCAGTCGCTGCTCGCCCGGCTGGAAAAGGGGCTCTCGACCCGCCAGCCCGAGGCCGTGCGGCGCAAGGAACTCGAGAAGCTCTTCCCGGAGGGCTACCGGGCCATGGAGTGCGACGGCGTCATCACCGGGGAGGCGACCCGGGCGGGCACGGCGGTCCCGATGCTGGGGCTCGTCGGCACTTCCCACGTGGGCGCCGAGCGGGCGTGGCGCTTCGCGCAGGCGGCCTGGCGGCTCGCGATCCAGGCACCCGCGCGGCTGGAGGTCCTCCTCGACTGCGAGTCGCACGCGGCGCGGCTGGAGGACGAGAAGATCGTGCTCACCGAGTTCGTCGTGGACATGGGCGTGGCCCTGGCGGCGCTCGCCGCGCGCGGCACCCATGTCGAGCTCACCATTCTCGACCGGGCGGGCGGCGGCGTGTACGTTGCGCTTGCCGCGCCGGCGACGCGCGTGTCGGTCGTCTATGGCGCGGACATCCAGGTCCTGCCGGGCGCGGTCGTGGCGAGCATACTGGGAGCCAACCGCGACGCGGTGGGAGATCTCGCCGAATACCGCCGGGCGGGGGTGGCCGATGAGGAACTGAAGCTGGGCCTGCCGCCCTGACCGCACCGCGAAACGAGCCGGCCATCGGCCGATGACCATGAACGAGAACCTCTATTCACTTTTCGAATCGCGTTTCCCCGCGAACCGCGCGACGCCGCTCCTGATCCTCGACGACGGGCGCGAAATCTCCTATGGCGAGGCGGAGGCGACCTGCGCGCGATTCGCATCCCTGCTGGCGGGGCTGGGCCTGGCGCCCGGCGATCGCGTCGCGGTGCAGGTCGACAAGAGTCCCGAGGCGCTGTTCCTCTATCTCGCGTGCTTGCGCGCGGGCCTCGTGTACCTGCCGCTCAACAGCGCCTACCAGGAAGGGGAGGTGGGCTATTTCCTCGAGAACGCGGAGCCGGGCGCGGTCGTCGCGCAACCCCGCTCGTTTCCGTGGCTCGCGCCCCTGGCCGGAAGGCTCGGCATCCGGCACGTGTTCTCGCTGGACGAGCATGGCGCGGGCAGCCTCGTGGAAGCGTCCCGCGCGGAGCCCGCGCGATTCGACACCGTGGCCCGGCGCGCCGACGACCTCGCGGCCATCCTCTATACCTCGGGAACCACCGGGCGCTCCAAGGGGGCGATGATCACGCACCGCAACCTCGCCTCCAACGCGACGGTGCTGCGCGCCTACTGGGGGTTCCGGCCGGACGACATCCTCGTCCACATGCTGCCGCTCTTCCACGTGCACGGGCTCTTCGTCGCCTGCCACTGCGTGCTGATGAACGGCACGGCCATGCGCTTCCACATGAAGTTCGACCCGCACACGGCCTTGTCGGACTTCCGGCGCAGCACGGTGTTCATGGGCGTGCCCACGTTCTACACGCGCCTGCTGGGCGAGCCCGGCCTCGATCGCGAGGCCTGCGCGCGGATGCGCCTGTTCATTTCCGGCTCGGCGCCGCTCCTGGCGGAGACGCACGCGGAATTCGAGAAGAAGACGGGCCAGCGCATCCTGGAGCGATACGGCATGACCGAGACGGGCATGCTCACCTCCAACCCGCTGGACGGCGAGCGCCGGCCCGGCACCGTGGGCCTTCCCCTGCCGGGGACGAGCGTGCGCGTCGTGGACGACGACGGCGCCCCCTGCGCCGCGGGCGCGATCGGCCACGTCCAGGTCAAGGGCGACAACGTGCTGCCCGGCTACTGGCGCATGCCGGAAAGGAACAAGGAGGAGTTCACCGCGGACGGCTTCTTCCGCACCGGCGACGTCGGCTCGTTCTCGCCGGACGGCTACCTCTCCATCGTCGGTCGGTCCAAGGATCTCATCATCACGGGCGGCTACAACGTGTATCCCAAGGAGATCGAGCTCGTCATCGACGAGATCCCGGCGGTCGCCGAGTCCGCGGTGATCGGCGTGCCGCACCCCGATTTCGGCGAGGCCGTGACCGCGGTCGTCGTGCCGCGCGCGGGCGTCGCGGCGCCCACGGAAGCCGAGGTCGTCGCCTGGCTCAAGCCGCGGCTGGCCAACTTCAAGATTCCGAAGCGGGTCTTCGTCGTGGGCGAATTGCCGCGCAACACCATGGGCAAGGTGCAGAAGAACCTCCTTCGCGAACGCTATTCGGGCGCCGGAAGCTGACGATGCCCACCACGCGCGCGATTCTCGACCGGCTCGTCGGCACGCTGGCGGCGGCCACTCGCAGCCGCAGCGAGCGCCGGGCGCTTCGGCTGGCGAAGCTGATGCGCACGCTCATCACCGAGCGCGGCGAATCGTCGGGCGCGGTGATGGCGCGCCGCTCCGTCGCGCTGTACAACGGCCTGGACGAGGACGGCCGCAGGCTCTTCTTCGAGATCCTCGCGCGCGACTTCTCGCCCGACCCCGACGAGGTGATGGCCGCGGCCGAGGCCTACCGGCGCGACGCCTCGCCGCAGACCCTCGCCCGGCTGCAGCGCGTGACCGAGCCGCCGCGCCAGGAAATCTTCCGCCGGATGAACATGGCGCCCGGCGGGACGGGCGTGCTGGTGGAGCTTCGCAGGGCGCTCCTCGAGCAGCTCCCGGCCCATCCGCACCTCGCCTTCGTGGACGACGACCTCACGCACCTCTTCGGGTCGTGGTTCAACCGCGGCTTCCTGGAGCTTCGCCGCATCGACTGGGGCACTCCGGCCTCGATCCTCGAGAAGCTCATCGCCTACGAGGCCGTGCACGAGATCCACGGCTTTCCCGACCTCAAGCGCCGCCTGGAGCGCGACCGGCGCTGCTTCGCCTTCTTCCATCCGGCGCTGCCCGGCGAGCCGCTGGTGTTCGTCGAGGTGGCCTTCGTGGACGACCTGCCGTCCTCGGTGGCGCCCATCCTCTCCATGGAGAGCGCGATCGGCGATCCGAGGAAGGCCCGGTGCGCGGTGTTCTACTCGATCACGAGCTGCCAGCCGGGGCTCAAGAGCGTCTCCTTCGGCAACTTTCTCATCAAGCAGGTCGCGCAGGACCTGCACGAAGAGCTGCCCAACTTGCGGCAGTTCTCCACGCTGTCGCCCTTGCCGGGTTTCCGCGCCTGGCTGCGGCGCCAGCCGGAGGACTACCGCCTGGCCGCGGCGGCGCCCATCCGCAGCCTCGCGCAGGCCGAGCCCGCGCGCATCCCCGCCGAGGAGCTTCGCGAACCGCTGGAAGCGCTCGCGGCGCTCTATCTCGCCCGTCAGTGGGAGCACGGGCACGTCCTCGACCCCGTGGCGCGCTTCCACCTCGGCAACGGCGCCCGGCTCGAGCGCATCAACTGGCTCGCGGACAGGTCCGAGAAGGGATTGCGCCAGTCGCTCGGCCTGATGGTGAACTACGTCTACGCGCTAGAGGACGTGGAGCGCAACCACGAGGGCTACGTGAACCGGCATCTCGTCGCCTGCTCGCCGGCCGTGGAGCGGCTCGTCCGCCTGGCCGAAGGGGAAGATCGGGGAAAGATCGGCTCCTGAGCTGACGTGCGCTCATTGAAAATCCCGCCGGCAAGCCCCATTTCGCACCCATGAAGGTATTCCGCCTTACCTGCGCTCACGGCCACGGCTTCGAGGGGTGGTTCGCCTCCTCGGAGGAGTTCGACCGCCAGCAGGCCGGCGGGGAGATCCATTGTCCCGTGTGCGACGACCGCGTCGTATCGCGGTTGCCGTCGGCTCCCTACGTGAACACCGGAGGCCGCGTCGCCGAGCCCCAGACGCTTCCCGTGGTGGCAAAGGGGGGTTCCGTGGCGCCGGAGCTCGCGACCGCGCTCGCGGCGATCAAGGCCTTCGTCGTGGCCAATACCGAGGATGTCGGACGCCAGTTCCCCGAGGTCGCGCGCAGGATCCATTACGGCGAGGAGTCGCAGCGCGGCATACGCGGCCGGGTGACCACCGAGGAAGCCCAGGAGTTGAACGAGGAAGGCATCGAGGCCGTGGCGCTGCCCGCGGGCCTCGCGCTCGACGAGCCCCTGCACTGAGGGCCGGCCCGGGCCCCTCGACGCTCAGAAGGCCGAAATTCCCGTCTGCGCGCGCCCGAGGATGAGCGCGTGCACGTCGTGCGTGCCCTCGTAGGTGTTGACGGCCTCGAGGTTCAGCACGTGGCGGATCACGTGGTACTCGTCCGAAATCCCGTTGCCGCCGTGCATGTCGCGCGATGTGCGGGCGATGTCGAGCGACTTGCCGCAGGAATTGCGCTTCACGAGCGAGATCATTTCCGGAGTGGCGCGCCCCTCGTCGAGGAGGTGCGCCACGCGCAGCACCGACTGGAGCCCGATCGCGATCTCCGTCTGCATGTCGGCGAGCTTCTTCTGGACGAGCTGGTTGGCGGCCAGCGGCCGCCCGAACTGCTGGCGATCGAGCGTGTACTGGCGAGCCGCGTGCCAGCAGAACTCCGCCGCCCCGAGCGCGCCCCAGGAAATGCCGAAGCGCGCCTTGTTGAGGCAGCCGAAGGGGCCCTTGAGGCCGCCCACGTTGGGCAGGTAGTTGTCATCGGGGACGAAGACGTCGTCCATGACCACCTCGCCCGTGATCGAGGCGCGCAGGCTGAACTTGCCCTCGATCTTCGGCGCGGAGAGCCCCTTCATGCCCTTCTCGAGGACATAGCCGCGGATGTCCCCGGCGTCGTCCTTCGCCCAGACGACGAACACGTCGGCGATGGGGGAGTTGCTGATCCACATCTTGGCGCCGGACACCTTCCAGCCGCCGTCGACCTTTCGCGCGCGCGTGTCCATGCCGCCGGGATCGGATCCGTGGTTGGGCTCGGTGAGGCCGAAACAGCCCACCAGCTCCCCGGTGGCAAGCTTCGGCAGCCACTTCCTGCGCTGAGCCTCGGTGCCGTACGCATGGATCGGGTGCATGACGAGCGAGGACTGCACGCTCATCACCGAGCGGTAGCCCGAGTCGACGCGCTCGACCTCGCGCGCGATGAGGCCGTAGCAGACGTGGTTCACGCCCGCGCAACCGTAGCCATCGATCGTGGAGCCGAGGAAGCCCAACCCGCCCATCTCGTTGAGGATCGAGCGGTCGAAGGTCTCGTGGCGGTGCGCCTCGAGGATCCGCGGCTTGAGCTTCTCCTGGCAGTAGGCGCGCGCGCTGTCGCGCACCATCCGCTCCTCCTCGGTCAGCTGGGACTCGAGCAGGAAGGGGTCGTCCCACTGGAAAGTGGGTTTCGCGTCGCTGGATTTCATGGGCTCTCCCGAATTTGCGTTCATTCTACCGCCGCGCACCGGTAGAATCGCCCGCCATGGCTACCAAAACCCGACGGCTCGGCGCCGATGACCTCTGGCGGCTCGCGCGTCCCGCGCAGCCCACCCTTTCACCCGACGGCGCGCAGGTGTGCGTTTCCGTCACGACCTACGACATGGAGGAAAACAAGGGCCGCTCGAAGCTCTGGCTTCTCTCCACGTTCGGTGGCGCACCGCGGCCGCTCACCGAGGCCGGCGAGAAGGACGGCGAGCCGCGCTGGTCGCCGGACGGCACGCGCATCGCCTTCGTCGCCAAGCGCGACAAGGACGACGAGCCGCAGCTCTGGCTCATCGCGCCCGACGGCGGCGAGGCGCGGCGCGTGACGCGCATGCCCACCGGGGTCTCGGGCATCAAATGGTTCCCGGATTCGCGCCGCGTGGCCTTCATCTCCTGGGTATGGCCCGACGCCGTCGGCTACAAGGCGCACGAGGCGCGCTACAAGGAGCACAAGGAATCGAAGGTCAAGGCGCACGTGGTCGAGCACGACGCCTACCGCTACTGGGACCACTGGCTCTCCGACGGGCGGGTGCCGCGTCTCTTCGTCGTCGACGTGGAGACGCAGCGCATCACGGACCTCTTCTCCGGCACGCCCTACGAATTGCCTTGCGCCGACCCGTCCGCGCACCAATACGACATCGCGCCCGACGGACGCGAGATCGCTTTCGTCTTCGACCCGGCGCCGGACAAGCGCCCCGACCACGAGCATCACCTGGTCGCCCTCGACCTGCGGGCGAAGAAATTCCGCATGCTCACCAAGGGATCGCGGCTCGACCACGACGGCCCGAGCTACTCGCCCGACGGGAAGCGGCTCGCCCTGCTCACGCGGAACATACGCCGCAATCCCGTGGCGGAAGCGCGCATCGCGATCCTCGACCGCCGGACGGGGCGCCTGAAGGCGTTTCCCGATGCCTGGGACCGGAGCGTGCATGCGCCCCTCGCCTGGACGGGCGACTCGTCTGCGCTCCTCTTCGCCGCCGAGGACCGCGCGCGGACCCACGCGTTCCGCTGGCGGCTTGGCGAGCGGGCGCCCGAAGTCGCGGCGCTGGGCGGCACGGTCACGGACTTCGCCGTCGCCGGCAACGCCCTCGCGTTCGTGCGCAACACCATGAGCACGCCGCCGGCCGTCTTCTGCACGACGCCGGAACGGGGCGAGCTGCGGATCGACCGCTTCAACGACGACGTCATGGCCGGCATCCCGCTGGGCGAGGTGCGCGAAGTCGAGATCCGCGGCTGGAAGGGCGAGAAGGTGCAGATGTGGGTGATCTATCCGCCCGATTTCGACCGGAAGAAGAAGTGGCCCCTGCTGCACAACATCCACGGCGGGCCGCACGGGATCTGGGGCGACAACTTCCATTTCCGCTGGAACAACCACGTCTTCGCCGCGCAAGGTTACGTGGTGGTCTGCGTGAACTACCACGGCTCGACCTCGTTCGGGCAACGGTTCGTGGAATCGATCGACCGGGAGTGGGGCAAGCGCGAGCTCGCCGACGTCGAGGCGGGCACGGACCACATGCTTCGCACCGGCTACATCGATCGCCAAAGGCTGCTGGCCGCGGGAGGCAGCTACGGCGGCTACATGGTCGCGTGGATGAACGGGCACACGGACCGCTACAAGGCCTACGTCTGCCATGCCGGCTGCTTCGACTGGGTGGCGATGTTCTCCGACGACGCGTGGTTCTGGCATCCGAAGGAGCTGGGGGCCTGGTACTGGGAAGACCCGGCGAAGGTCGACCGGCAGAATCCGCGCGCGCGCGCGGATCGAATGAAGACGCCCACGCTCGTGATGCACGGCCTGCTCGACTACCGGGTTCCCGATGCGCAGGGTCTCGCGTACTACAACACCCTCAAGGCGAAGGGCGTGCCGGCGCGCCTGGTGTTCTTCCCCGACGAGAACCACTGGATCCTGAAGCCGCAGAACTCCCGGCTCTGGTACCGCGAGTTCTTCGCCTGGCTCGCGCGCCACGCGCCGGCGCCCGGCAAGCGCGGCCGGTAGCCGGGCGCTAGAGGCGGAAGAGGGCGATCGCGAGGACCGCCGCGACGAGCGCGCTCACGGCGGTGCGCAGGTCGACGAACCAGGCGGGCAGGAGCCCGCGGGCCGCCATCCACTGGTCGGCGCCCCACACGGCGACGAAGAGCGCCAGCGCGCAGCCGACTTGCCAGGTCGCCGACGGGAGCCACAGCACCGCCCACGCCGCCAGCGACGACACCGTGCCCAGGCCCAGCGCGATGGCGCGCGTGGTCTCGTTCCCCGATTCGTCGCGGATCGCGAGGCCCCATTCGATGCCCGCGAGGAAGGACAGGATCACGGCGGAGTAGGTGACGAGCGCGGTGATCGCCGGCACGCGCACGCTGGACGCATCCGACACGAACAGCGTCCCGGTCGCGAGCAGGAACGGAACGGCGCCCGCGAAGGCGAGGAACCACGCCAGGCGCCTGACCATGGCGGCCGGCCTCAGTCGACCTTGGCGCCGGAGGCCTTCACGAGCTTCGCGTACTTCGCGGCCTCGGCCTTCACGTAGGCGGCGAATTCCTCGGGCGTGTTGCCCACCGGCTCGGCGCCGAGGTTGATCATCTTCTCGCGCACGTCCGGCGCGGCGAGCGCCTTGACGAACTCGTCGTGCAGGCGATCGACCACGGGCTTCGGCGTGCCGGCCGGCACGAAGATGCCGAACCAGGTGCTGATGTCGAAGCCGGGCAGCCCCGATTCCGCGACCGTGGGCAGATCCGGCGCGAGCGGGGTGCGCTTCGCCGTGGTGACCGCGAGCGCGCGGACTCGCCCGCCCTTCACCTGCGAGAGCGACGAGGCGAGGTTGTCGAACATGAGGTCCACGCGCCCGCCGATGAGGTCCTGCATGGCGGCGGCCGCGCCCTTGTAGGGGATGTGGGCCATGTCGATGCCCGCCATCGACTTGAAGAGCTCGCCCGCGAGGTGACCGGCGCTGCCGGTGCTGCCCGAGCCGAAGTTGAGCTTGCCCGGCCGCGATTTCGCGAGCGCGATGAACTCCGCGACCGAGCTGGCCTTCATGGCCGGATTCACCACCAGGACATTGGGCGTCGAGGCGACCTGGGTGACGGCGATGAAGTCCTTCTCCGCGTTGTAGGGGATCGACGGATAGAGGGTCGGGTTGATGGCGTGGGTGGCGACCGCGCCCATGAGGATGGTGTAGCCGTCGGGTGCGGCCCGCGCGACCGTTCCCGCGCCGATGTTGCCGCCCGCGCCGGGAACGTTCTCCACCACGACGGGCTGCTTGATGCTCGCGCCCACCTTCTGTCCCAGGAGCCGGGCCACGGTATCGAGCGGGCCGCCGGGCGGGTAGGGGACGACGAAGCGGACCTGCTTGCCGGGGAAAGGCTCGGCCGCGAGGCCCGCCAGCGGTGCCAGGGCGACGAGGGCCGCGGCGGCGAGGAATCGGAGTGTCTTCATGGGCTCGATTCTATCGCAGGGCACCCGCGACCGCTTCGAGCAGGCGGTCAACGGCGGCCTCGTCGTGGTACACGCCGAAGCCGACGCGAAGGCGCCGGTCGCGCCGGTCGACGTAAACGCCCTGCGCGAGCAGGCGCTGGTGGACGTCCTGGGCATCGTCCACGTCGAACGCGAGGAAATTCCCGCGCGGCAATCCGGGCGGCGGCACAAGGTGCGAGGCGGACAGGCGCGCGAGGTCGAGGCTCGCGAGACCGGCGAGGAACCGCGACTGCAGGCGCACGGCATGCCGGTGGATGTCCTCGATCGTGATGCCCAGACCCGCGACCCAGTCCATGACCGCGTTGAATCGGTAGAGGCCCGACGGGTCGAAGGTCGAGCCCCAGAAGCGGAACGCGTCCGTCGCGTAGGGAACCGACTCGCCCGGCCTTCCCGAAAGGGAGTCGAACGAGGCGAACCAGCCCGTGTCCGCGGGGCGCAGGTCGCATCCCGGCGGAATGGCGAGGAAGCACGCGCCTTCGCCCGCCATCGCGTACTTGTAGCCGCCGGCGAGGTAGAAGGCGCGCGCGTGCACCTTCGACAGGTCCACCGGCAGCGCGTGAAACGCGTGGTAGCCGTCGATGGCCACGATCGCCTTCGCGGGCGCGGCGCCGACGATCCCCTCCAGGTCGCGGACCACGAATCCCGAGTCGAAGAAGACGTGCGAGAGCCAGACGAGGTCCCAGTCGCCCGACGATGCCGCGGCGGCGAAACGTTCGTCGAAAGTATCGAAAGGCTCGGCCGCGATCTCGGCGAGCGTGAGCCTGCCGGTCTCCGCGAGGCGCCGGGTCTGGCGGCGGAAGCTGTGGAACTCGTGCGCGCTCGCCAGCACGCGCACCGGCCGCGACCAGTCGAGGCAGGAATAGAGGCGCGCGACGAACTCGTGGGTGTTCGGCGCGAATGCGACCTGGCGCGGGTCGGACAGCGACAGCAGGCGAGCCACGTGGCCTTGCGCCTTCGGGAGCACCGTGCCGAGGACGTGAGCCCACTTGTGGTCGGCGAGAGTGGCCGAATCCTCCCAGTAGCGCGCATGGGCGGCCTGCGTGACGTCGGGCCACGGGTGGTGGCTGTGCGCCGCGAAGTGCAGCAGCCCGGGGTTGGCGGCGAGGAAGCGGGAGAAGTGGGTGGCTAGCATGGCCGCCGGAAGAGGGGCTATCGGACGCCGCTACTTCTTCCGCGCAAGGATCGCTTCCATCTCGTCCATGATGCGGTCCATGCGCGCGACCAGCGCCCGGTACGGCGCCGGGGTGGCGAGGTCCACGCCGGCGGCCTTCACCAGGTCGTAGGGGTAGCCGGAGCTTCCCGACGAAATGAGCTTCAGGTAGCGCTCGCGCGCGCCGGGCTCCGCCTTGAGGATCGCGTCGGCGAAGAGGGAGGAAGCCGCGATCGACGTCGCGTACTGGAAGACGTAGAACGCATTGTAGAAGTGCGGGATGTAGGCCCACTCGACGGTGTAGAGGTCGTCGATCTTCACCACGCCTTCGGCATCGCCGTGGTAGCGGCGCAGGATCTCCCCGTAAGCCTTGGTGAGCGATTCGCCGGTAAGGGATTCGCCCCGGTCCACGCGCGCATGCACCTCGCGCTCGAACTCCGCGAACATCGCCTGGCGGAAAAATGTGGCGCGCAGGCCTTCGAGCGCGGAGCCCAGGTAGAGGAGGCGTTCCTCGTCGGTATTCGCGCCCTCCAGGACCTTCTCCAGCAGGAGCGCCTCGTTCAGGGTGGAGGCGATCTCCGCGACGAAGATCGCGTAGTCCGAGGTGACGTAGGGCTGCGCCTTGTTGGACAGGTACGAGTGCATGGCGTGACCCCACTCGTGGGCGAGCGTGGTGACGGACTCGTAGTTGTCCGCGTAGTTCATGAGCACGTAGGGGTGCACGTCGTAGGCCGAGCCCGCCATGTGCGCGCCGGGGTTCTTGCGCGGGCGGGGATAGGCGTCCATCCAGCGGCCGTCGAAGCCGCGGGCCATCGCCGCGGCGTAGTCGGCGCCCAGGGGCTTCACGGCCTCGAGCGTCATCCGCTTGCCCTGCGCGAGGGGGTAGCGCAGGTCGCTCTTCACCAGGGGCGGGTAGATGTCGTAATAGCGCATCTCGCCGGGGGCGATGCCCAGCATCTTCGCGCGCAGGCGGAAGTAGCGGTGCAGCGTGGCGAGGTTGGCGTGCGTCTCGGCGATGAGCGTGTCGTAGACGGTGCGGGGCAGGCGGTTGCGGTCGAGGGCGCGGCCGATCGTGTCCTCGTAGTTGCGCACCTTGGTGTAGGCCGTGTCCTGCTTCAGGTTTTCGTAGAAGGTGACGCCGAAGGTGCGCTCGTATTCCTTCCAGCGGCCCCAGAACGCGTCGAAGACCTTCTTGCGGTCGCCGCGATCGGGCAGCTCGCGCAGGTGGCCGTACGAGGCCTGGTCCACCGTCACCTCGCGCCCGTCGGCGAGCTTCACCCTGGGCCAGGGCAGGTCGGCGCTGGCGAGGATCTCGTAGGTGGCGGCGGCGGATCCGGCAGCGAGCCCCAGGGTCGCGAGGATGGCCTCGCCCTTCGTGTCGAGCGTGTGCGGCGCCGCGCGCAGGATCTCGTCGAGGGGCTGGCGATAGATGGCGAGCGACTTGTCCCGGGCGAGAAGGCCCGCGATCTTCGCCTTGCCCAGCTTCAGGATCTCCGGCCGCACGAAGGACGTCGCCTCGTCCACGCGGGTGGCCAGCACGGTCGAGCGCTGCCGAAGCTCGAGGGTGGCGGCCACGCCCGTGTCCTCGGCGAAGAGCTCCTGGGCATACAGGTCGAGGCGATTCAAGCGCTTGCCGATGTCGGCCTGCAGGTCGAGGCACGACTTGAAGCGCTTTGCCGAATCGCCCAGGCGACCACGGCAGGAGGCGAATTCCTCGAGCTGGGACTCGAGCTTGCCGGCATCCTGGTGCCAGGCCTGGGGCGTGGCGTAGACGTCGGCGAGGTTCCACCGGTCCTCGGGCCTTTCGGCGGGGAGGGCGGGGATCGCGAGAAGGGCGAGGGCTGCGGCGAGAATGGGGGCGGATGTCTTCATGGCCGGGAGAATGCCTGAGAAGGGCGCCGCGATGTGTCACGGTGCGTGTCAGGCCCCTTCGCGGAGCGCGACGGACGCGGCGAGGCGAATCCCGCCCCTGCCTTCCTCAGGACGGCATTCCCGCAGTAAAGTCGCGCGACGCCCGGCGCCGCCCACCCGCCCGGCCGCATCCGCAGTCAAGTGGGGCATGAGAAACTTCGAGAACAACGACCAATACCCGAAGGGAGAACCATGAAGAACAAGGCGCATTCATTCGCATTTCTCGTCGTCGGCGCGAGCCTGTCCGGCCTGGCCTGCGCGGCCGACAAGGCTGTCCCGGCCAATTGCAGCGGCAAGTCGTGCACCGCGACCGTGACCGTCGCGTCGTGCGACAAGATCCAGGTGACGCCGGATCCCATCGTCGTGGCCAAGGGAGCCCGACCCGTCATGCGCTGGACGCTCGCGACGCCCGGCTGGTCGTTCACCGACAACGGCATCGACATCCTGAAGCACGGCGGCGAATTCGACGGCAAGGCGAAGGAATCCGGCACGGCCTTCAAGTGGAACAACAAGAACAAGTTGCCGGGAAAGTACAAGTACGACGTCAACGTGACCGACGGGAAACAGGCCTGCCGGCTCGACCCTACCATCGTCAACCAGTAGTAACGGGCACCTCGTGAAGCCAGGCGCGCGCCTCCCGTAGCGCCACGTCGTACGGGAGCGCGCGGCCCGCTTTTTCGGCGGCCTCGAACGCGGCGCCCAGGGTCGCCCTCGACTTCGCCACCCGCGGCTTGAGGAACGCCTCGTCGGCGGGATCGCGGCGGATGCCCGTGTGCGACGCCTCCGCCTCGGCAGCGCCGTAGAATCGCGCGGCGAAGTCCCACCTTTCCTGCAGCGCCGCCAGGCCCGCGCAGACCTCCAGCACGCTCTGGCCCACGGGCTTCGAACCCGTTTCCTCCGCGAACGCGAGAGCCTCCCTGAGCATCGAGCGCGCGTCGTCGGCAAGACGCCGGTCGATGGAGGTCATGGCGAGGTTCAGCTGCCCGATGGCGATGCTTTCGCGATCCCCCAACTGGCGCGCGAGGTCGAGCACGTGCCCGAAGAGGGGCTCGGCGGCGTCCAGGTCGCCTTTCACGCGGTGCAATTGCGCCAGCGCGTTCACGGCCGCGGCGACGTTGCGCGGATCGCCTTGCTCGCGGGCGAGGGCGAGGGCCTCGTCCAGGTGGGCGCGGGCAGCGACGAGGTCCGCCTCCCCGACGCACGACATGCCGAGCGGCTGCAGCACCTGGCCCATGACGACCTTGTCGCCCAGCTCGCGAGCGATGGCCAGGCCTTCCTCCAGCTCCCGGCGCGCTTCGCGGTACAGGCCGAGGAAGTAGCCCGTCTGGCCGGAGACGAACAAGGCGCGGGCCCTGTTGCGGTCGCGCTGCGGCGCGTGCGCAAGCGCGTCGAGGACGACGCCGCGCGCCAGGCCGACCATGCCGCGGTTGATCCAGTACTGCTTGATCGCGATGACGAGCCGCAACCCCAGTTCCGCGCCGCCGTCGACGCGACCGCACCACGCGTGGGCCGCGAGCAGGTTGTCGCGCTCGTTGTCGAGCCAGGCCATCCACACCGCCTGGTCGGGGCCGACGAGCTCCGTGCGCGCCTTTCCGGCCAGCTCGAGGAAGTACCGGAGGTGGCGATTGCGGATATCGGCCGCCTCGCCCGACGCCTCGAGCCGCTCGAGCGCGTACTGGCGCACGGTCTCGAGCAGGCGGTAGCGGGCGCCCTCGGCGTCGATGGCGACGAGGGATTTCTCCACCAGTTCGGTGAGGAGCTGGAGCACCGATGTCGAAGGCCCGCCCTCGCATCCCGCGCCGACGGCCTCCGCGGCCTCGAGCGTCCAGCCGCCCTTGAACACCGCGAGCCGGCGCAGCAGGACCTGCTCGGGGGCGGACAGCAGGTCGTGGCTCCAGTCGATCGAGGCGCGCAGCGTCTGCTGGCGCGGCAGCGTCGTCTGGTCGCCTCCCGTGAGCAGCCGGAAACAGTCGTCGAGGCGCTCGGCGATCTTGGCCACCGACAACGCGCGCACGCGGGCCGCGGCCAGCTCGATGGCGAGCGGCATGCTGTCGAGGCGGCGGCAGATCTCGGCCAGGGTCTGCGCGTTCTCCGGGCTCGCCTCGAAGGCCGGGCTGGCCGATTTCGCCCGATCGACGAAGAGCCGGACCGCCTGGGCGGAGGCAAGCGTCGGAACGCGATAGGTGACCTCGCCGCCGACGTGCAGCGTCTCTCGGCTCGAGGCGAGGACGCGCACGCCGGGCGCCGCCCGGAGAAGCCGGCCGGCGATCGCGGCGCAGCCGTGGAGGAGATGCTCGCAGTTGTCGAGGATGACGAGCAGGCGGCGGCCCTTCACGTGGTCCAGGAGCGTCTCCTCCTTGACGCCCAGTGCGGTGGCCACGGTCAACGGCAGGTGTCGCTCGTCGGATAGCGGCGCCAGTTCCGTCAGCCACACGCCGTCCGGAAACTCGTCGAGCACTTCGGCGGCCACCTGGAGCGACAGGCGAGTCTTGCCGGTGCCGCCCGCGCCGATGAGCGTCACCAGGCGCGCGGCGCCCAGGAGCGCCTTGATCTCCCTGATCTCGTCCTCCCGGCCGATGAAGGTGTCGAGCGCGGCGGGGAGGTTGTGGCTGCGCGCGGGCAGGGGGCACGAGGGCGGTGCGTCGGAACCCTCGGGCAACAGGGTGAAGCGGTAGCCGCGCCCCGGGATGGTGGCCACCGCCTGGGCCCCGAGGATCTTGCGCAGTGTCGAGACCTGCACCTGGAGGTTGTTCTCCTCGACGATCACCCCCGGCCAGACCCGATCCAGGAGCTCGCTCTTGCCCACCACCCGGTCGCGGCCGTCGATGAGGGCGAGCAGCAGGTCGAAGGCGCGCGCGCCCAAGGCCGCGGGCTTTCCTTCGACCAGGACCTGTCTTTCGGCCGGCCGGACCTCTACCGCGCCGAATCGATAAGTCGTCGCCAAGCTGGTTCCTCCCCGGGCGATGTTACCGCGGATGGCAGGGCGGGGTCCGGCCCGGTCCGTATTCAGAACGTTTAAGGACGGCTCAAGGACACGCGGGCGGCGGCGGGGGGAGAGTTCACCTCACGGAGCCCCACTCCGGACAGCACCAGAAGGAGAACGCACCATGAACGTGAAAAAGTTCGTACTCGAAGCGCTGGGGGCGAAGACGCGTCACGACACCATGGGGTCGAGCAGCGTGCTCGCCAGCATCTTCCTGAGCATCCTCACCGGGGCGCTGTTTCTCTAGGAGCCGCCCGTGAGCAACATCCGCAAGCAACGCATGATGCGCGAGCTCGTCGGCGAAGAGGCAGGCGAATTGCCCTCCGCCGACGGCTTTCTCCGGTTCGCCGGCATCACGGTGATGCTGCTGGTCCTCATCGTCCCCTGACACCCGCCTCCGCGATCGAGGTCAGTCCTTGATCGCCTCGACCTGGATGCGCAGCGTCACGTCGTCGGCGACCGCGGGCACGCCGTATTTCATCCCGAAGTCGGTGCGCTTGATCGTCGTGGTGAAGTCGCCGCCGCAGGCCTTCTTCTTCGCCATGGGATGCTCGCCGCAGTTGAAGTAGCTGGCCGCGAGCGTCACGGGCCTGGTCACGCCCAGGATCGTGAGGTTGCCGGCCACGCTCTTCACCTTGTCGCCCTCGAAGGTGAACTTGTCGCCCTTGAAGGTGATCGTCGGGTGCTTGGCGACGTTGAAGAAATCCTCCCCGCGCAGGTGCTCCTCGAGCTTGTCGAAGCCCGTGTCGACGCTGGCGGCGTCGATCGTGATGTCGGCGGTGCCCTTCTTCGCGGCGGTGTCGAGCGTGATCTTGCCCGCGGTCGTGTTGAAGCGGCCGCGCTGGATGGAGTAGCCGAGGTGGCTCAGCTCGAAGCTGGGGAAGGTGTGGCGCACGTCGAGGGAGAAGCTCTCGGCGCCGAGGACGGGGGCGGTGGCGAAGGCGCCGGCGATCATGGCGGCGAGGGCAAGGCGTTTCATCGGTATTGTTCCTTTACTTGGTGGAGGGGATGACGAACTTGAAGCGAACGGTGACCTCGTCGGCCACGGTTTCCGTGTCCGACCAGGGGCCTTCGCCGATCTTGAATTGCAGGCGCTTCAGGGGAAATTGCCCTTCGACGGTGCGCACCCCGCCCGCATCCACGAGGGAGAACGGGGCGGTGATGTCCTGCGAGACGCCCTTGATGGAGAGGGGACCGGTGGCCACGAACTTGCCGGGACCGGCGGC
This sequence comes from Betaproteobacteria bacterium, assembly GCA_019449455.1. Lineage (GTDB taxonomy): Bacteria > Pseudomonadota > Gammaproteobacteria > Burkholderiales > Usitatibacteraceae > FEB-7. The sequence goes on along the minus strand of JAGRPO010000132.1, from coordinate 5,159 downwards.
CTTCACCGACGAGGCGACGAACTTAGCCTTCGGGAACGCCTCGATATGGAGCCATGGCTTGCGCTTCGCCTCGGTCTCGCCCTCGGAATTGCCGAGATCGATGGAGCCCAGCTCCACCTCGAACTCCGCCTTGGTGGCCTCGGGCTTCTTCGGGTCGAAGGAGACGGTCGCGTCGAACTTGCGGAAGCCGCCTTCGACGGGGACATTCATCTGCTTGAAGGCGAAGCGGATCCGGCTCTTGCCTGCGTCGATCTTCCGGGGCGATTGCGCGAAGGCGGGGAGGGCAAGGGCGAAGGTCGCGACTGCCACGACGATGGCGCGGCGTTTCATGGGTCAGTTCCGGGGCTTGAGGAAGGGGAGCATGCGGGCGAGCACGTCGTCGCCATCGACCACGTGGTGCTTGATGGCCGCCGCGGCGTGCAGTACGACAAGGGCGGCCAGCGCATAGTTCGTGAAGTGGTGGACGACCCTGAGGATGTCCGCCAGCTCCTTGTTCTTCGACAGCAGGTCCGGAATGGGCAGGACGCCGAAATACACCGTCTGGAACCCGGCAGCCGAACTGAAAAGCCACCCGGTGAGGGGAGCCGCGAAGAAGAGCAGGTAGAGGACGTGGTGCGAGGCGTTGGCGGCCTTGCGCTGCCAGGCGGGCATGGAGGAGGGCAGGGCGGGCGCAGGGTGGCCGAGCTTCCACAGCAGGCGCGCGGCGGAAAGCAGGAAGATCGTCACGCCCGCCCACTTGTGCCACGAGAAGTACTTGAGCTTGGCGGGGCTCAGCGGCAGGTCGACCATGTAGAGGCCGAACGCGAGATTGCCGATGATCAGCACGGCGGCGATCCAGTGCAGGCCGATGGCCGTGCCGGTGAATTCAGTCGCGCTTGTCGAGCTCATCGCTTCGCTTCTCCAGGGCCTCGCGCAATTGCTTGAGGCGCTTTTCCAGTTCCTTGCGCCCGCATTCGGGCATCGACTCGAAGGCCGGCGCGAGGAAGGCGAGGTGGGGCTCGAAGACCTCGCGAAACACCCGATCCCCCTCGGGCGTGAGCCTGACCAGCGTCGAACGCCCGTCTTCGGGGCAATTCATGCGCTCGACCAGTCCACGGGCCTCGAGCCGATCGACGACGCCCGTCAGGGTGCCCTTAGTGATCAGGGTGCGGCTGCCCAGTTCCTTGAACGAAAGTCCCGGCGTGTTACCCAAGGTGACCACGATGTCGAACTGCGGCGGGGTCAGGCCAAACCGGCGGATATGGGCGTCCGACGCGTGCTGGAAGGCCTGGTAGCAGCGGGCCAGCTCGCGGATGACGGGGACCACGATCGCTTTCGACATTGGAGTCGCCAATTAGTTCTAAGGCGGACTATTGTTCCTTGTTTTACGGGGCTTTGCAAGAAGCATTCCCGTGTGAATGACGGTTACACGAGCGGCCGCGCGATCGTGGTTGAATTCGGCCTCGAACGCATCCCAACCCTCACCACGGAAATCATCTTGAGAACCTTACTGACGCTTGCCGGCCTGGCCGCGCTCTCCCTGGCCTCCCTCGACGCGACCGCCGCGGACGGCCCGCACGCATTCCGCGGCAAGGCCGCGCTCTACAGCGAGTACGAATTCCGCGGCATCGCGCAGAGTTCCGAGGACCCCGCGCTCCAGCTCACGCTCGACTACACCCACGCCAGCGGTTTCCACGCCGGCACGTTCCTCAGCAACGTGAAGTGGCTGGAGGACACGGGAGAAGTGCTAGGCATCCCCACCGACGCGAAACTCGAGTGGCAAATCCGCGCGGGATACCGGCGAGCCGTCGCCCCCGGATGGACCGTCGACCTGGGTGCGGTGCGCTACGAGTACCCGTCGTCCCGCAGCTTCGGCACGGCGCTCGGCAGGCCCGACACGACCGAGGTGTACGCGGGCGTTTCCTGGGGCGCGGCGACGCTCAAGTACTCCCATGCGACGACCGAGCTCTTTGGTGTTCCGGACAGCAAGGGGTCGAGTTACCTCGAACTCGCGGTGAACCAGCCCTTGATGGACGGGCTCACGCTCAACGCCTCGGTCGGAAGGCAGCGCTACAAGGGCGTTCAGCCCAATGCCGGCAACTTCGACAACGGCAACTTCGACTACACGGCCTGGAAGCTCGGCGGGACTTACGACTTCGGCGCGGGCTTCACCGCCGGGGCGTACTACAAGGGCACGGACGCGGAGCCCGCCTATTTCACGTTCAAAGGCCGGGACTGGAGCAGGGACCGCGTCGTCGCCTTCGCTGCGTACTCGTTCTGACGTGGGCATTTCCTCCCGCGCGTGCACGGTCGGCGCGGTGGTTGTCTACGTCCTCGCCTATGCCGGGGCGCTCGGGGTGCTCGGGCGCGCCCCGGGCTTCGAGGCCGGGGAGTCGCTCGCGGTACTGCTGATTTTCGGGCTCGGGCTCTCCGCGGCGGCCTGAGCGCGATTCGGAAGAGGGGGCGCCGTGCTCGGCACACCCCCCCACGAGTGCCGCCAGCATTGCAAGCGCGGCAAGCCTCGGAGACCGCCAGTTCAATAGTGCGTGGTGTGCCATGCCACCGAGTCCGCCGCGAGGGTCGCTCCGGCGAGCGTCCGGACATCGAGGTCTCGCGCATAGCGTGCGGGGGCGAGCGCGGGCTTCGAAAGGATCTTCAGCATCCCTCCCATGGCACGCAGTATCGGCCCGATGCCCCGGGCGACCACGGGAGAATCGCGCACGTAGCGCTCGACGATTGTCTCGAATCGCTCCGGCTCCCGACCCGTGACGTCGAGCACCGCCTGCGTGGGCGCCCCGACGGCGAATGCATCGTGCTTGTAGTCCTCGAAGTAGGTGAGAACCTGCGCGATCGTGAAATCCGGGAATCCCAGTGCCCTTGCCACTTTCGTGAACATGCCCGCGGAGGCGTCGATGTACCGGACCGGTCTGCCGAGCACTTTCGCGAATGTCGAGGCGATATCGTTCGGAGACAGAAGCTCGGGTCCGGTCGGGCGGTAGGTCCTGCCGAAATGTCTTGCCGGATCCGCGAGGACGCCGGCGATTACGCGCGCGATATCCTCGTTGGAAGGAGGGGCGTTCCTCCCGGCTCCGAGCGGCATCGGCATCAGGCCGAACTGGGCAATCGGTTCCAGCGCGGCCATGTAGTTGTCGGCGAACCAGCCTGGATTGATGGTCACGAGGCTCACGTCCGGCATCCAGGAAAACATCCGGTCGGAGAGCCATGTTTGCCGCGTGTGGATCGATGGGTGTCGCGGATCGGCGAGCCACTGGCTCAGTGCCACCACCACCTCCAGCCGGTTCTCCTGGGCGGCGGCGGCGAAGACCATGCTCGCGTCCAGGGCGTCCCGGAGCAACGGCGCGCAGAAGTAGGCCCTGCGTACATCCTTCTGTGCCCGGCGCACGTCGTCGATATCGTGAAGATCGCCGACGTGGATTTCGGCGCCGGCGGATCTCAGCGATTCGCTTCGCTCGTCCCGGCGCCGCACCATTGCGCGAACGGGATAGCCCTTCGCGAGCAGCTCTCGCGCGGTGTGCATTCCCGTCTTTCCGGCCGCACTTGTCACCAGGATCTTCGGCTTCTTTAATATGATGGACGTCATATAACCTTCCAAAAAAAACTAGGGGACCTTCTTCTTTGCCATGAGACGAAAGGCGCGCGCGTATTGGCGGCGTACCGACGCCAGCCACGCATTGCTCAGCGTCGGCTCCGCGATGGCACGTGCGATCGCCAATGCGCCGGCCATGCCCGAGATCAGGAACATGAACTGCTGCAGCTTCTCCTCGCCGGAATCACCGGGCATGTACCTGGCAAGCCGCGCGCCATGCGCCTTCAGCGAGCGGGTGAACGCCTTCCGGACAACATCGGGCTGCCGGGCGATTTCCTGGGCCAGCGATGCGAGGACGCAGCCTTCCGCGGGATTGTCCCGGTGGGCGGGATGAAGGTAGTAGTGCAGCATCGCCTCCACGGGACTGCGCCTTCCGGCCGACTCGGCCGCGGCGACCAAATGCTCGATGCTTTCCTCCGCGGCGCAGGTCGCGGCTTCCTCGATCAGTGCATCCTTGCCACCGAAGTGCGCGTAGAACCCGCCGTGCGTGAGTCCGGCCTTGGACATCAGGTCGGCGATGCCGATGCCCTGCAGACCCTTGCCCCGGAACTCCCGCGCCGCCTGCCGGACGATCCGGTCATGCGTCTCGGCCTTGCGATCTGAATGGTGGCTCACGGTGGAGGTCGGGAAGTCATATGATGCCCATCATACGACGGCGTCTCCGAAAGTCAAGTTCGCTGCCTGCCGAATACGAGGCCACGTTTCATCGATCAGTGAGTCAGCTGCCGATGGCGGCCTGACTCAAACCCGGAAGTCTCCTGAAGATCCGGTGCGATTCAGTTGGGCATCCGGGTCGAGGTTCACCACGACGGAGCCGAGGGCAGGGCGTTTGGCGCGTGATTGGTTCGACGCACGAGATGGGCAACGCCGACGTCCAGGACCCAGAATCCGGACTCGATTTGCCTCACCGCACGCCGAACCTGACTCGGGGCCCGGCCAAATACTTCTACGGGACTGAAATTCGCACCCGTATGACGGGATTCCTAGCGGTGACGATTGTTGTCCTGGTGGTGGTCTCGAAAATGCTCGCAGCATGACCTGCCGCCGGTCGGCGACGTTACAGGAGGAGTCAATGGATGCCCTAACTGACCGGCTGGCAGACTTGAAGCGGCTGTCGGTTTCTGAATTGCAGAAACTGGCCCCAGGCAAATCTGAAGAAGCCAGGGACCATTTGGGAAAGCGCATCAGCATTACAACCTGGTGCGAGCGGCTCGAGCACGACGCATTCAGAGTGATGGCTTCAGTGCATCGGCTGCATGTTTGCCTAGCGGTTTCGATCTCATCGACACATCAGTCTTCCCGAGACCCATTGAGCGGGAAGTCTCATGCCATCTCTGATATTACATAATACAAATTATGCGCGTTTTGGATGGGCCGTTCTACGCCACCCTGAGGCTGCCTCGCGGCTGGCCCCGTGCCAGGCGAGTCCCCTGGCGCCATGGGCTATCATGGCCCCCCTTCCTGCAAGCCGACCTCCATGACCGCCACGCCGCGCCTGGTGCTCAAGCCCGGCCGCGAGAAATCGCTGCGCCACCGCCATCCCTGGGTTTTTTCCGGCGGAATCGAACGCGTC
>JAGRPO010000131.1 GCA_019449455.1 Betaproteobacteria bacterium | reverse complement strand
GCGCCGCGCCCAGCAGGACAATGCCGGTCAGGCAGTGGTGATCGCGGGCGACCGCAGCGTCCGCTACGAGGAGGTCCTCAAGGTGATGGACGTCCTCCAGCAGGGGCAGGTGAAGCGCGTGGGGCTCCTCGCGCGCCCCGCGCCCTAGGGGGCCGGCGTGAAGGCCCGGGAGGAAGCGCAGGAGCGGCCCCGCCAGCCGGGCAAGATCCGCTCGGTGATCCTGGCGGTCGCCGTGCACGCGGCCTTCTTCGCGCTCATCGTCTTCGGCGTCTCCTGGCAGAGCCGGCCGACACCGCCCCTCCAGGCCGAGCTGTGGGACAAGCTGCCGCCCGGCAAGCCCGGCGCGCCGCCGAAGGCGGACCCGGAACCCCCGAAGCCCGAGCCCGCTCCCGAGGTGAAGCCGGAGCCGCCCAAGGCCGACCCGAAGCCCGAGCCGCCCAAGGCCGATCCGAAACCCGAGCCGCCGAAGCCCGACCCCGCAATCGCCGAGAAGAAGGAGCGGGAAAAGAAGGAACGCGAGAAGAAGGAGCAGGAGAGGAAGGAACAGGAGAGGAAGGACCGGGACAGGAAGGAACGCGAGGCCAAGGTGGCGGCCGAGGCCAAGGCCAAGGCGGTGGCCGACGCGAAGGCGAAGGCGGACGCCAAGGCGAAGGTCGAGGCGCAGGCGCAGGCCGCTGCCGCGGCGGCCACCCAGGCGCGCCTTTCGGAAATCGACCAGTATCGCGGGCGCATCCGCGATAAAATCCGCGGCAAGGCCAACGTTCCCGACACGGTGCGCGGAAAGCCCGAGGTGCAGGTGCGAATCACCATCCTGCCCGGCGGAGAGGTGCTGGACGCGAGGGTGGTGCGGCCCAGCAGCAACCGGGCGTACGACGATTCCATCCTGCGCGCGATCCGAAGCGCGTCGCCATTGCCGGTTCCGCCGGCCAATTCGGAACTTTTTCCCACATTCCGGGACCTTATCCTCAACTTCGAACACGAACGCTAACCGGGCCCCGGCCCGCAGGGGCTCGACCTCATGAAGAAATCCGTCCTCGCCATCGTCGCCTTCCTCGCCGCGTTCGCCGCGCTCGCCGCGCGCGCGCAGCTCACCATCGACATCACGACCTCCGGAGGCCGCCAGATCCCGGTCGCGATCCTGCCTTTCGCGGGCGAGGCCGCCCAGCCGCAGCCGGTGAGCACCGTCGTCGGCGCGGACCTCGCGCGCACCGGCCTCTTCCGGCTCGTGAACGCGGTCGGCGTGAGCCCGCTGCCCACCGAGCCCTCCGAGGTCAACTTCGTCGACTGGCAGGCCCGCACCGCCGAGGCGCTCGTGATCGGCAAGATCGAGCCGCAGGCCGGCGGCCGGGTCGAGGTGCGCTTCCGGCTCTTCGACGTGCAGAAGCAGTCGCAGCTCGCGAGCTTCTCCTACGTCATCGCGCCGGCGCAGCTTCGCGCCACCGCCCACCGCATCGCCGACGTCATCTACGAGAAGCTCACGGGCGAGAAGGGCGTCTTCTCCACCAAGGTCACCTACGTCGTGAAGCGCGGCACGCGCTACGAGCTGCAGGTCGCGGACGCCGACGGGGCGAACGCGCAGGCGGTGCTCGCCTCCAACGAACCCATCATCTCGCCCGCGTGGTCGCCCGACGGCAGCCGCATCGCCTACGTGTCCTTCGACCAGAAGAAGCCGGTGGTCGTCGTGCAGAACCTCGCGCAGGGCACGACGCGCGTCGTGGCCGCCTTCTGGGGCAACAACAGCGCGCCGGCGTGGTCCCCCGACGGCACCAGGCTCGCGGTCACGCTCACGAAGGACGACATCTCGCAGATATACGTGATCCCGGCCGACGGCGGCCAGCCGCGGCGCATGACCGTCACGCCCGCGATCGACACCGAGCCGAATTTCTCCCCCGACGGCAAGTGGATCGCCTTCACTTCCGACCGCGGGGGCTCGCCGCAGATCTACCGGATGCCCGCTGAAGGCGGGCCGGCGCAGCGGCTCACCTTCGAGGGCACCTACAACGTCCGCCCGCGGTTCAGCCCGGACGGCAAGTCGATCGCGTTCGTGCAGCGCGAGGCGGGAAGATTCCGCATCGCGGTGCTCGAGATCGCCACCGGCCAGGTGACCGTCCTCACCGACGGGACGCTCGACGACTCGCCCACCTATGCCCCCAACGGCAAGATGATCCTCTACGAGGCGCAGGCCAACGGCCGCGGGCAGCTCGCCGCGGTCTCGAGCGACGGGCGCGTGCGCCAGAGGCTGGTGTCGTCGGCCGGCGACGTCCGCGACCCCGCGTGGGGGCCGTTGCCTACGAACTGAGCGGGGCGCAGAATCCCGCTGTCCGCTTTCCGAGCGCTTTACCCTAAAGGAGTCACCAGTGAAGAAGATCGCCTTGAGCATCGCGATGGCAACTCTCGTCGCCGCGTGCGGCAGCCAGGAAGTGAAGAAGGACGTGCCGGTCGACGACCGCACGGGCGCCACCACCCAGCCGACGAGGCCGACGACGTCCACGACGTCGCCCACCACGCGGCCCACCATCACGGCCAACCCGCTCACCGATCCCGCGAATGTCCTGTCCAAGCGCAGCGTCTACTTCGACTTCGACTCCAACGTGGTGAAGGACGAGTACCGCGGCCTGGTGCAGTCCCATGCGAAGTACATGGTGGACAAGCGGGATACGAAGATCCGGGTCGAAGGCAATTGCGACGAGCGCGGCAGCCGCGAGTACAACCTCGCGCTCGGCCAGCGCAGGGCCGAGGCCGTGAAGAAGGTGATGACGGTGCTCGGCGTCCAGGAAGGCCGCATCGAGACCGTGAGCTTCGGCGAGGAGAAGCCCGCCGCGGCCGCCCACGACGAGGCGTCGTGGGCGAAGAACCGGCGTGGCGACATCAAGTATGCCGGGGAGTAGCATCCGCATCGCCGTGGCGGCGATCGCGTTCGCCGCCACGGGCCTCGCCCACGCCGGGCTCTTCGACGACGACGAGGCGAGGAAGCGCATCGAGGACATCCGCGCGGCGCAGGAGAAGAGCGCCCGCGAGACGGCCGAGCGCGTCGGCCGCCTCGAGGAAAGCGTGCGCAACATCGGCGTGGTGGAGCTGCTGAGCCAGATCGAGAAGCTCAACGAGGAGATCGCGCGCCTGCGCGGCACGATCGAGGTCCTCGGCAACCAGAACGAGCAGATCCAGAAGCGCCAGCGCGATTTCTACCTCGACCTCGATTCGCGACTGAAGCGCCTGGAAGGCGGCGGCGCCTCGGGGCAGGCGCCGGCATCGTCCGCGCACGCGACGGCCTCGCCGGAGCCGCAGGCCGCCGCGCCGAAGCCCGCGTCGAAGGAGGAGCAGGCCCGCGAGGTGAAGTCCTACGACGCCGCGTCCAGCCTCTTCCGCCGCAACGACTTCGCCTCCGCCGCCGATGCCTTCCGCGCGTTCCTCAAGGACTATCCGCAAAGCGCGCTCGCCCCGAACGCCACCTACTGGATCGGCATCTGCCAGGCGAACCTCAAGGACTACAAGGGCGCGCTCGCCACGCAGGAAGGGCTCCTCACGCGCTATCCGCAGTCGCCCAAGGCGCCCGATGCGCTGCTCGCCGTCGCCGCCGTCCAGTCCGAGCAGGGCGACGCCGGCTCCGCGCGCAACACGCTCGAGGACATCATCGCCCGCTATCCCGGCTCGGAGGCCGCGGGCAAGGCCCGCACGCGCCTGGCGGCGATCCGGCGGTAGGCGGGCCTCCCGGTGCGCAAGGCCGTCGTCCTCGTCTCCGGAGGGCTCGATTCCGCGACGGTGCTCGCCATGGCGCGGGCCGAAGGCTGGCGCTGCCACGCGCTGTCGGTGGACTACGGCCAGCGGCACCGCTCGGAACTCGATGCGGCTGCCGCCGTCGCGCGAGCGCTCGGCGCCGTCGAGCACCGCATCGTCCGGGTCGACCTCGGGGTGTTCGGGGGTTCCGCCCTCACGGACCCGTCGATCGCCGTGCCCACCGCCCCGTCGGCCGGCATTCCCGCGACCTACGTCCCGGCGCGCAACACCATCCTGCTTTCGCTCGCGCTCGCGCATGCCGAGGTGGTCGAGGCCGACGCGATCTTCACCGGGGCCAACGCCGTGGACTATTCCGGCTATCCCGACTGCCGCCCCGAGTACCTCGCCGCCTTCGAGGCCATGGCCAACCTGGCGACGAAGCGGGCGGTGGAGGGCTCGCCCATCGCGGTGCGCTCGCCCATCGTGCGCATGGCCAAGGCCGAGATCGTGCGCCGCGGCCACGAGCTCGGCGTCGACTTCGCGCTCACCGTGTCGTGCTACGACGCGGACGCGCAGGGCAGGGCCTGCGGGCGATGCGATTCCTGCCGGCTGCGCCGGGAAGGGTTCGCCGCCGCCGGCCTTGCGGACCCGACCCGCTATCGCGCGGGCGCGGCGCGATAACCTCCTCCCCATGTGGGTATCGGCCACTCCCCCATCGGAGGGATGGGCCGCCGGGAGAGCATTCCCAATAATGTCCGCCACACCCGGGAGTCCCGAATGAGCGCCGCCGCCTCGAACCTTTCCTCCATCGTCGCGTGGTCCGGCTTCGGCATCGCGTTCGTCTTCGGCGCGGTCGCCCAGCGCACCAACTTCTGCACCATGGGCGCGATCTCCGACGTCGTGAACATGGGCAGCTGGGGCCGCATGCGCATGTGGATGCTCGCGATGGCGGTCGCGATCGCCGGCGCCACCGCGCTGCAGCT
>JAGRPO010000130.1 GCA_019449455.1 Betaproteobacteria bacterium | reverse complement strand
CGATGCGGTCCGCGTGTTCGGGCTTCGATCTTGGCATGGGGGAGAAGCGCCGGAACGCGACGCAAACCTTTGGATATTCAGGGATTTCTTCGGTATTGTGGGGGTCGCCCCAGGGGGTGTCAAGGAACGCGCGCGGCGGGCACCCTCAATGGCCGTCGCCCAGCGCCAGGTGCACGGTCCACAGCGTGAATATCCCCAGGGCGATGAACGCGACCTGCATTGCCGTCTCCGCGAGCCGCGTGCGCCGTTGCAGGCCGGGAATGAGGTCCGCCACCGCCACGTACAGCATCCCGGCCGCGGAGATCGCGAGCACCCGCGGCACCCACTGCTCGGCCGACGAGAGGGCGAAATAGCCGAGCAGCGCGCCCGCCACGGCGGCGAGGCTCGAGAGCGCATTGAGCGCGAGCGCCCTGGACTTCGAGAAGCCGGAGTTGAGCAGCACGAGGAAATCGCCCACTTCCTGCGGCACCTCGTGCGCCACGATGGCGGCCGCGGTGACCACGCCGAGCCTCACGTCGGCGAGGAAGGCGCTCGCGATGATCACGCCGTCGGTGAAGTTGTGGAACGAGTCGCCCACCACGATCATCCATCCGGAGCGGCCCCGGTCGTCCGTGTGGTCGTGGGCGTGGCCGCCCGCCTGCCCGTCCTCGCCCGCGCCGTGGTGGTGGCGCCAGAGCAGGAGCTTTTCCAGCACGAAGAACCCGAGGATGCCGAAGAGGATGAGCGCGGCGGTCGCGCCGTGGTCGGCGGTCTGCTCGAAGAGATGCGGCAGGATGTCCAGGAACACCGCTCCGAGGAGCGCCCCCACGGCGTAGCTCACCAGCACGGGCACGAGGCGGGCCTGCACCCGGAATGCGACCAGGGAGGCGAGCAGGACCGAGACCAGACCGCCGGCGATGCAGGCGGCGAGGATCCAGGCGAGGACGGGCATGGGGTGGCGATTCGCGCGACTGAGTTGCAAACAGTCTAGCAGCCCTGTCAACGCCCCCCGTCGATCCAGATGAACGCGCCCAGCCGCCCGCTTTCCTTCACCCGCCGATAGGAGAAGAAGCGGCCGCGCTCCGTGTAGGTGCAGAAGCCGCCTCCCGAGACGCTCGCCACGCCCGCCCTCTCCAGGCGAAGCCGCGCGAGCGCGTAGAGGTCGGCCGTGAACTTGTGCTCCGCGCGCGGCGCGAAGGCGCCGGCCGACTCCTCGTGCCCGGACACGAAGGCCTCGCGCACCTCGGGCCCCACCTCGAAGGCCGATGGGCCGATGGCGGGCCCCAGCCACGCGAGCACCCGCGACGCCTCGACGCCCAGGGACGCGACCGCGCTCTCGAGCACGCCCGCCGCGAGCCCTCGCCACCCCGCATGCGCGACGGCCACGCGGGAGCCGTCCTCGACGCACAGGAACACCGGCAGGCAGTCCGCGGTGAGGACCACCGCCACCCGTCCCGCGACCGAGGTGGCCGCGGCGTCCGCCACGGCCGTGCCGCCCTCGCCCGCCGCATCGAGATCGGCAACCGCGGTTCCGTGCACCTGCGCGAGCCAGCAGGGGGACGAGGGCAGGTGCGCGCGCACCGCCCGGCGATTGGCCGCGACCCGGGCCGGGTCGTCGCCGCTGCGGGTGCCGAGGTTGAGCGAGCCGTACTCGCCTTCGCTCACCCCGCCCTCGCGCGTGGTCACGAAGGCGCGCACCTTCGCGGGCGCGGGCCAGTCGGGGACGATCCATCCGCCGGGCAGCTTCACGTTCCGCTCCGCAGCTCGGCGACGAGGGCCTCGAAATCGGCCGGGGGCGGCGCCGTGAAGTGCACCTTCTTCCCCGTCCCGGGGTGGACGAAGGCGAGCTTCCAGGCGTGCAGCGCCTGCCGCGGCAGGCGCCGCGCGCCGCGCGCGCCGTAGACCGGGTCGCCCTCGAGGGGGTGGCCGATCGAGGCGAGGTGCACCCGGATCTGGTGCGTGCGGCCCGTCTCCAGGTCGCACTCGACGAGCGCATGCGCCCCGAAGCGCTCGCGCACCCGGTAATGGGTGATGGCGGGCTTGCCGCCGGGCACCACCGCCATGCGCGTGCGCTGCGTCGGATGCCGGCCGATGGGCGCCTCCACCGTGCCGGCGTCCGGCACGGCGCCGCGCACGATGGCGAGGTAGGTGCGCTTCACGGTGCGCGCCTGCAGCTGGCGGACGAGGTCCTGCATCGCGGCCTCGTTCTTCGCTACCACGAGCAGCCCGCTCGTCTCCTTGTCCAGGCGGTGCACGATTCCCGCGCGCGGCAGCGTCTTGAGCGCGGGCACGCGGTGCAGCAGGGCGTTGAGCATCGTCCCGGCCCAGTTTCCGCTGCCCGGGTGGACCACGAGCCCGGCGGGCTTGGCCACGACGAGCACGTCGCCGTCCTCGTGCACGACGTCGAGGGCGATCTCCTCGGGACGGAAGGCCGCTTCCTCCGGCCGCGGCAGCAGCGTCACGTCGATCCGTTCCCCCCCGTGAAGCCGGTCGCGGGGCCGGGCGCGCTCGCCGTCGACGAGCACGGCACCCTCGTCCACGAGCCGCGCGAGGCGGCTGCGGGACTCCCGGGGCAGCAGCCGCGCGAGCGCCTGGTCCAGGCGCAGCCCCGCCAGCGCCGGCAGGACCTCCAGCACGAGCGTGGGGAAAGACCCCTCCTCGGAGGTATAATTCGCGGGTTTTGCCACGGGATCGACCATGAAGCGAAGTGTAACGGCAGCGCTCCTCCTCGCGCTGGGCATCGCCCTCGCCGGCTGCGGCTGGCTGGACCGCAAGCAGGACGAGCGCAAGAACTGGCAGGCGGCCGACTGGTACCGGGTCGCCAAGGAAGATCTCGACGCGGGCAACTGGGCCGGGGCGGTGAAGCTCTATGCGGAGCTGGAGTCGAAGTTCCCGTTCGGCCGCTACGCCCAGCAGGCGCAGCTCGACTCCGCCTACGCCTACTACAAGGAAGGCGAGACGGCGCAGGCGATCTCGGCGCTCGACCGCTTCATGAAGTCCTACCCCAACCACCAGAACCTCGACTACGCCCTCTACCTGAAGGCGCTGGCGAATTTCCGGGAGGACCTCGGCCCCCTGAACACCACCATCGGCCGCCAGGACCTCGCCGACCGCGACCCGAAGGCCGCGCGCGAATCGTTCGAGATGTTCAAGGAGCTGGTCAAGCGCTACCCCGAAAGCCGTTACGCCGAGGACGCGCGCAACCGCATGGAACACCTCGTCGACGCCCTCGCGCGCCACGAGCTGCACGTGGCCCGGCACTACCTCACGCGCGGCGCATGGCTCGGCGCCGTCAACCGTGCCCAGGACATCCTGGTGCGCTTTCCCGATTCTCCCGTCCGGCGGGAAGCGCTCAACATCCTCGTCGAGGCCTACGACCGGATGGGGCTGCCGGAGCTGCGCGACGACGCGAAGAAGGTCCTGTCGAAGAACTACCCCACGGACCCGATGGCGCAGGAAGGCAGGAACCGCCAGAGCTGGTGGAAATTCTGGTAGAGGGCGGTTCTCCCTACCGCTCGCTTGCCAGCGAGGCGAGCAGCTCCACCTGCGCGCATCGCTTCTTGCCGCGCCCCCGCTTGCGCCTGACGTAGGTCCCGTCCGGGCGCATCTCCCAGGACTGCGCGTTGTCGTCGAGGTAGGGCTTGAGGCCCTCGCGCACGATGCGCCGCGCGAGCTTGCGGTCGATCACCGGGAAGGCGATCTCGATGCGGCGGAAGAAGTTCCGGTCCATCCAGTCCGCGCTCGACAGCCAGATCCGCTCCTCGCCGCCGTTGGCGAAGCGGAAGACGCGCGTGTGCTCGAGGAAGCGCCCGACGATGGAGCGCACCCGGATGTTCTCCGAGAGCTTCGGCACGCCCGGGCGCAGCGCGCACACGCCGCGCACGACGAGATCGACCTTCACGCCCGCCTGCGACGCCTTGTAGAGCGCCTCGATCACCACCGGCTCGAGGAGCGCGTTCATCTTCGCGGTGATCGCCGCGGGCTTGCCGGCGCGCGCGTTCCGCGTCTCGTTGTCGATCGCGGCGAGGACGCGCTCGTGCATGGTGAAGGGCGACTGCCAGACGTGGCGCAGCTTCGAGGCCTTCCCCAGGCCGGTGAGCTGCTGGAAAACCTCGTTCACGTCGGCGCAGATCTCCGGCTGGCTCGTGAGCAGGTCGAAGTCGGTGTAGAGGCGGGCCGTGCGCGGGTGGTAGTTCCCCGTGCCCAGGTGCACGTAGCGCATGAGGCGCCCTTCCTCGCGCCGCACCACCAGCGCCATCTTGGCGTGCGTCTTGTGCCCGACCACGCCGTAGACCACGTGCGCGCCCACCTCCTCGAGCTTCGCGGCCCAGTTGATGTTGGCCTCCTCGTCGAAGCGCGCCATCAGCTCCACGACGACGGTGACTTCCTTGCCGGCGCGCGCGGCGTCGATGAGCGTCTGCATGACCACCGAGTCGGTGCCGGTGCGGTAGACGGTCTGCTTGATCGCGACCACCTGCGGGTCGCGCGCGGCCTCCCGGATGAAGTCGATCACCGGCGCGAAGGACTGGAACGGCCGGTGCAGCAGCACGTCGCCCTTGCGCAGCGTCTCGAAGACGTCCTTCGATTTCGCGAGCGCCTTCGGCAGCCCCGGATGGAAGGCCCTGTACTTGAGGTCCGGGCGGTCGACCTGGTCGGGCACGCTCATGAGGCGCACCAGGTTGACCGGCCCCTTGACCCGGTAGAGGTCCCCGGCGTCGAGACCCAGCTGCTCGAGCAGGAACGAGGACATGGCCGCGGTCATCGTGTCGTCCACCTCGAGGCGCACGGCGTCCCCGAGGTGGCGCTGCGGCAGCTCGCCCTGGAGGGCCTTCCTCAGGTCCTTCACCTCCTCCTCCTCGACGAAGAGGTCCGAGTTGCGCGTCACGCGGAACTGGTGGCAGCCCACCACGTTCATGCCGGCGAAGAGCTCGCCCACGTGCGCGTGCAGGATGGAGGTGAGGAAGATGAAGTCGTGCTCGCCGCCGGCCGCGCCCCGCGGCAGGCGGATCACGCGCGGAAGCACGCGCGGGGCCTGCACGATGGCCGCCCGCGAGTTGCGGCCGAAGGCATCGCGCCCGTCGAGCTCCACGGCGAAATTCAGGCTCTTGTTGAAGACGCGCGGGAACGGGTGCGCGGGGTCGAGGCCGATGGGCGTGAGGACCGGCATCATCTCGCGGAAGAAGAAGCCGCGGACCCACTCCTGCTGCGCGGGCGTCCACTCGCGGCGGCGCAGGAAGCGGATGCCGGCGGCCGCGAGCGCCGGCAGGACCGCCTCGTTCAGGAGCGCGTACTGCCGGTCGACGAGGGTGCGCGCGACGCCGGTCACGCGCGTGAAGATCTCGCGCGGCGTCAGGCCGTCGGGATCGGCGGCGCTCGCGCCCAGCTTCAGCTGCTCCTTCACTCCCGCCACCCGGATCTCGAAGAACTCGTCCATGTTGGACGAGACGATGCACAGGAACTTCAGGCGCTCGAGCGCGGGGGTGGCCTTGTCCTCGGCCTGCGCCAGCACGCGCCGGTTGAACTCCAGCGCCTGCAGCTCGCGGTTCAGGAAGTGCTCAGGAGGAAGCGGCATCGCCCGGCGGGGCTCGAATTTCGGCGTGTTAACCACGAGTCTTGGAACGCTTCATGACCAGTTCGCGACGGTGTTCCGGAGGGCGCGGACGCGCGGGAATCTGTGCCATACTGCCCCGGAAAAAGGGCGCACGAGCCCGCGCACGGCCTCATGGAATATACCACCCTCGCAGCGGTCGACCTGGGCTCCAACAGCTTCCATCTCGCTGTCGGCCGCGTCGTCGACGACCAGATCTACCCGCTCGACGCGATCAAGGAGACGGTGCGCCTAGGCGCGGGCCTGGGCGCGGACAAGCGCCTCGACGCCCAGGTGCAGGAACGCGCGATCGCCGCGCTCACGCGCTTCGCCGAGCGCCTGGCGGGCATGCCCCGGGAGTCGGTGCGCGTCGTCGGCACCAACGCGCTGCGGGTGGCGAAGAACGCGGACGAGTTCCTGCAGACGGCCGAGGCGGTGATCGGCTTCCCCATCGAGGTCATCTCCGGCCGCGAGGAGGCCCGCCTCATCTATTCGGGCGTGGTGCATTCGCTGCCGCTCACCGACCGCAACCGCCTCGTGGTGGACATCGGCGGCGGATCGACCGAATTCATCATCGGCGTGAAGTTGAAGCCCAAGGTGATGGAGAGCCTGTACATGGGCTGCGTGAGCTACACGCGCCGGTTCTTTCCCGACGGGCGCATCGACAAGAAGTCGATGAAGGCGGCGGAGCTCGCCGCGCGCGAGCAGGTGCAGACGATCGTGTCGCGCTTCCAGAAGACGGGGTGGCGCGAGGCCGTGGCGTCCTCGGGCAGCGCCCGGTCGCTCTCCGAGGCGATGGTCGCCGGCGGACACGCCGACCGCGGCATCACCGCCGACGGCCTCGAGTGGCTGCGCGAGCAGGCGCTCGCGGCGGGCGACATCCGCAAGCTCGCCCTGCCGGGGCTTCGGGAGGACCGGCTTCCGGTGTTCCCGGGCGGGCTCGCCATCATGACGGCGGTGTTCGACGAGCTCGCGCTCAGGCAGGTGACGATCGCCGAGGGGGCGCTGCGACAGGGGGTGCTGTGGGACCTGCTCGGGCGCGTGCATCATCGCGACATCCGCGAGGTCACGATCGACCAGTTCGCGCGCCGCTACCACATCGACCAGATGCAGTCCCAGCGCGTGGGATCGCTCGCGCTCGCGCTCTATCGCCAGCTCGAGCCGATCCTCGACGAGAAGGGCTCGGCCGCGGAGATGTTCCTCGGCTGGGCGGCCCGGCTGCACGAGATCGGCATCTCGATCTCGCAGGGCGCCTACCACAAGCACACGGCCTACATCCTCGCCAACGCCGACATGCCGGGGTTCTCGCGCCAGGAGCAGGGTTGGCTCTCCAACCTCGTGCTGGCCCAGCGCGGGCGCCTGTCGAAGATGCGCGCCGCCTTCGAGGACGATCCGTCGCTCGCGACCGCCGCCCTGTGCCTGCGCCTGGCGGTGATCGTCTACCGCAGCCGGCGCACGCTCAGGCTGCCGGAGCTCAAGCTCGACCGCAAGGCGAAGGGGCTGCGCCTCGAGGTGGGCGGCGACTGGCTGGCGAAGAACACGCTCGTGGCCATCGCGCTGGAGGCGGAGCGCGGCGAGTGGGACGCGGTCGGCCTCGGCTTCGAGGCCATCGAGGCGGCCTGACGGTCCGCGCGGGCCCGTGCCGCGTCCGCGGCAGCTGCGCGCCGGTCACTTCGCGCCGGGCAACGGCGGGGCGCGGCGACCGCGGGCGGTGAGCCAGACGCCGGCGAGGATGAGGGCGATGCCCGCGAAGTGGAACGCCTCGAAGCGCTCGCCGAGGAACATCCACGCGAGGAGGCTCCCGAACGCCGGCATCAAGTGGATGAAGATCCCGGCCACGTTCGGACCGACCTCCGACACCGCGCGGTTCCAGAACACGTAGCCGATGAACGAGGGGAAGGTCCCCACGTAGAGCATCGCGGCCACGGAAGCCGGCGCCAGGTCCACCCTGCCGTCGAGGAAGAGCATCTCGAACGCGGCGAGCGGCGCGAGGAATGCCAGACCCACGGTGCCGCAGCAGGCGAGGAGCGCCAGCCCCGGCAGCTCCGCGGGCCGCATGCGCAGCAGCACCGTGTAGACCGCCCAGAACACCATGCCCACGAGCACGATGATGTCGCCGCGGTTGAGCGTGAGGGTCGCGAGGACGGCCGCATCGCCGCCCGTGAGGACGGTGAGAACCCCGGCGAGCGAGACCGCCACGCCCAGCGCCTGCACGCGCGTGATCGTGTCGCGGTAGATGATCCACCCGGTGAGGATGATGAGGACGGGGATCGAGCTGTTCAGGATCACGCCGTTGGTGGCCGTCGTGTAATGCAGCCCCACGTAGGCGAAGGCGTTGTGCAGCCCCGTGCCCCAGAACCCGATCCAGGCGATGGCCTTCCAGTGGCGCTTCACCACGGGCCAGTGCGCGCGGATGTGCGGATACGCGAAGGGCATCATCGCCGTCACCGCGATCACCCAGCGGATGAAGGTGAGCGTGAGCGGCGAGATCGTGCCGACCACCGCCTTGCCGATGACCCAGTTGAGCGACCAGAAGAGCGCGGTTACGCTCAGCAGGAGGTAGGGGGAGGCGAGCCCTCGCGAGATTGCCTTCATGGGGACAGGCTGCTTTCGTGGCGCATTCAAGGACATCGATTCACAAGCAACCCGTCCCCGATCAGGTAACGGCGCGGATGGCGGCGAGCGGCGGCGAATCGACGACCTTGCGCGTGCCCAGGAGCCCGGCGATCGCCACTCCGGCGCCGCCCGCGAGGAGCCCGGCCACCGGAACGACCCAGTCGAACTCGTAGGGCACGCCGAGAACGCGCTCCGAGAGCACCATCGCGAGCCCGACCGCCCCGGCGGCCGCGACCAGCCCCGCCAGCAGCCCGATCGCGAGGAACTCGGAGAGCTGCGTGAGCACGATCTGCCGGCGGCTCGCCCCCAGGGTGCGCATCACCGCGCCCTCGAACACGCGCTCGTCCTGCGTCGAGGTGATCGCCGCGAAGAGCACGACGAGCCCGGCGGCGATGGCGAACAGGAACACGAACTCCACCGCGCGCGAGACCTGGTCGGAGATGCGCTTGACCTGCCCCATGATCGCCGTGAGGTCGATCACGCTCACGTTCGGGAAACGCTCGACCAGCCGGTTCACGACCTCCTCGCGGCCGGCGGGGAGGTGGAAGCTCGTGATCCAGCTCGCCGGGTGGGACTCGAGGACGCCGGGGCTCGCGATCACGAAGAAGTTGGCCTTGAAGCTGTCCCATTCGACCTTGCGCAGGCTCGTCACCTTCGCGCCGAAGCGAGTGCCCCCGACGTCCCAGGTGAGCGTGTCGCCGACGCCGATGGAGAGGGTCTTCGCGATGCCCTCCTCCACGGAAAGCTGCGCCTCGCTCGCGCCGGGCTTCCACCACGCGCCGGCCACGATCCTGTTGTCGGGACGCAGCTCCTGCGCCCACGAGAGGTTGAACTCCCGCTCGACCAGCCGCCTGGCGCGCTGGTCCTCGAAATCGGCGGGGGAAACCGCGCGCTCGCCGATCGCCACGAGCCGCCCGCGCACCATCGGGTAGAGGTCGGGAGTGGCGAGCCCCAGGCCGGCGAAATAGTCCTTCACGAGCGGCAGCTGGTCGGTCTGGACGTTGATCGCGAACCGGTTGGGCATGTCCGCCGGCATCGACTTCTGCCACTTCACGATGAGGTCGGTGCGCACGAGCGTGAGGAGCAGCATCGCCATGATGCCCACGCCCAGGGCCATCACCTGCACCAGGCTCGAGCCGGTGCGGCGGCGCAGGTTGGCGAGCCCGTAGCGCCAGGGGCCCGAGGCGCCGGCGCGCAGCCGCGACAGGGCGCGGATGAGCCCGTAGCCGGCGACGGCCGCCACGCCCAGCGCGATCGCGAATCCGCCGAGGGCGATCCCGCCCAGCTTCGCGTCGCCGGCCTGCCACACGATGAGCGCCGACAGCGCGCCCAGGCCGAGGGCGTAGGCGACGAGGCTCGAGGGCTCGGCCACGGCGATGTCGCTGCGAAGCACGCGCAGCGTCGGCACGTTGCGCAGCCTGAGGAGCGGGGGAATCGTGAATCCCAGCACCAGCACCATGCCGATCACCGCGCCTTGCACGGCCGGGCGCCAGCCCGGCGCGGGCAGCGCCACGGTGAAGAAGGCGGAGAGCCAGTGGGCGAGCATCGCCTGGGCGCCGAATCCGGCGAGCGTGCCTGCCGCGCAGCCGGCGGCCGCGAGTGCCAGGAACTGCCACGCGTTGATCGCGAAGATGTCGGCCTGCGCGGCGCCGAGGCAGCGCATCATCGCCGCGCTGTCCGTCTGGCGGATCGAGAAGCGGCGCGCCGCCAGCGCCACGGCCACCGAGGCGAGCACCACCGACAGGAGCGAGGCGAGGCCGAGGAAGCGCTGCGCGCGCTCGAGCGACACGCGCACTTCGCTGCGCGCGTCGCGCACGCCCTCGATGCGCTCTCCCCTCTCGAGCCGGGGACGCACCCGGGCGTCGTAGCGCGCGACCGCCCGCGCGTCGCCCGCGACCAGCAACCGGTAGGTGACGCGGCTGCCGACCTGCACCAGCCCCGTCGCCGCGAGGTCGGCCTCGTTCATGAGGACCCGCGGGGCGATGCCGAAGAAGTCGAGCACGCTGTCGGGCTCGCGCGTGATGATCGCCCCGACGGTCAGGGTGGCGTTGCCGACGCGGATCGACTCGCCGACGGCGGCGCCGATGCGGGAGACGAGCGGGACGCCGACCCACACGGTGCCCGGGCGCGGCGACCCCTCGGCCTCGCGGTCGGGCGCCGCCGGCGCGTCGGCCACGCGGATGCGCCCGCGCAGGGGAAACGAGCGGCTGACCGCCTTGATCTCCGACAGGCTCACCCCGGCCTGCCCCGACACCATGCTGGGGAAGGTGGTCGTGGCGGCGACGTCGAGCCCGTCGCTGCCGGCGCGTTCCACGAAAGGCCGCGGAACCGGGTGGTCCGCGATGACCACGAGGTCGCCTCCCAGCAACTCGTTGGCCTGCCGGTCGAGCGCGCCGCGCACGCGATCGGCGAAGAACCCGACCGTCGTCACGCTCGCCACCGCCACGAACAGGGCCGCCGCGAGCACCTTCGCCTCGCCCGCCTGCGCGTTGCGGCGGAGCATCTTCATGGCGATGGAGAGGTTCTTCATGTCAGGCGGAGACGACGCCCCCGGCGATGGCGATGCGACGGTCGCAGCGGTCGGCCAGCGCCTCGTCGTGCGTCACCAGGACGAGCGTCGTGCCGTGCTCGCGGTTCATGCTGAAGAGAAGCTCGATCATCTGCGCGCCGGTGGCCGAGTCGAGGTTGCCGGTGGGCTCGTCGGCGAAGAGGAGCTTGGGCTCGGTCGCGAAGGCGCGCGCCACGGCCACGCGCTGCTGCTCGCCGCCCGAGAGCTGCCGCGGGTAGTGCCCGAGGCGCTCGCCCAGCCCCACCTGCCCCAGGACGCGCGCGGCCCTGGCGGCCGCGTCCCGCGCTCCGGCGAGCTCCAGCGGCAGCATCACGTTTTCCACGGCCGTGAGCGCCGGCAGGAGCTGGAAGGACTGGAACACGAAGCCGACGAGCCGGCCGCGCAGCCGCGCGCGGCCGTCCTCGTCCTTGGCGAAGAGATCCTCGCCGTCGATCCAGACGCGCCCCGCGGAGGGAACGTCGAGGCCCGCGAGGAGTCCCAGCAGCGTGGATTTTCCCGAACCCGAGGCGCCGACGATGGCGACCGACTCGCCCGCCGCCACCTGGAAGGAGGCCTGCCTCACGATCACCAGGTCGTGGTCCGGGGTGGAGACTTGTTTGGTGAGCCCCTCGGCCCGCACAATGACGGGCTGGCCCGCCGCGGCGGCCGCGGCAAGGCGGCGTTCTTCCTCGATGATCGCGTTCATGTTGCTCCGATGCGCGCAGGTACCGACGACAATCCCGACGTGAATTTCCCCATTCGACCCCTGCGGCGCGCGGCCTCCTGCCTCGCGGCGCTCCTTTTCGGCTTCGCGACCGTCGCCGCCGGCGCCGACCGCACGGTCCTGGTGTTCGGCGACAGCCTTTCGGCGGCCTACGGCCTGGCGACGAGCCAGGGCTGGGTATCGCTCCTCGGCGAGCGCATCGCCCGCGAAAAGCTCGCCTGGCGCGTGGTCAACGCGAGCGTGTCGGGCGAGACGACCGCGGGAGGCCTCCGGCGCCTGCCCGAGGACCTCAAGCGCCATCGCCCCTCCCTCGTGGTGATCGCGCTCGGCGCCAACGACGGCCTGCGCGGCCAGCCGGTGGCCGCCGCCCGGGCCAATCTCGAGGAGATGATCCGCCTTGCCCGCGCCGCCCGGGCCCAGCCCGTGCTCGTGGGGCTCATGATCCCGCCGAATTATGGCATCGATTACGCGCGCGAGTTCCGCGAGCTCTACCCCGGGCTCGCGAAGCGGACGCGCGTGCCCCTGGTGCCCTTCCTGCTCGACGGCATCGCCGACCGGCGCGAGCTCTTCCAGCCCGACCAGCTGCACCCCTCGGCGGCCGCGCAGCCGCTCATCCTCGACAACGTCTGGCCGACGATCGCGCCGCTGCTGCGGCGAGCGCCGAAGGCATGACGCAGCTTCCCGTCGCCCGCGAGCGTCCCGCGGCCCGCGCGCAGCTGCCGCTCTCCGCGGCGCAGCTCGCGGGCTGGGACGCGATCCTCGACGCGAGAAGCCCGTCGGAGTACGCGGAGGACCACCTTCCCGGCGCGGTGAACTGCCCGGTGCTCGACGACGGGGAGCGCGCGCTCGTGGGCACGGCCTACAAGCAGCGCGGCTCGTTCGAGGCGAAGCGGCTCGGCGCGCCCCTCGTCGCCGCCAATATCGCCCGGATCATCGCGACCCGGCTCGCGGACCGCCCGAAATCGTGGCGGCCCCTGGTCTATTGCTGGCGCGGCGGCTCGCGGTCGGGCGCGCTCACCCACGTGCTGCGGCAGGTGGGCTGGGACGCGATGCAGCTCGAGGGCGGCTACAAGGCATTCCGCCGCCAGGTCGCTTCCGAGCTCGAGGCGATGCCCGCGCGCTTCGAATTCCGCGTCGTGTGCGGCGCGACGGGCTCGGGCAAGAGCCGCCTCCTCGAGGCGCTCGCGACGACCCATGTGCAGGTGCTGGATCTCGAAGTCCTCGCGGCCCACCGCGGCTCGGTGCTGGGCGAGCTTCCCGGGGCCCCGCAGCCCGCGCAGAAGGCCTTCGAGACGGCGATCTGGTCGGCGCTGTCGGCGTTCGATCCCGCCCGGCCCGTCTTCGTGGAATCGGAGAGCAAGAAGGTCGGCAACCTGCGCGTGCCCGAGGCGCTCATCGCCCGCATGCGGGAAGGCGCCTGCCTGCGGCTGGAAGCGCAGCCCGCCGTGCGCGCGGCGCTCCTGATGGAGGATTACGCGCATCTCGTGGCCGACCCGGCGCTGCTGCGCGAGAAGCTCTCGTGCCTCGCTCCCCTGCACGGCAGGGAGCGGATCGACCGGTGGAACTCGCTCGCCGCACAGGGCGCCTGGCGGGAGCTGGTGGCCGATCTCCTCGAAACCCACTACGACCCGGCCTACCACCGCTCGATGTTCCGCAATTACGCCGGGGCGGCCTCGGCGGCGGTCGTGCCCGTCGGGAACGCCTCCCGCGAGGCATTCCTCGACCTGGCGCGCGCCATCGCCGCGGATCCGGGGCACTAGCCCCGCGGCGGCGTGGGCCCGGACTCAGGGCGTCTTCTTGAGAAAGGTGACGACCTGCATGCCGGGGGCGTTGCGCGTGCCGCAGCCTTCGCCGCCCAGGGCGAGCTCGGCCTCGTGCAGGATGTTGATCACGTCCACGTAGTCGCGGTCCTTCACCATCATCAGCGCCGTGCGGCCGCCCTCGTTGCGGGCGGCCGGATCCGCGCCGGCGGCGAGCAGCACCGCGACGACGGCCGCCTCCCCGTTGCCCGCCGCGTACATCAGGGGACGCACGCCGTAGCCGATCCGCGCCTCCTTGTCCGCGCCCGCGTCGAGCAGCGCCTGCACGGCCTCGGGATAGCCGCGATCCTCGTCGCCGTTGTAGCAGGCATGGAAGAGCGCGGTGAACCCCCGCGCGTCGACGGCGTCGACCTGCGCCCCCGCCGCGAGGAGCGCCCGCACCGCCTCCACGTCGCCCCGCCCGGCCGCCTGCATCAGCGGCGTCATGCCCGATTCGTCCATCCGTGTGCCTCCCTGGCCTCGACGACCCATTATCCCGGCGCGGGGCGACCCGATCAACGACATGGCGGGCAAGGGCTCCCGCACCCGCGTTCCGTCGCGGCTCGCCACGAGTTCGGTTAAACTCCCGCGAACACGGCACTGCCGCCGCATCCCCCCATTTCCGGTGTCCGAGCGCCCCCACAAGATCGGCAAGTACAGCATCCTGTCAGAGATCGGACAGGGTGCGTCGGCGTTCGTCTACGCCGCCGAGGACCCGTTCAACGACCGCAAGGTGGCGGTCAAGCTCGCGCGAAGCGACGTGGACATGTCGGAGGAGGAGGCCAAGAGATTCGAGAAGCTCTTCCTCAACGAGGCCTCGCTCGCCGGGAAGCTCAACCACCCGAACATCGTGGCGGTGTACGACGCGGTCGTCGACGGCGACCAGCGCTACATCGTGATGGAGTTCGTGCCGGGCGGCTCGCTCAAGAAGTACTGCACCGAGACGAACCTGCTTCCGGTGCGCCAGGCGGTGCTGGTGATCTTCAAGATGTGCCGCGCGCTCGACTACGCTTTCCAGAACGGCGTGATCCACCGCGACATCAAGCCCGCCAACATCCTGCTGTCGGAGCGCGACGACATCAAGATCAGCGACTTCGGCACCGCCAAGATCTCGCACGCGACGCACACGCAGATCGAGGGCTTCCTGGGCTCGCCCGCCTACATGTCGCCCGAGCAGATCAACGAGGAGTCCCCGTCGGTGCAGACCGACATCTACTCGCTCGGCGTCGTGATGTACGAGCTGCTCACCGGCAAGCTCCCGTTCCGCGCCGAGAACTCGGTCGCGATGATCAACAAGATCCTCAACGAGGATCCCGTGCCCCTGGAGCAGCTTCGCCCCGACCTGCCCGAGAAGCTGGTCGAGATCGTGAAGAAGGCGATGGCGAAGGACCCGCGGGAGCGCTACCAGACCTGGTTCGAGATGGCGAGCGACCTCGCCGACACCTTCCCCCAGCTCGAGCGCTACTCCACCGAGATCAGTTCGACGGAGAAGTTCAACAAGCTGCGGGCGCTGCCCTTCTTCCGCGAGTTCCGCGACGCGGAGCTGTGGGAGGTGCTGCGCGGCGCGATCTGGGAAGTGCACGCGCGCGACGAGAACCTGCTCCTGGAAGGCGAGATCGGGCAGGCCTTCTTCATCATCGTGGCCGGCCAGGTGAAGGTGGTGAAGGACGGGAAGCTGCTGAACGTCCTCAAGGAGGGCGACTGCTTCGGCGAGATGGCCTACCTCTCCGGCGACCGCGCCAGGCGCTCGGCCTCGATCATCTCGGTGTCCGAGGTGCACCTGCTCAAGATCCAGGCCACGCACCTCGAGAGCCTCACGGAAGGCTGCCAGCTCCGCTTCAACCGCGAGTTCCTGAGGACGCTCATCGAGCGCCTCTCCTGGACCACCTCCGTCCTCGCCCAGTTCCGCCGCTAGGCGGCCGCGCGCGCCTCCCCCATCCGCGCGCGGGTCGCCTGCGCGGGGATCAGGCCCGCGAGAACGAGCGCCAGCGCGCGGCGCTGCGCATCCGGCCGCTGATGGGCTTCAGCACGCGGTACTCGCCCGTCCCGCAGTACGCCGCGTAGTCGCGCCGCACGTGCGAGCCGCTCCAGCGGTAGCCCGGCAGGGGCTTCTCGTCGGGCACTTCGGGCTCGCCATCCAGCGCGCGCTGCGCGGCGGCGATGGTGAGCGCCGCATGGGTCTTGCCCGCCAGCACCACGAACATCGCGCCGAAGGCCGGCGCCAGGTCGTGCATCCAGTGCGCCCGCCCGTCGAGCAGGGGCTTGAGGACGGGGTCCGAAATGAGCATTTCGCCCGCGACCCAGCCGAGCACGCCGCCGCCGACGGTCACGATGACCGGGAAGCGCGTCATGAGCTTCAGCACCAGGGTGCTGCCGTAGACGATGATCGGGATGCTGATCCCGAGGCCGATCACGAGGAGCAGCACGCTGCCCTTGGCCGCCGCGGCCACGCCCAGCACGTTGTCCAGGCTCATGATGAAGTCGGCGACGATGATGGTCTTGATGGCGGACCAGAGGTGGGCGGAGCCGTGGATTTCCTCCTCGCCGTCGTCGGGTGCGAGCATCTGGATCCCGATCCAGGCGAGCAGCACCGCGCCCACGAGCTTCAGGAACGGCAGTCCCAGGAGCAGCACCGCGAAGTAGGTGAGGACCACGCGCAGGACGATGGCGCCGAAGCTGCCGAAGAGGATGGCCTGCTTCTGCTGCCGCGCGGGGAGCGAACGGCTGGCGAGCGCGATGACCACCGCGTTGTCGCCGCTCAGCACGATGTTGATCATGATGATCTGGGCGAGCGTCACCCAGAACGCGGACGTGGCGACAATCTCCATGGCGGGCTCCTCCTTATTCGTATGAGAGGAAGCCTACGCGCGCGTGCTGACGGCCCGCTGTCGTCAACATGACGCCAACCCGGCGCCAAGCTGAACGCCGCCTTACCGATCCGGCGGGGGGAAGGTCACGCTGAAGGTGTTGCCGATGCCGTCGGCGTCGTCGCGAAGCCCGATGGCCGCGCCGTGGAGGCGCGCGATTTCCTGCGCGATCGCGAGGCCCAGGCCGCTGCCGTCCTGGCCGCTTCCCAGCAGCCGGTGGAAGCGGTGGAACACGCGCTCGCGCTCGTCGGGCGGAATGCTTGGCCCGTCGTCGTTGATGTCCACGGTCGGAACGGGAGACCCCGCCACGCGCACCGTCACCCGCCCTCCCTCGCGGCTGTAGCGCACCGCGTTGTCCAGCAGGTTGTCGAGCAGCTCGCGCAGCCGGAGCGCGTCGCCGCGGATCGCCACGGGCCCCGCGGCGCCCTCGAAGCCCAGGTCGATCCGCTTCTTCAGCGCCTCGGGCACCCACTCCGTGGCGACCGCGAGGGCGAGCGCGTTGAGATCGAGCGGCGCGAGGACGACCTTGGCGCCGGCTTCCGGCTCGTTCCGCGCGAGCGACAGCAGCTGCGAGACCACGCGCGAGAGCCGCTCCAGGCCCGCGTACGACTTCTCGAGCGCCTCGCGCATGCGCGCGGCGTCGTTCTCGCGCAGCGCCAGCTCCAGCTGCGTCGTGAGGACCGTGATCGGCGTCTTCAGCTGGTGCGCGGCGTCGCTGATGAACCGCGTCTGGATGGTGAGCGCCCGGTCGAGCTCCGCCACGAGCGTGTTGATCGATTCGAGCAGCGGCCGGACCTCCCCGGGAACGCCCTGCACCTCCACGGGCCTCCAGTCGCCGTACGCCCGGGAGGCGAGCGTGCGCCGCAGCCGCTCCAGCGGCGACAGGCCGTGCACCACGCCGAACCAGACGACGAGGCAGGCGACCGCCACCACCAGCGCCTCGGGAACGAGCACGCCGACGAGGATGTCCGTGGCGAGGGCCTGGCGCTTGCCCAGGGTCTCGGCGACTCGCACCACCGCCGCGGGCCGTCCGGTGGCGCGGTCGGCGTCCACCGCCAGCTCGACCACGCGAACGGGCGAGCCGGCGACGGTGCCGTCGTAGAAGGCTTCCCGCGCGCCCCCCGCCGGCCCCGGCGCGATCCGCTCGCCCGCGACCGCGCGCCCGTCGGCGGCCGAGACGTCGAAGTGGATGCTGTCCACGGGGTCGCCCAGCAGGATCTTCTGCGCGTCGTCGGTGAGGTCCAGGGAGAGCCCGTCGCCGGCAGGGCGCAGGCGCAGGGAGAGTTCCCGCGCGATCTCCGCCAGCGGCCGGTCGTTGGCGCGCCGCGAGAGGTTCGACGCCATCCAGTGGGTGACGACCGCGTCGACGGCCAGCAGGATGAGCAGCGGCACCAGCAGCCAGGCGAGGAGCTGCGTGCGCAGCATCGGCTGGGCGCTAGTCATTGCCCTTTTCGATGAGGTAACCCATGCCGCGCACCGTCTTGATGTCCACGCCGGAGAGGTCGAGCTTCTTGCGCAGCCGGTAGACGAACACCTCGACGGCGTTGCTGCTGGAGATGTCCTCCCACCCGTAGAGGTGGTCGACGATCTGCTGCTTGGTCACCACGCGGCCCTCGCGAAGCAGCAGCAGCTCCACCACCGCGAGCTCGCGCGCGGAAAGCTCCACGGGCTGCCCGTTGCAGGAGAGCCGCCGCCCGGCCATGTCGAGCCTGAGCGGACCGTGCACGATCTCCGAGCTCGCGTGCGCGTGCGTGCGGCGGATGAGCGCGCGCACCCGGGCCTCGAGCTCCGCGAGCTGGAACGGCTTCGTGAGGTAGTCGTCCGCGCCCAGGTCGAGCCCCGCCACGCGGTCCTCCGGGGAATCGCGGGCCGTGAGGATGATCACCGGCACCCGCGAGCGGCGCTGGCGCAGTCGCCGCAGCACCTCGAAGCCGTCGAGACGTGGAAGGCCGAGATCCAGGAGCACGACGTCGTATTCGTTGGCCGCGAGCGAGCGGTCGGCCTCGTCACCGCTCGCCGCGCGGGTGACCATGTGCGCCGACTGCCGCAGGGCCGAGGCCACCGCCTCGGCGAGCATCTCGTCGTCCTCGACGATCAGGATGCGCACGGCGGGCCTAGCGCGCGGCGACGAGGCACACGGCCTGCGCGGCGATGCCCTCCCCGCGCCCGGTGAAGCCGAGCTTCTCGGTCGTCGTGGCCTTCACGTTCACGCGCCCCTCGTCGACGCCGATGTCGGCGGCGATGTTCGCCACCATGGTCGCAACGTGCGGCGCCATCCGCGGCGCCTCGGCGATGATCGTGGCGTCGACGTTCACCGGGACGAAGCCTTCCTCCCGCACGAGCCCGGCCACGCGGCGCAGCAGCTCGCGGCTGTCGATGCCCTCGTAGCGCGGGTCGCTGTCGGGGAAGTGCCGGCCGATATCGCCGAGCGCCGCCGCGCCCAGCAGCGCGTCGCAGATCGCGTGCAGCAGGACATCCGCGTCGCTGTGGCCCAGCAACCCCGATTCGTGCGCGATCTCCACGCCGCCGATCACGAGCCGCCTGCCCGCGACGAGCTGGTGGACGTCGAAGCCCTGGCCGATGCGAATCTCGCTCATGGCGCCGCTCCCGCCTGCCTCGCGAGGATCATCCCGGCGAGGGGCACGTCCTCCGCGAAGGTCACCTTGAGGTTGGCGCTCTCGCCCTGCACGATGCGCGGCATCCGGCCGAGCGACTCGACCGCCTGCGACTCGTCGGTCGCATCGGGCATTCGCGCGAGGCCGCGCCGCAGGGCATCCAGGCGGAACATCTGCGGCGTCTGCGCGCGCCACAGGCCCTCGCGCGGGATCGTCCCGTCCACGCGCATCGACTCCCCGGCGCGCTTGAGCGTGTCGGAGACGGGCATGGCGAGAAGCCCTCCCACCGGGTCGTCGCCGACCTCGTCCAGGAACCGCTCGACGAGCCCGGTGCGGATGCAGGGGCGCGCCGCGTCGTGGACGAGGATCCAGTCGTCGTCGGCCGCCCGTGGCCCGAGCGCGGCCACCGCGTTGGCCACGGTGCGCCCGCGCGTGGGGCCGCCCGCGGGGAGCGTCTCGACCTTGCCGGGCAGCGCGCTCCAGTCGTGGGCGCTCCAGTGGCGGTCGAGCGGCGAGAGGACGGCGATCACGTGGTCGATGCGCCCGACGGCGGCCAGCGCCGCGAGCGAGTGGAACAGCATCGGGTGCCCCGCGAGCGGCACGTACTGCTTGGGCAGCGCTTCCCCCATGCGCGTGCCCTGCCCGGCCGCGGGCACGAGAGCGAATATCTTCGGCATCGTCGTCGTTTTCCTGCGCCGATTATCGCCGATTTCCGCGAGGCGCCGTTCCATGCTGCACCGCAGGTTGTCCCGGGACCGCCGGCGGGTCACACTTCGGCCATGATCGGGCGGATCTTCCTGGGCATCCTCGCGTGCCTCGCGGCGGGATGCGAACCCGCCACGAAGCCCGTCACGCCGCTCTCCGAGGGCGGCAAGCTCGTCGTCGTCACCATCAACGGCCCGGCGACGTGGTACGAGGACGCGCAGGGCCACCCGAGCGGCTTCGAGCACGACCTCGTCGCGCTCTTCGCGAAGGAACTGGGCGTGCCCGTCGAGTACGACTTCGTGGAAAGCCCCGAGAAGGCGGAAAAGGCGCTCGCGGAAAGGCGCGCCCACGTCGCGGCGGCGCTGCTGCCGCGGCACTTCGACCTGCCGGGCGGCCTCGCCTGGGGCCCTTCCTACCGCTCCGCGCAGTACCAGCTCGTGTGGCGCTCGGCCTTCCCGCGCCCGCGAAATGCAGCCGACACGGCCGGCCGGCGCATCGGCATGGTCGCCGATTCGTTCATCGATCCGGTTCTCGCCTCCGGCGCCGGCCTGACCGCGTCGCTCGAGCGCCTGCCGCCGGACACCTCGCCCGAGGATCTCCTCGAGCGCGTGGCGGAGGGCCGCCTGGACGGCGCGCTCATCGACTCCGCGCGCTTCACCGTCGCCCGGAAGCACTTTCCCCAGCTCGACGCCGCGTTCGACGTGGGCAAGTCCGTCAACTACGCCTGGCGGGTCGGCACCGTCGACCAGAAGCCGCTCCTCGACCGCATGAAGGTCTTCTTCGCGAGGATCGAGAAGGACGGGACGCTCAAGCGCCTCGCGGACCGCCACTTCGCGCACGCCGCGCGCATCTCGGCCATCGACTCGGAGACGCTCCTCGAGCGCATCAACACGATCCTGCCGAAGCTCAAGCCCCACTTCATCGAGGCCGAGCGCGTCTCCGGCTTCGACTGGCGGCTCATCGCGGCCATCGGCTACCAGGAGTCGCACTGGGACCCGCACGCCACCTCGCCGACGGGTGTGCGCGGGCTGATGATGCTCACCGAGGACACCGCCGACCGGCTGGTCGTGAAGGACCGCCTCGATCCGCGCGAGAGCATCCTCGGCGGCGCGCGCTACCTGGGGCTGCTGGCCGACACGCTCCCGCCGCGGATCACCGAGCCGGACCGCACCTGGCTGGCGCTCGCCGCCTACAACCTGGGCATCGGCCACCTCGAGGACGCGCGCATCCTCGCGCAGAGGAAGGGATTGTCGCCGGACTCGTGGCAGGACGTGAAGCTCGCGCTCCCCGGGCTCGCCGATGCCGGGACCTACCTGCAGCTCAAGCACGGGTTCGCGCGCGGCCACGAGGCGATGAGCTTCGTGGACAGCGTGCGCAATTTCCAGGACATCCTCGCGCGCGTGGAACCGCGCGACGGGCCGCTGCCGCCGCGGCCGGTGCCCGCGCCTCAGGGCCCGGCGAAGGGCTCCGTGGCGGCGAGGTGAGCCGTGTCGGCCCACGCCTCGACTTCCCAGCGCCCGCCGTCGTAGGCGAGCGCGTTGTAGGAGGCGTTCGGAATCGGGATCGCCCGGGAGGCGCCGGCCGGAATCCCGTGGATGTGCCGGTAGAGCGCGGCGAGAACGCCGCCATGGCAGACCACCGCGAGCCTCGCGCCGTCGAATTCGCGGGCGAGCGACTCGAAGGCGTCCCGGACGCGCTCGAGGAGCTGCCGCCGGCTCTCGCCGCCGGGCACCACGTAGTCGGGGTCGGTGTCGCGCACCCGCGAGAAGATCTCCGGGTAGTGCACGCCGATCTCGCCGTAGGTGAGCCCCTCGGCCAGGCCGTAGTTGCGCTCGCGCAGCCGCGCGTCGGCCACGATCGCGTGACCCGTGCGCGCGGCGATCGCCTGCGCGGTGCGCCACGCGCGGCCGAGGTCGCTCGACACGAGCCGGTCGAAACTCTCCCCGGCGAGGCGCTCCGCGATGGCCGCCGCCTGCACCTGGCCGGCCGGCGTGAGCGGGCTGTCGGCGTGCCCCTGGATGCGCGAGGCGAGGTTCCACTCCGTCTCGCCGTGGCGGACGACGACGAGACGCGTGCTCAAGCGCGCGCGATCCGTTCGGTGCCGCCCATGTACGGCACGAGGGCCGCGGGCACCCCGACGGAACCGTCGGGCTGCTGGAAGTTCTCGAGGATCGCCACGAGCGTGCGCCCCACCGCGAGCCCCGAGCCGTTGAGCGTGTGCACGGGCTCGGCGCGGCCCTTGTCGCCGCCCTTGAAGCGCGCCTGCATGCGGCGCGCCTGGAAGGCCTCGAAGTTGGAGCACGACGAGATCTCGCGGTAGGCCTGCTGCCCCGGAAGCCAGACCTCGAGGTCGTAGGTCTTGGCGCTGGAGAAGCCGAGGTCGCCGGTGCACAGCATCATCGTCCGATAGGGAAGCTCGAGCCGCTGCAGGATCGACTCGGCGTGCCGCGTGAGCTCCTCGTGCGCCTCGGCCGACCTGTCGGGGTGGACCACCTGCAGGATCTCGACCTTGTCGAACTGGTGCTGGCGGATCATGCCGCGGGTGTCCTTGCCGTAGCTGCCGGCCTCCGACCGGAAGCACGGGCTGTGGCACACGAACCGGAGGGGAAGGTCCTTCGCCTCGAGGAGGGTGTCGCGCACGAAATTCGTGACCGGGTACTCGGCGGTGGGAATGAGGTAGAGGTCGCGCCCCTCGAGCTTGAAGAGATCGTCCTTGAACTTGGCGAGGCTCGAGACGCCGTCGGCGCACTCGCCCGTCACCATGTACGGAACGTAGACCTCGGTGTAGCCGTGCTCGCGCGTGTGGACGTCGAGCATGAACTGCGCGAGCGCGCGGTGCAGGCGCGCCACGCCCCCCTTCAGGACGCAGAAGCGCGCGCCCGAGAGCTTGGCCGCCGTGTCGAAGTCGAGCATCCCGAGCCCCGCGCCCACGTCGACGTGGTCCCTGACCGGGAAGTCGAACGCCCGCGGCGTCCCCCAGCGGCGCACCTCGACGTTGTCGTCGCTCGACGTGCCCGAGGCGACCTCCGGGCGCGGGATGTTGGGGATCATGCGCAGGAAGGCGTTGAGCCTTTCCTGCAGCGCCGAGAGCGCCGTCTCGTTCGCCTTGACCTCGTCGCCCAGGCTACCCGCTTCCGCGAGCACGGCAGAAGCATCCTCGCCCTTCGACTTCAGCGCGCCCACCTGCTTGTTGAGCGCGTTGCGCTTCGCCTGCAGCTCCTCGGTGCGCGTCTGCAGGCCCTTCCTCTCGTCCTCGAGGGCGCGAAAGCCCGCTTCGTCGAACGCGACTCCCCGGCGGGAGAGGCCGGCCACGACGGCGGGGAGGTCCTTGCGAAGCAGTTGGATGTCCAGCATGGGCGGAAGCGGATTCGAATGGGGGAAGCCGCAATTATAGTCGGTCGCCCCCGCTTCCCCGCCGGCGGTTCAGGGCTTGTCG
>JAGRPO010000023.1 GCA_019449455.1 Betaproteobacteria bacterium | reverse complement strand
GCTCGCGCAGCGCGACTACCAGCGGCGCCTGCTCGATGCCTTCGGCGGCACGCAGCCGCAGGCCCTGGAAGTGGCGCGCCTGCACGGTCAGTGGCGCCTCGCCGCCGAGGCGCGCCAGGCGCGCGAACGCGCGCAGGAGTCGTCCGTCCGGGAGCGCGAATTCCTGAGGGACGAGATCCGCGACCTGGAGTCGCTCGCCTTCACGCCGGAATCCTGGTCCGAGGAGACGGCGGAGCACAGGCGCCTCGCGCACGCGCAGGAGCTCATCGCCCATTGCCGCGCGGCGCTCGAGGCGTCCGACGAGGCCGAGCCCAGCGCGACCGGCCTTCTCGCGGCGGCGACCTCGCGCCTGGCCGAGGCCGCGGGGGTCGATCCGGCACTCGCGCAGGCGCAGCGCGACCTCGAGACCGCGCTCGCCCATGCGGCGGAAGCCGCGCATCAGTTGCGACGCTACCTGCAAAGCGTCGAGCCGGACCCCGCGCGGCTGGAAACGCTGGAGCGGCGGATGCGGGATGTCCACGACGCGGCGCGGCGCCTGCGCGTCGAGCCCGCCGGGCTTCCCGACGCGCTCGCGGCGCGCCGTGCGCGGCTGGCGGAGATCGGCGGCGACGAAAGCATGGAGGTGCTGCGCGAACGCGAGGAGTCCGCCAAGGCCGCCTTCGGCGAGGCGGCGCGGGCGCTTTCCGCGAAGCGGCGCGATGCCGCGCGCCGCCTCGGCGAGGAAGTCACCCGCCGGCTGCAGGGGCTCGCCATGGAGGGCGGCCGGCTCGAGGTATGCCTGGAATCCCTGGCGGAACCTTCGTCGCATGGGCTGGAGGGAATCGAATTTCGCGTGGCCGCGCATGCCGGGCAGCAGCTCGGGCCCGTGGGCAAGGTCGCTTCGGGCGGCGAGCTCTCGCGTCTCGCGCTCGCGATCCAGGTCCTCATGGGCGGGCGCGCCGGGATCCCGACGCTGGTGTTCGACGAGGTGGATGCCGGGATCGGCGGACGCGTGGCGGAAATCGTGGGCTCGCTCCTCGCGGAACTGTCGCGGCACCACCAGGTCCTTTGCGTCACCCATCTGCCGCAGGTGGCCGCGTTCGCGCGCCACCAGCTGCGCGTGGCGAAGCAGTCGCAGCCCGGGGGCACCGTCGCGACGGTGGAGCCGCTCGACGCCGCCGGCCGCGTCGAGGAAATCGCGCGCATGCTCGGCGGGACCCGCATCACCGAGACCACCCGGCGGCATGCCGAGGAGATGCTGGGACACGCGACCGCGCCCGCCGCGGCGGCGAAGAACGACAAGACCAGGGCGGCCGGTCGAACCCGCTAGCGCGGGGCGCCGGCGCACGGAGGGGAAGGCATGGAAGTCGCGTCGGGCAAGACCGGGCTGGTGCTCGCGGGCGGCGGCGCGCGCGCCGCCTACCAGGTTGGCGTGCTGCAGGCGTTCAAGGAGATGCTTCCGGATTCCGCCGCGAACCCCTTCCCGATCATCGCGGGGACGTCGGCCGGCGCGGTCAACGCCGGCGCGCTCGCCTGCCATGCGGACGATTTCGGCCGGGCCGTCGACAACCTGCTGGAGGTATGGCGCAATTTCGAGCCCCACCACGTGTACCGCGCGGATATCGTCGGGGTCGCGGCCAACAGCTCGCGCTGGCTCGCCGGGCTCTTCTTCGGCGCCTTCGTGCGCGACGGCCACATCTCGCTCCTCGACAACCGGCCCCTGGCCGCGCTGCTGGCGAGGAAGCTCGAGTTCGGCCGCATCGCGGAGAACATCGCGAAGAGGGCGCTCGACGCGGTCGCGATCACCTGCTCGGGGTACACCTCCGGGCAGAGCGTCTCCTTCTTCGAGGGCGCTCCCCACCTGGCGGGGTGGAAGCGCTCCCAGCGCGTGGGCATCCGCACGAAGGTCCAGGTGGAGCACCTCATGGCCTCGAGCGCGATCCCGTTCCTCTTCCCCGCGTACAAGCTCAACCGCGAGTTCTTCGGCGACGGCTCGATGCGCCAGATCGCGCCCGTGAGCCCGGCCCTGCACCTGGGAGCCGACCGCGTGGTGGTGATCGGCACGGCCCGGATCCGCAACGAGGACCCGGAACGCACGCGGGGCGACACCTACCCCACGCTCGCACAGGTCGCCGGCCACGTGATGAACTCGATCTTCCTCGACAGCCTCGCGGTGGACATCGAGCGCCTGGAGCGCATCAACCGCACGAGCAGCGCCGTGCCGCCGGAACGGATGCGCAGCCTCGGGCTCAACCTGCACCACGTCGACGTGCTGGTGATGACGCCCTCCGAGCCGCTGGACACGATCGCGGTGCGCCATGTCCGCAGCCTGCCCCCGCCCATCCGCTTCCTGCTGCGAACCGTCGGCGCGATGCGGCGCGGGGGCGCGAACCTCGCGAGCTACCTCCTCTTCGAGCAGGGCTACTGCCGCGAGCTCATCGCGCTGGGCTACCATGACACGATGAAGCGGCGCGAGGAGGTCGAGGCGTTTCTCGGGGGCGCCATGTGCCCGGTGCCCGGCGCCTACGCGCGCACGGTGAAGTTCTTCGTGCCCCCGCCCAGGGACCCCGAACCCGGAGCGCAACGATGAGCCGGCCCGTTCCCCACGCCCGCGCCGACTACCCGCACGCGCGCGCGATCACGACGCGCTGGATGGACAACGACGCGTACGGGCACGTGAACAACGTCGTGTACTACTCGTATTTCGACACGGTGGTGAACGACTGGCTCATCCGCCAGGGGCTGCTCGACGTGGAGAAGGGCGCCGTCATCGGGCTGGTGGTCGAGACCGGCTGCCACTATTTCGAGTCGCTCACCTACCCCGAAACGGTCACGGCGGCGATGCGCGTCGCGCACGTCGGCAACTCGAGCGTGCGCTACGAGATCGCGCTGTTCGGCGAGGGGCGGAACTCGGCGGCTGCCCAGGGCCACTTCGTGCACGTCTACGTGGACCGCAGGACGCGCCGCCCGACGGCGCTGCCCGAGGAATGGCGCCGCCGCCTCGGAAGCCTCGCCGCGGCGGGTGCGAAGCCGTGAACGCGAGGGTTCTCCTCGCGGTCCTCGCCCTCGCGCTGTACGCCGCGTCCGCGCCCCATGCGCAGCCGCCGGGCGTCCAGCGGCAGGTGCTCCAGCGCACGGCCGGCCCGGCCGACGGCCAGGAGGTGCTGCTGGTGAGGGTGGAGATCGCGCCGGGCGCGGCCGCGGGGCGCCATTCCCATCCCGGCATCGAGACGGGCTACGTCGTCGAGGGCGAGGTGGTGATGGAGATCGAGGGCGAGGCGCCCAGGACACTCGTCCCCGGCGACTCCTATCTCATCCCGGCCGGGCGGATCCACGACGTTCGCGCCGTGGGCGCGCGGCCGGCGAGGGCGCTCGCGACGTTCGTGGTCGAGCGCGGCAAGCCGCTCGCCACGCCCGCGGCCCCCTGAGGGGCCGCACGCGCTTCAGGCGAGCAGGATCGGGCTCGCGAAGCGGGCCGCGAGCCAGGCCGATATCGCCCCGACCTCCTCGGCGCACACCGAGTGCTGCATCGGGTAGGTGTGCCATGCCGGGTCGAGGCCGCGCGAGGCGAGCGTCGCCCGCGAGGATTCGGCGAGCGCGAGGGGCACGACCGGGTCCTCGGTGCCGTGCGCCATGAAGACCGGGACGCGCTCGTTCGCGTCGCTCGACTCGCGGTCGAGGGTCTCGGCGAGCGGCAGGTAGGTGGAAAGCGCCAGGATTCCCGCGAGGGCCTCGGTATGCCGCAGCCCCGTGTGCAGCGCGATCGCGCCCCCCTGCGAGAAGCCCGCGAGGACGATGTTGCCCGCCGCGATCCCGCGCGACTTCTCGCGGGCGAGGAAGGCCTCGACCTGCGCCTGCGACTGGCGGATGCCCGCCTCGTCCGGGAGCCTGCCGATGTCCGCCATCGCGATGTCGTACCAGGCGCGCATCGCGTAGCCGTTGTTGATGGTCACGGGGCGCACGGGCGCGTTGGGGAAGATGAAGCGCAGCGGCAGGTCCTCGGGCAGGTCCAGCTCGCGGACGATGGGCACGAAGTCCCAGCCGTCGGCGCCGAGCCCGTGCATCCAGATGACCGAGCCCCGTGGGTCGGCGCCGGTCGCGAGTTCGATGTGGGAAAGCAGTTCCATTCTGGGTCCTCGCGTGGAAGGGGTCAGGGCCGCGGCGGGCGGATCGCGGACTTGGGCCGGAAGGCCTTCACGACCTCGTCGCGCGTTTCGAGGTAGGGCCCGCCGATGAGGTCGATGCAGTAGGGCACGGCGGCGAAGATGCCGGCCACGCGCGGGCGCCCGTCGGCGTCCCTTGCGCCCTCGAGGGTCTCGCGGATCGACTTCGGCTGCCCCGGCAGGTTGATGATGAGCGCGCCCTTGCGGATCACCGCGACCTGCCGCGAGAGGATCGCCGTGGGCACGAACTCGAGGCTCAGGCGCCGCATCTGCTCGCCGAACCCGGGCATTTCCCTGTCGGCCACCGCGAGCGTGGCCTCCGGCGTCACGTCGCGCGGCGCCGGCCCCGTGCCGCCGGTGGTGACCACGAGGTGGCAGCCGGCGTCGTCCACCAGCTCGACGAGGGTCGCTTCGATCGTTGCGCGATCGTCGGGGATCAGTCGCCGCTCGAAGCGGACGGGATTCACGAGCGCGCCGGCGAGCCAGGCCTCGAGCGCCGGGATGCCCTCGTCGCGGTAGATGCCCTGCGAGGCTCGGTCGCTCGTCGCGACGAGGCCGATGGTGACCGGGTCGTGCGTGCTCATGGCTTGCTCTTCGCGTGGTCCTGGACGATGGCGTTGATCGCCTGGAACAGCTCGCGGTAGCGCTTCGGCGGATGCTCGGCCTGGCGCTCCTCGCGCGCGGCGGCGGCGAGGGCACGCAGCCGCTTCGCGTCGGCGCCGGGATACTCGAGGGCGAAGCGGTCGGCCGCCTCGGCGTCGGCGAGGAGCTCGTCGCGCCATTTTTCCGCGCGGTGGAAGAGGGCGGTCTGGCGATGCGAGGGCGCGTGCATCGCCGCCAGCTGGGCCGCGATCGGGGCGGCGTCGAGAGCGCGCATGATGCGGCCGATGAGCTGCATCTGGCGGCGAACGGCCTCGTGCTTGGTCATCTTGCGGCAGTCCGCGACCGCCTCGCGCAGCTCCTCGGGCAGCTCGATCCGCGCGAGCTGGTCGGCGCGCAGCCGCACGAGGGCGGCGCCCAGGTCCTGCAGCTCGTGCATCTGCCGTTTCCGGGCGCTTTTGCTGATAAGATTCTCGTCGCTCATTTGTCCTTCGATCACCGGCTCGTGCACGTTCAGGCCCGCTGAAGTTTAGATGTTTTGGCGGCGGCGCGCGCGCGCCGCCCGCCGGAAAGCCCCCACGTACATGCCCGACACGCCCGTCACCCCGGCGCTTCCCCTCGACCGCCCCGCGTTGCAGTCGGCGGCGCTTCGCGCGCTCGAGCTCGCCCGCTCCCGCGGGGCGAGCGACGCGGAGGCCGAATCCTCGGCCTCCGTCGGACAGTCCGTCACCGTGCGGCTGGGGGAGGTCGAGACCGTCGAGTACAACCGCGACAAGGCGCTCGCGGTCACCGTGTATTTCGGCAAGCGCCGCGGCAACGCGAGCACCTCGGACCTTTCCGCGGAGTCGATCGCGAGAACGGTCGACGCCGCCTGCGCCATCGCGCGCCACACCGCGCCCGACGAGGCCGCCGGCCTGCCCGACGCGGCGCGGCTCTTCCGCGGCGAGGCTCCGGGGCTGGACCTGTTCCATCCGTGGAGCCTGCCCGTGGAGGACGCGATCGTGCTCGCCCGCGAGACGGAGGACGCGGCGCGCGCCGTGGATGCGCGCATCACGAACTCGGAGGGCGCCACGGTATCGTCGTGGGATGCCGACTTCGTGTTCGCCAATTCCCTCGGCTTCGTCGGCGGCTTCCCGTCGTCCCGCGCGAGCATCGGCTGCGGCGTGCTGGCGAGCGACGGCGAGGCGATGCAGCGCGATTACTGGTATTCGTCGGAGCGCGATCCGGCCCGGCTGGAGGGCGCGGCGGCCGTGGGGCGCCGCGCCGGCGAGCGCGCGGTGCGGCGCCTCGGAGCGCGGCGCGTCGCCACCGCGGACGTGCCCGTTCTGTTCGAGGCGAACATCGCGGGATCGCTCATCGGCCACCTCGTGAATGCCGCCAGCGGGTCGAGCCTGTACCGCCGCTCGTCGTTCCTCATCGACGCGGCGGGCACGCCGGTCCTCTCCCCGATCGTGAACCTCGACGAGGCGCCCCATGTCCCGGGCGGCATGGCGAGCTGCTGGTTCGACGGCGAAGGCGTGGCCACGAGGGCTCGCCGCGTGGTCGACGCCGGCATCCTCACCGGATACTTCCTGTCGACGTACTCGGCGCGCAAGCTGGGGCTGGAGACGACGGGCAACGCGGGGGGCAGCCACAACCTGATCCTCGCGCCCGGCCAGGATGACCTCGAGGGCCTGGTGCGGGCGATGGGGCGCGGCCTGCTGGTGACGGAACTCATGGGGCAGGGCGTGAACCCGGTGACCGGCGACTACTCGCGCGGGGCCGTCGGCTTCTGGGTCGAGGGCGGCGCGATCCAGTATCCCGTCGAGGAGGTGACCATCGCCGGGAGCCTGCCGCAGATGTACCGCGGCATCGTGGCGATCGGCCGCGACGTGCTCGTGCGCGGGTCGCGCTCCACGGGGTCCATCCTCGTCGAGCGGATGACGGTCGCCGGCCACTGACCGCGGCCGGCGGACTGCCTGCGCCGGGCGGTTCTGGTAGGCTCCCGGGCACTCGGGTCGCGAAGAATCGTCCCGGCCCCGGCAACAAGCACATCCAACAGGAGGACTAGGACATGCAGCGCAGAAAGTTCCTGAACAATGCCGGCGCGGGGATTGCCGGCATCCTTGCGGCGGGAAGCGCCCCGGCATTCGCCCAGGGCGCGGGCGAGATCAAGTGGCGACTCGCGTCGAGCTTTCCCAAGAGCCTGGACACGATCTTCGGCGCCTCCGAGTTCCTCGCGAAGCGCGTCGCGGACGCCTCGGGCGGGAAGTTCCAGATCCGCCCCTTCGCCGCCGGCGAGATCGTGCCCGGCCTGCAGGTGGCCGACGCCGTTTCCAACGGGACGGTCGAGTGCGGCCACACGGCCTCGTACTACTACATCGGCAAGGACCCGACGTTCGCGCTCGGCACGGCCGTCCCCTTCGGCCCCAACGCCCGCCAGTTCAACTCGTGGTGGGTGCAGGGCGGGGGCGAGGCGCTGATGAACGAGTTCTACCGCGACCACAACCTGCACGGCCTGCTCTGCGGCAACACCGGCGCCCAGATGGGCGGCTGGTTCCGCAAGGAGATCAAGTCCGCCGCCGACCTGAAGGGGCTCAAGATCCGCATCGCGGGGCTGGCCGGCCAGGTGCTCACCAAGCTGGGCGCCGTGACGCAGCAGATCGCCGGCGGCGAGATCTACCAGGCGCTCGAGCGCGGCACGATCGACGCGACCGAGTGGGTCGGCCCGTACGACGACGAGAAGCTCGGCTTCAACAAGGTGGCCAAGTACTACTACTACCCCGCGTTCTGGGAGGGCGGCGCCGCGCTGCAGGTGTTCGTGAACACGAAGGCGTGGGAGGGGCTTCCGAAGGAATACCGCGCCATCCTGGAGGCGGCGACGGCGGAAGCCAATACCTGGATGCTCACGCGCTACGACACGCAGAACTCCGGCGCGCTCAAGCGCATGGTCGGCAGCGGCACCCAGCTGCGCGCGTTCCCGCGCACGGTGATGGATGCGTGCTACAAGGAGTCGCTCGCCCTCTATGCCGAGATCTCGGCGAAGAACGCGAAGTTCGCCAAGATCCACGACCACATGACGAAGTTCCTCGAGGAGCAGATCCTCTGGTTCCGGGTGGCCGAGGCGAACTACGACAGCTACATGCAGACGGGCCGCAAGGCGCCGCCCGCGTCCCCCAAGGCGGCCCCGAAGAAGTAGCCCTGCCGCAGCCTCCTGCCGTGACGACGGGCCCCGCGAAAGCGGGGCTCGCCGCTTGCGCGCCGGGCAGCGGTCACTTCATGCCCCTGAGGCTGCGCTCGATCTCCTCGGCGGCCTTCTCCTCCGGCGTCTTCGGCGCCTTGCCTCCCGGGGCGGCTGGTGCCTTCTTCGGCGCCGATCCGCCGAGCGCCTCCTGCAGGTCCTCGGCCGCCCTGTCGTCGGCCGCCTTGTCCTCGACGGGCGCCTCGAGCCGGATCTCCACCTTGTCGACGTCGATCTTCTTCGTGCGGTCGGGGTCGAGGAGGTCGGTCATTCCCGGGAACGCGATGACCAGGGCGAGGGCCAGGAGCTGGATGCCCACGAACGGCACGATGCCCCGGTAGATGTCCGCCGTGCGGATCGACCTGGGGGCCACGCTGCGAAGGTAGAAGAGGGCGAACCCGAAGGGCGGGGTGAGGAACGAGGTCTGCATGTTCAGCCCGATCATCACCGCGAACCACACGGGCTCGATGCCGAGCTTCGCGGCCACGGGGGCCAGCAGGGGCAGCAGGATGAACGCGATCTCGAAGAAGTCGATGAAGAAACCGAGCACGAAGACGATCAGGTTCACGACGACGAGGAAGCCCAGGGTCCCGCCCGGCACCAGCGCGAAAAGCCGCTCCACCCAGAGGTCGCCGTCGACGGCGCGGAAGACGAGCGCGAAGACGGTCGAGCCGATGAGGATGAACATCACGAACGTGGTGAGCCGCGCCGTCTGGTCCATCGCCTGGCGAAGGAGCGTCAAGGTGAGGCGGCGCTTGACCAAG
This sequence comes from Betaproteobacteria bacterium, assembly GCA_019449455.1. Classification (GTDB taxonomy): domain Bacteria; phylum Pseudomonadota; class Gammaproteobacteria; order Burkholderiales; family Usitatibacteraceae; genus FEB-7. The sequence goes on along the minus strand of JAGRPO010000023.1, from coordinate 6,906 downwards.
GCGAGCGCGAGGGCCCCGACGGCGCCCATGGCGCCTCCTTCGGACGGCGTGGCGATGCCCAGGTAGATCGTCCCCAGCACGAGGAAGATGAGAACGAGCGGCGGGACCATCGCGATCAGGGCGCGACGGTAGAGGGCGCCGCCGCGCAGCGTGCGCGCCTCCGGCGGGAGCGCCGGCAGGGCGGCGGGCCTGACGATCGAAAGGACCAGGATGTAGCCCATGAGGAGCGCCACCAGCATCAGCCCCGGCACCATCGCGCCGGAGTACATGTCGCCCACGGAAGCGCCCAGCACGTCGGCGAGGACGATGAGCACGATGGAAGGCGGGATGATCTGCGCGAGCGTGCCGGAGGCGCAGATCACGCCGCTCGCCACGCGCGGATCGTAGCCGTAGCGCAACATGACCGGCAGCGAGATGAGGCCCATCGCGATGACGGAGGCGGCGATCACGCCCGTGGTGGCCGCGAGGAGGGCGCCGACGAAGATCACCGCGTAGGCCACGCCGCCGCGGACGGGGCCGAACATCTGGCCGACGGAGTCGAGGAGGTCCTCGGCCATGCCGGTGCGCTCGAGGACGATGCCCATGAAGGTGAAGAAGGGAATCGCGATCAGCAGCTGGTTGGACATGATCCCGAAGAGGCGCTGCGGCAGCGCCTGCAGCAACTCCGGATGCAGCATGCCCAGCTCGAACCCTACGAAGGCGAAGAGCATGCCGTTGGCGGCAAGGGCGAAGGCGACCGGGTAGCCCAGCAGCAGGAACGCCGCGAGCATGGCGAACATGAGCGGGGCCATCAGCTCGAAGGCCACGCCTAACCCTCCTTCGCGGCGCCGACGGCGTCCGCGGGCGCCTGCCCCGACGGATGCCAGTCGTACTGGCCGCGCAGGAACGCCACGCGCTTGATGGTCTCCGCGACGCCCTGCAGGATGAGGAGCGCGAAGCCGGCGGGGATGAGGAGCTTCACGGGCCAGCGCACGAGGCCGCCGGCGTCCGTGGACACCTCGTTCATCTGCCAGCTCGCGGCGAACGCGTCCCACCCGTACCAGAGGATGATCGCGGCGGCCGGCAGCAGCATGAACACGCCGCCGAAGATGTCGATCCAGGCCTGCGTCCGGTGCGAGAACCTCGCGGCGACCAGGTCGATGCGCACGTGCGCCCCCTCGCGCAGGGCATAGCCCGCGCCGAGCAGGAAGATCGCGGAGAAGAGGTACCACTGCAGCTCGAGCCACGCGTTGGAGCCCGCATTGAGGCCGTAGCGGGCGGCCGCGTTCGTCGCGCTCACGAGCACCGCGACGAGGACGAGCCAGTAGACGGCCCGGCCGACGCGCCCGTTGAGGTCGTCGATCAGGCCGGCCAGCCGCAACCAGGACTTCATCGTGCTCCCTTCCCGATCCTCGCCGCCGGCGATCCGGCGGGAATAATGCCTCGCCCGGCGTTGTTCACCTGCCCGTAGGCCGGAGGTTTCGGCCGTGCAGGTTCCGCGGATTATAGGTGATGGCGAAAAGCTCTCTCGAATCGATGTTGCAGTGCGCGCGCCGGCGCGCGATCACAGGCGCAGGCGCCCTGGCGTTCGCCTTCGCCGCGTTGGCGGCGGGCACCGGAGCGCCGCTCGCGCCCGCCCAGGCCCTGCCGCGCCTGGGCGAGGCGGGCGGCGAATTGTCCCTCGCGTCCCTTCGCGGGCGCGTCGTCTACGTGGACTTCTGGGCGTCGTGGTGCGCGCCGTGCCGGCAGTCCATGCCCTACCTGGACGGGCTGCATCGTCGGCTCGGCGAGCGCGGTCTCACCGTCGTCGGCATCAACAAGGACGAGGTGCCGGCCGACGCGCAGCGCTTCCTGCGCCGCGTGCCCGTCTCCTTTCCGTTGCTCGCCGACCCGGGCGACGGCGCGGCGCGCGCCTTCGGCGTGACGTCCATGCCGGGCGGCTTTCTCGTCGATCGCGCCGGTCGCGTGCGCTTCCGCCACGGAAGCCTCGCCGGCGAATCGGCTTCCGCCCTCGAGGCGCAGATCGACGCCCTGTTGCGGGAGCGGCCTTGACCGGGCGCGCGCTTTGCCTCGCGTTCGCGCTGCTGTCGGGCGCGTGCGCGACCGTCGAGCCCTGGCAACGCGGCCACCTGGCCCGCCCGGACATGCGGGTGGGCGCCGACCCCGGCGCCGGCAAGCTCCTCGAGAAGACCTTCGCGGCGAAGGAAGGGGCCTTCGGCGGCGACGCGGTGGGGGGAGGCGGCTGTGGCTGCAACTGACCGGCCCGGAAGCGCCGGGGCGCTCATGCGTGCGGCGCTGGCGCTCCCCATCCTCGCGGTCCCCGTCCACGGCACCGCCGCCGAAGTCGGCGTTTCGGTGCTCGCCTACCGGGAAAGGTCGCCGGGCATGAAGGTGACCGAGCCGGTCCTGTGGATGAGCCTGCCATTCGCGCCATCCTGGGAGCTTCGCGCCAGCGCGCTCGTGGACATCGTGACGGGGGCTTCCCCCGACCTGGTGTCGAACGCGAGCGGCCGGCCCGTGCAGTCCTTCACCGGCGCTTCGGTGAGCGATCGCCGGCAAGCGAGCGAAGTGAAGCTCTCCCGGCGCGTGGGCGACGTCGTCCTGTCGGTGTCGCGGGCCAGGTCCGACGAGGAGGACTACCGCTCGCGGGCCTTCGGCCTCGAGGCGAAGGCGGAACTGCCGAACCGCACGACCACGCTGGTGGCCGCCTACGGAAAGTCGAACGACCGCGTGGGATCGTCCGACGCGCCAGCCCTCGACGAACGCCGCGACACGAAGGAATACCTGGTGGGACTGGCGCAGGTGCTCTCGCCGCGCGCGGTCGTGCAGTCGAACCTGCAATGGAGCCGGGGACGGGGCTGGTACGACGACCCCTACCGGTTCACCCGCAGCTTCCATCCCGATGCGCCGCCGTCGTTCGCGCCGGACCACCGGCCCGGCGAGCGCGACTCGATCGCCTGGCTCACGCGCTTTCGCCTGCATTTCCCGGCCCCCGCCGCGACCCTCCAGCTCGACTACCGCTACTACCGCGACGACTGGTCCATCCGCGCGCACGCCCTCGAGGCGGCGTGGAGCCAGGACGTGGGCGAGGGCTGGAGCCTTCGCCCGGCCCTGCGCTGGTACTGGCAGTCCGCGGCGAGCTTCTATTCCCCGGTGATTGCGCGACCCGAGGGCGCGTTCCAGTCGAGCGACCAGCGGCTCGCGGCCTTCGGAGGCCTCTCGCCATCGCTGCGCCTGGCCTGGCGGGACCCGGGAGGGATCGCCGTGGAGGCGACGGCGGGTGTCTATCGAAATGCGGCCAACCTTCGTCCCGGCGGGGGCGGCACGCCGACCTTCGAGCCCCTGCGCGCGGCCTACATCCTGGTCGCCGTCTCGCGCGAATTCTGAGCCCATGGCGCTGCATCGCTTCACGTTTCGCGCGATGGCGGCGGACAACGAAGTGCAGTTGCATGCCACGGACGCGCGCCATGCCGCGGCCGCTGCCTGGGCGGCCATCGACGAGGTCCTGCGCGTCGAGCGCAAGTACTCGCGCTACCGCGAAGACAGCGTCGTCTCGCGCATCAACGCCGCCGCGGGGGGCGCGCCCGTCGCGATCGACGCGGAAACCTCGGCACTGCTCGACTTCGCCGACGCCTGCTGGCGCGAGAGCGGCGGGGCGTTCGACGCCACCTCGGGCGTGCTGAGGCGCGCCTGGCGCTTCGGCGAAAGGCGCGTGCCATGCGCGGCCGAGATCGAGCCGCTCGTCGCGCTCATCGGCTGGAATCGCGTCGAGCGCGACGGCGGGCTGGTGCGGCTGCCTCGGGCAGGGATGGAACTCGACTTCGGCGGATTCGGCAAGGAGTACGCCGTCGACCGGGCCGCGGCGGTGCTGCGCGAGTCCGGCGTGGCGAGCGCGCTCGTGAACCTGGCCGGCGATCTTTCGGTCACCGGCCCTCCTTCCGACGGGAGCGCATGGCGCATCGGCATCCGCCACCCGCGCCGCGAAGGGCACCTCGCCGCCACGCTCGAGGTTCGCTCCGGCGCCATGGCGACGAGTGGCGACTACGAGCGCTACTTCGAGGTCGATGGCGTCCGCTACTGCCACCTTCTCGATCCGCGTTCCGGGCGTCCGGTCCCCGGGATGCGTTCCGTGACCGTCCTGGCCGAGACCTGCCTCGTCGCCGGGGCGGCCACGACGATTTCCCTGCTGCGGCCGGAGCGCGAAGGCCTGAAGTGGCTGCGCGCGCTGGGCGCGCCCTTCCTCGCGGTGAGGAGCGACGGGACGCTCGTCGATCGCACCGAGCTGCTGGCGCGTGCGTGATAGAATCCTCCACGCTTTCAATCACTTCCTGCGCCCGTTCACCCGGGCCGAACCATGTTCCCCGACACCCATACCCTCGCCGCCGTCGATCCCGAGATCTGGCAGGCCATCCGCGACGAATATCGCCGTCAGGAAGACGGCCTCGAGCTCATCGCCTCCGAGAACTACGCGAGCCCCGCCGTGCTGGCCGCGCAGGGAACCGTCCTCACGAACAAGTACGCCGAGGGCTACCCCAGCAAGCGCTACTACGGCGGCTGCGAATTCGTCGACGTGGCCGAGAATCTCGCGATCGAGCGCGTGAAGAAGCTCTTCGGCACCGAGTACGCCAACGTGCAGCCCCATTCGGGCTCGCAGGCGAACCAGGCCGTCTACATGGCGATGCTCAAGCCCGGCGACACGATCCTCGGCATGTCGCTCGCCCATGGCGGCCACCTCACCCACGGCGCGACGGTGAACCTCTCCGGCAAGCTCTACCACTCGGTGGCCTACGGCCTGAGCGAGGCGGAGGAGATCGACTACGACCAGGTGCGCGACCTCGCCCGCGAGTTCAACCCGCGCATGATCGTCGCGGGCGCCTCGGCCTACGCCCTGCGCGCCGACTGGCAGCGCTTCCGCGACATCGCCGACGAGGTCGGGGCGATGCTGATGGTCGACATGGCCCACTACGCCGGCCTCGTCGCGGCGGGCCTCTACCCGAGCCCGGTGGGCATCGCCGACTTCGTGACGAGCACGACGCACAAGACGCTGCGCGGTCCGCGCGGGGGCATCATCCTCGCCGCCGCCGAGCACGAGAAGGCGCTCAATTCGGCCATCTTTCCCTCGATCCAGGGCGGGCCGCTGATGCACGTGATCGCCGCGAAGGCCGTGGCCTTCAAGGAGGCGCTCGAGCCCGCCTTCAAGACGTACCAGGCGCAGGTGCTCGCCAACGCGCAGCGCATGGCCGCCACGCTCACCGAGCGCGGCCTGCGCATCGTCTCCGGCCGCACCGAGAGCCACCTCTTCCTGGTCGACCTGCGCGCGAAGAAGGTCACCGGCAAGGACGCGGAGGCCGCGCTCGGCAAGGCGCACATCACCGTCAACAAGAACGCCATCCCGAACGACCCCGAGAAGCCGTTCGTCACGAGCGGCATCCGCGTCGGCTCGCCTGCCATGACGACGCGCGGACTTGGCGAGGCCGAGGCCGCGCAGGTCGCCCATCTCATCGCCGACGCGCTCGAGGCGCATGCCGACGATTCGCGGCTCGTCGCCTTGCGCGGCAAGGTGAACGCGCTGTGCGCCCGGTTCCCCGTCTATGGCCCGGCCATGCGGGCGACCTACGGGCTCGCCTGAACCGGGCGCGGGAGCCTCGCGATGAAATGCCCCTTCTGCGGCGCCGAGGACACCCAGGTGATCGACTCGCGCGTGAGCGAGGAGGGCGATTCCATCCGCCGGCGGCGCCGTTGCCAGGTGTGCGCCAAGCGCTTCACGACCTACGAGACGGCGGAACTGCGCATGCCGCAGATCGTGAAGGGCAACGGCCAGCGCGAGGACTTCTCGTCGGCCAAGCTGCGCACGGGCTTCCAGCGCGCGTTGCACAAGCGGCCGGTCACGACCGAGCTCGTGGACGCCGCCATCACGCGCATCGAGCAGAAGCTCCTGGCCCTCGGCGAGCGCGAGGTCGACTCGCGCCGGCTGGGCGAGATGGTGATGGAGGAGTTGAGGAAGCTCGACAAGGTGGCCTACATCCGCTTCGCCTCCGTCTACCGCAGCTTCTCGGATGTCGAGGATTTCCGCGACGCCATCCGCGAGGTGCGGGACAAGTAGGGTGAGCTTCTCCGCCGAGGACCATGCCCTGATGGCGCGCGCCGTGGCGCTCGCCGCGCGCGGGCGCGACACCGCGACGCCCAATCCCAGCGTGGGCTGCGTCATCGCGAAGGCCGGCCGCGTGATCGGCGAGGGCTGGCACGCGAAGGCGGGCGAGGCGCACGCCGAGGCCATGGCGCTCGCGGCCTGCTCGCAATCCCCCGAGGGCGCGACGGCGTACGTGACGCTCGAGCCCTGCAGCCATCACGGCCGCACGCCCCCGTGCGCCGATGCGCTCGCGGCCGCGCGCGTGGGCCGCGTCGTCGCCGCGCTCGAGGATCCCAACCCGCAGGTGTCGGGTCGCGGCCTCGCCAGGCTGCGCGAAGCCGGCGTGCGCGTGGAAACGGGGCTCCTTGCCGATGCGGCAAGGCAGGTCCATCGCGGCTTCCTCGCGCGCATGTCGCGCGGCAGGCCCTGGGTGCGCCTGAAGTCGGCCGCATCGCTCGACGGGCGGATCGCGCTCGCCAACGGGGAGAGTCGCTGGATCACGGGCGAAGCCGCGAGGCGCGACGTCCACGCGCTTCGCGCCCGTTCCTGCGCCCTGCTCACCGGGATCGGCACCGTCCTTCGCGACGACCCGGAACTCACCGTCCGTCACGTGCCCTGTTCACGGCAGCCGCGGCGGGTCGTCGTCGACAGCCGCCTCGACCTGCCGCCTTCCGCGAGGATCCTGTCCGGCGAGCCGCTCCTCGTGGTGACCGTGAGCGAAGACCGCGCGCGGCGCGCGGCGCTCGAGGCGCTCGGCGCGGAAGTCGTCGTCGTGCCGCCAGACGGCGCCAAGACGG
>JAGRPO010000129.1 GCA_019449455.1 Betaproteobacteria bacterium | reverse complement strand
GGGATTGAGCCACGCCTTCACTTCGACTCCCTTGATGGCCTGGCCGTCCTCATCCTCCACGCGGGCCCTCAGCACCGCGTTCCCACCGGTTTGCTGGTAGCTCTCGCCAGGACTGATGTCTATCGCCCGGACCTTGCGGAACTCCTTGTCCGGCCCGACTTCGACGATGCCCTCGACTGCCTGATAGGCGTACTGGTCCAGCGGGTTGTATCGCGTGAGCACGCGCCTGAGCTTGAGCTTGACGTGCTCGTCGTCGAATATCGTGCTGTGAACATGGATGGCCGTATCGGAGTCGCCCAGCTCGTTGGCCGCCGCGCTCACCAGCGGCACCGTGCCGTCGCCGCCGAACTGATCCCACCTGACCGGCGCACCGGACCTGCCGTCGAAATACACGCGCGTATAGGTCTTGAAGAGGTCGCCGGCGATCTTGATGAAGCGCACGTTCTTCGGACGGGGGCCCGTGATGATCTCGTTCAGCCGCGCGGCCCGAGCGAGTGAGCCTCCGATGAATTTCCTCGCAGCGGCGCCGTCAATGTCCCCGGGAATCCAGCGGTATTTCAGCCAATTGCTGAAATCCAGGATATTGGTGGGCGTTCTGGCGGCGTCGCCGGGCGCACCCAGGATGCAGCACCTGTCATAGGTGGGCAGAAGCTCGTACATCGAGGCGAACGAGAACACCGTGCGCCGGACCTGCGCCTCTCCGCCCAGGACGAAATCCTTGAGTTGTCCCAGTCCGTTCCACAGCGTCCAGACCGAGTCCGCAGATCCGAGGTGAGGCGTGCCAAGCGTGACCAGTTTGGTTGTATTCCGGGCTCCGCCGTGGTCGTGCAAGTAGATGTGGGCAACCAATCCGCCCATGCTGTGGGCGACTATCGTGATCTTCCTGCCCGCAAGTTCCTTCTTGCTCTCGATGAATGCGCGCAGCCTTTCGGCCGTCACGAAGTTGCTCTGCCTCCAGTCGTAGGGAAAATAGAACAGGTCCTTGCCCTCGACGAACCCGAGCTCCTTGAAGGTCTTCCGGATTCCGGAATACTGTCCGACCTTGAACGGCCCCAGGATTCCGACGGTGCTCAGGATCTCGGTGGCACGCAACTCCGTCTTCTCGGGCTCGTCGAAGGACAGCCGGAGATCCGGAAACCTGCGGACCATGGCCAGGGCGTCACCCCACACCACGCCCTTGCCGTCCTCGAGCCTGGAACCGAGGATGCCCGGTATGAACACCACGGGCTCCAGTGCCTCCTCCTGGGCATGACTCGGTAACGACGGAAGGAAGGCGCCGAGCAGGGCACAGGCGAGAAACAACGCCAACCGGATAAGCATGACAGGCTCCCCGACTGCGATTGCGCGGCGAAGCCACCTTTCCGCAATACGGCGAGATTGGACGGCTCCGCCTCAGTCCTCTTGCCGCGCAGTCCGCATGCGACTTCCGCATGGCGCCTCGCGCCAGTCCCTGCGACTCGGGATTTCCACGCGGCGGCGGCAGGACTACGGACCGTTCTTGTTCTCGGCATGGCCACCCGGGAGGCGAAACATGTTTCAGCGCGCGGGGCGGCCTTGCATTCGTTAACGCTAACCCTGCCGCGCACCGGAGTCAAATCCGGCGCGTCCTACCGCATCGGCAAGACCTGCAGCACCAGCGCCCGCGCATCGACCCGCGCCCCGATGCGGGCCAGCAGCAGGAACGAGCCGACCAGCTTGCGGTGCAGGAAGATGGTCTCCGGAGGAGGCGAGCGCACGAGCCCCTGGCGCAGCCAAAGGTCGAGCCCAAGATCGCGAACGCGGGAAGGCAGGTCCGACTTCGGGAAGTCGTACCTGCCGCGGTGCCGCAGCGGCTCGCAGACGAGAAAGACGATATCGACCATCGCCCGCACGCGCTCCGGGGAGTCATCGGCCGACGCATAGCCGATCCGGATCGCCTCCCGGGCGACGGCGTCGCGATCGCCGTCGATCACGCCACGCGTGATGCGCGCGTAGTTCGCGACGAAGGCCGCACCGAAGCGCTGCGTCGCGCCGAAATCGAGCAATGCGACGCGCCCGCTCTCCGGCAGGTACAGGTAGTTCGCGAAGTTGGGATCGGTCTGCATGACGCGGAACTCGAACAATTCGCGGAACATGAGGCGCTCGAGCAGGACGCCGACGGCATCGCGCCGGGCCTGCGGCGCGCTCTCGAGCGCCTCGAGCGGCTCGCCCTCGACGAAATCCATGGCCATGACCCGGGGCGTCGTCAGGTTCCAGTGCACGCGCGGAACGAGCAGCGCGGGCTCGTCGGCGACCAGCCGCGAGTAACGCTCCAGCAGGCGCCCCTCACTGACGTAATCGGCTTCCTGGGAAAGCTGGCGCTTCGCCTCGGCCGCCAGGCCGGCGACGTCGAGCTCGACCGGCAGCAGGTTGAAGAGTCGCAGCAGCGCCGCGACGTTGTCCACGTCGCCGGCGATCGAACGGGCCACGCCGGGGTACTGGATCTTCAGCGCGAGGTCGCGGCCATCCGGCGTCGTTGCGCGGTGCACCTGCCCGATCGAGGCAGCCGCGACGGGCTCCCAGTCGAAGCGGGCGAACCGCCGCTCCCAGCCCTTGCCGTACTCGCGGCCGAGCACGCCCCGGACCTGCTGCGGCGGCATCGGGGTGGCCTGCGCGCGCAACACGGCCAGGGCCTGCGCGAATTCCGGCGGCAGGACATCCGCGCCCTGGAGCGACACGAGCTGGCCGATCTTCATGGCGGCGCCGCGCAGGCGGCCGAGCCGCGCCGCGAGCCGACGCGCATTGGGCGCCGAGAGCAGCGCGCCGCCGAAGTTGGCCGCTTCGCCACGAGCCACTCTCCGCAGTCCCTCGGCGGCTGCACCGAAGGCGAGTTCTCCCGCCGCGAGTCCGAGGCGCGCGAAACGGCCGAGGCGGGATTGGGGAATCGGGGCGGGGGGTGGTTTGCGCATCGCGAAGCGTGTTGCCGCGCACATGTCCATCGGAAATTGTACGCGTCCCCCTTCGCAACCAGGCGCCAAGCCGGCCACGGAAAAGGAGAGGAGGCGCACTCCCGGCGCCTCCTCGGTCTCGGGCGCGACGAAAGGTCGCGCGTCCGCATCGCGTGGAAAGGGCGGCCGGAGCCCTAGCCGAACTTGTCGATTCCCTCCGCGATGTCGCGGACGTCGTCGAACGTAAGCGCCGAAGCCTTGGCGAGCTTCTCGTTCAGGCCCTTGACGACGTTACCGGCGAAGGCTTGCCACTGCTGCTCGTTGAGGGCATAGACGTTCCCCTCGAAGTGCAGGTGCGGCATCCGCATGCCCCCCGGGAACGGGGGCCGCCGGAAAGGCAGCGCGGCCTTCTCCGCCTTTGCCTCGGCCACGCCGGCGATGGCTTCGAACTCGTACCCCGACGTGTCCATCGGCTTGAGGCCGTTCTTCTGGATGAACTCGCCGATCATGCGCTCGCGGCGAGCCCAGAAGTCGATCGGGGGGATTCCCCGGATCCAGGTGATCCTGTGCAGCAAATCGTGAGGCGAAATCCTCAGCATGGCTTGTCTCCTTATCGTGACTCGTCGACAACTCCCTGCGCCGCCTGCCCACCGGCGGCCGCTCCGGGCGCTGGAATTCGAAACGCGTCGAGGGCGCCTGCGTCCTGTCTCCCGACGCGGCTCAACATCGATGGCTTGCCCGCCAAATGGTCGGAGAAAACGCCCGGGCGCAGGAGTTCGAGGCGCTCGAGCACGCGGGCGGCGGTCGCGACGGCAGCGCGCTCCGACGCGCAGAGAAACGGGCTCATGCGGTCGTAGCGGCCGGTGGACAGGAAGTTCGAGCAGCCGCACCAGTTCATGCAGTACGGCCGGATGCCGCACGCGGCGCACGGCGATTGCGCGCGGGCCGCGGCATCCGTGCAAAACGGTGGCGTCGCCTGCGGGGTGAATCCGTCCAGGATGCTTCCCAGGCAATGCCGGCTTCCCCTGCCGTCGCCGATCAACCGCTCGCAGGGATAGACGCGGCCTTCGGCCGTGAAGGCGATCTCCCTGCTTCCCATCTGGCAGCGCTCCTCGGCCTCGTAGCCGCCACGCAGGATGACCGCGATCTTGGCGTCGATGAGGCTCACGAACCGGGGATCGTTTCCGAGGTGGGCGCGGACGTACCAGTCGCCGATGGCGCCGTAGATCGCGGGCAGCTTCGCCGCGTCTTCCTTGCGCCAAGGCGCGGTCACGTCGGGATTGAGATAGATCTGCCGCACGCCGAGCGACGAGAGGAACTCGACCGTCGCGGGCAGCTCACCCAGCGTCTCGGGGCGATACACGGCATTCACCAGGACGAGCGGCAGGCGCTCGAGCGCCATCCCGATCGTCCTTGCAACCCGGTGCGAGCTTCCCCGGCCATTGCAGTACTTGCGGAACCGGTCGTGCACCCGCGGCGGCCCGTCGCAGCTCAGGCAAAGGACGATGCCGTGCCCGGCGAGATAGGCCGCGATCTCCTCGGAGAAGACGGTGCCGTTCGTGACGACCGAGAGCGTCGTCGTCCTGCGGTCGAAGCGAGGATGGCGCTCGACCAGGCCGACGATGTCCTTGAGCAGGTCGAATTCGAGGAGCGGCTCGCCGCCGAAGAAGCCGATGTCGACGCCTTCGTCGCTCGATGGGCCGTCCAGGATCGATTCGACGATCTTCGCGGCGACCTCGATCGACATCCGGCCGGCGCGCTTGTCGACGTAGCAATAGGCGCACCGAAGGTTGCACTTATGGGTGAGACAGAGCGTGTATTTCCGGATCATGCCCGCTCTCCCGCCGGACGACACCCCAATCTCCCATTGCGCCGGCCGGGGGCGTTGACGTGCATCAATTAATGTTCGTAAATTGCGGCCTGCCGAGCCTAGAGCGGGATGCCGTTGCCTGCCGGCACGAACCGGCGCATGATTCGTCCCCCGGTTAACTTCCGCAACATGCCGGCGACCACGCTCCGCGCGTGAGGCTCGTCCCGCGCGCAAGCATTGGCCGCGCCAATTTTCGTCCACGGTCGGTTCACGACTCAGGGGAGATGCCATGGCGACGCGCAAGAGCAAGTCGAAGGTCCCGCCCTCCAGATCACCGAAAAACGCGAAATCCGCGAAGCCCGCGGGCAAGCGGCCCCAGCTGCTGACGCATCATTACGAGGGGCCGGCGGAGTGGCTGCTGCCCCAGCTCGAGGAGGCCTACTCCCGGCTGGGTCCGAAGGGCGAGATGGAGGCCGCGGCCCGCGCCCCGAAGGCGCGCCCCAGGGCGGCTGCGGCGCGCGGGGTCAAGGCCGGCAAGGCCTTCGCCAGCGTTCACCAGGAGGGCCGCGGCGAGGACGTGCTGTCCGGCCTGGAGCGCACCTACTGGTACGACCGGCTGGAGGAATTCCATCGCCGGCGCACGCGCGTCGCCAAGGCGCGGCGAGCCTTGCCCGCCAGACCCGGCATGCCGGCGATACCGGGCGCCAACAACTGGACGCCGCTCGGCCCCTCGATCGTCGCCCGCGGACAGACCGACAACCGGGCTCCGGTGAGCGGCCGCATTTCGGGCATTGCGATCGGGCCCGCCGGCCGGATGTACGTCGCGACCGCGAGCGGCGGCGTGTGGCGCTCGGACGATTCGGGCGCGAGCTGGCGCTCGACCATGGACAGCTTCGACCAGAATCCGGCCAACTTCGCCAGCACCAGCCTTGCGTGCGGGGCGATCGCGATCGATCCCGCGAACGCCGATCGTATCTACGTCGGCACCGGGGAAGGCGATACCGACGCGTATTTCGCCTCGCGCATCGTCAACGCCCTTCCGGCGTATCGCGGCATCGGCCCCATCCGCAGCGACGACGGCGGCTTGAACTGGGTGCTTGAAGCGAGCACGCCGTCGCTCGCGGGCTTCTCGTTCTTCCAGATCGCGGTCGACCCGGTCAATGCCGAGCACTGCGTCGCCGCCACCACCAACGGCCTGTACGAGCGCGTCCCCGCGGCGGGCGGGGGATTCGAATGGGTCCGGCGCCGCAACCCCAGCCACGCGAGCGTCGTCGTGTGCCGCGCCGGGGGCGTCACCACCTGGTTCGCCGCCCAGTGGGGCGGGCCCGTCGCCAGCTCTCCCGACGGCACCACGTGGACGACGGTCGGAACCGGCTTCCCGGCCGGGATCGGCCGCGTGGCGCTCGGCGCCCAGCGCGACAACCCCAATGTGCTCTACGCGTTCATCGCCGACCCGGCCGGCGCCTTCCACAGCGTGCGGCGGCTCGACGGCGCCGCCGGAGCCTGGGTGAACATCACCGGCGCGCCCAATCCGCTGCCCGGCGGAAGCCAGGGCGACTACGACCTGTGCATCGCGGTCGATCCCAACAACGCGAACCGCATCTACCTCGGCGGCAGCTACTTCAACGCGAGCCCGTTCCCGGGGTCGGTGTGGCGCTGCGACGTGACGGCGAGCGGCGCGACCTTCTCCATGACCGGCACGTCGATCGGCGGCCAGGCCCATGCCGACGTGCACTGCCTGCTCCACGGCCCGGGCGACTCGAACACGCTCTGGACGGGCACCGACGGCGGCCTCTTCGTGAGCCTCGCCCCGACCGCCGCCGGCGCCTTCGAGCATCGCAACACGGGGCTCGCCACGCTGTGCACCAACTTCCTCACCCAGCACCCCCTCGAGCCGGCGGTGCTGTACGTCGGATTGCAGGACAACGGCACTGCCAAGTGCACCGGCGAGGAAGTCTGGCGCCACGTGCTCTTCGCCGACGGCGGCTATTGCGTCGTGAACTGGAACGACCCGTTCCGCGTGCTGCTGTTCGCCAACGGCTCGGTCTACCGCGCCACCGACGGCGGGCTCGACTGGGGCTCGTGGACTTCCGTCACGCCGGCCGGCGCGAGCTGGGTCGTCATGGCGGCGCCGCTCGTCGGCACGCCGGTGAACGCGGCAGCACCCGCCGAGGCCGACGTCGTAGCCTACGCGGCCGGCACCATCGCCTCCACCATCGTCTACATCTCGAGCGATTTCGGCGGCACCTGGCCCGCCGCGAGCCAGGTCACGCTGCCCGCCGGGTCCGGGCGCGTGTTCTCCATGGTCTTCGCCTCGGCCACGCGCCTTTATGCGGGAACGACGACGGGCCAGGTCTTCCGCATCGACCAGGGCGCGGCCGCATGGACCGCCACCCGCATCGACAACGCAGCCGGTGGAGCGCTCGGCCTCGCGGGCCTCGTCTCCGACATCGCGGTGGACCGCTCCGATGCGACGCTCGCCTCGATCTTCATCTGCTTCGGCGGCACCGGGGATTTCCGCCACGTCTGGCGTTACAACGGCACGGCGTGGCAGTCGCGCAGCGGCGCGGCCGGAAGCGGAACGGAGCTGCTCGACGTCGAGCACAACGCGATCACGTACGACGCGGTGACGAACCGCGTCTACGTCGGCGCGGACATCGGCGCATGGGAATCGACGGACGGCGGGCTCACCTGGGCGCCGCTTTCGAACGGGTTGCCCGATGCGCCGGTGTACGACCTGCAGGTGCACCCGACCGCGAGGCTGCTGCGGGCGAGCCTGCACGGCCGGGGGGTGTGGGAGTGGAAGCTCGACGCGCCGGTGCTTTCCGACGTCGAGCTCTACGTGCGCGACACGATGCTCGACACCGGGCGGGGCGTGAACACGGACGGCCGCAACGATCCGTCCATCTTCCCGACCGCGCCGGTCTACCACTACCTGAGCCCCAACATCAAGGTGGACGTGCCGACTCCCGCCGGCTACCAGACGCCGACGACGAGCATCGACTTCTACACCTTCACTCATGTGCTCACCGACGGGAGCAACGGCGTCGGGACGAACTCGCCGCCGCCCACCGTGCACAACCGGCTCTACGTCGAAGTGCACAACCGCGGGCGCGTGGACGCGAGCAACGTCCAGGTGATGGTCGCCGTCACGAACGCGGCGACCGGGCTCGCCCTTCCCGCGGGCTACACCGCCAACGTCGTCGCCGGCACGCCGCTGCCCGGCCCGAAATGGATCACGCTCGGCGTGCAGGTGGTGCCCGTCGTGCGCGCGGGATTCCCCATGGTGGTCCCCTTCGACCTGCCCTCCACGGTGCTGCCGCTGCCCGCGAGCCTGCCGGGAAACTCCCACTGGTGCTGCGTCGCGTTCGTCCACGCGCTGCAGGACGCGTTCACCAGCTCGATCGGCAACGTGGACTCGCTCGCGCTCGCCGACCGCAAGGTCGGCCAGAAGAACCTGCATATCGTGGAGTTCATCGGCGCGCCCCCTCCCCCCGGCACCGGCATCGGCACGTGGGCGATGCTGATCGTCTCCGGCGTGGGGGGCGAGAAGAAGGGGCCGATCGACCTCGTCATCGACAGCCGCCGCTTCCCCGGAAGGATCCACTTCGTCCTGCCGTCGAGGCTCATGCCGAAGAAGATCGAATCCCAGGCCAAGGGCTTCGAGAAGGGGTCCGCCGCCATGGTCAAGAAATGGCTCGACACCCACGCCAAGGCGCTGCGCCGGCTGTTCAACGAGGCGAAGTACCCGGAAGCCCAGCTCAAGCTCATGCTCGAGGCGATGAAGCAGGTCGCCGGGCAGACGCCGCTGGTGCTGAAGGGGGGACGCTCCGCCGCGCTGACCGCGCTGGCCCTCGGTCCCCGCGACGAGATTCCCATCTTCCTGCGCATCGAGCCTCCCGCGGGCACGAAGGTGGGCGCGGTCTTCGAGTTCGACATCCAGCAGCGCTCCTCGCAATCGCGCCGGTTGCTCGGCGGCTCGCGTTACCGGGTCGTGGTGAACCGGCCCGTGAAGAGATAGCAGGCAGGCGGCGAACCCGCAGGAGCCAGGGGATTCGCCGCGTCTTCAACCCCTACCCAACGGAGAGTGGACATGGAAATCCTGATCGAGGCGTTCCCCTTCGCATTCGGCGTTCTTCTCGGCTTGACCTGGTCGCGGTTCGGCGGCCCCGGCGCGAGGCGCCTCCAGTGGGCAGGCGCGAGCGTCCTGCTCGGCGCCTTTGCCACGTTCGCGAGCGGGGAGTGGCAGGTGAGCCCGTTGTATTTCCTGTTCGACATCGGGCTGGTCGCCGTCGTGTCGATGGGCACGGTGCTCGCGATCAGGTACCTGGAGCGGACGCGAGCGAAAGGGTAAAGTCGCCAACTTCCAGCACCTGGCGCATGCGTTCCATCGCGTCGGTGGAAACGGTCCACGCGAGGAGCATTCGTTCATGCCAGTGACGCGCACCTATCCC
>JAGRPO010000128.1 GCA_019449455.1 Betaproteobacteria bacterium | reverse complement strand
GGCGTCCCCCGGGCAGCGTGCCGGGACGCGGAATGCCGGCGCCCGCCGCGCTGTTGACACCTTTTTCGATGCGGGAAGGGCCATGAGCGAAGAACCTCGCGTTAGGGTCGGCGTCTGGGACCTGCCCACGCGGCTTTTCCATTGGACGCTCGTGCTGCTCGTGGTCACGAGCGTGGTCACCGGCCAGTTCGATTCCGTCCTCGGCCCCGGCGCGCTGGAATGGCACAGGCGATCGGGGCTCGCCATCCTGGGGTTGCTGCTCTTTCGCCTCGCGTGGGGCTTCGCCGGGGGCACGCATGCGCGATTCGCGAGCTTCCTGCGCGGACCGCGGGCCGTGGCCGGGTATGCGAAAAGCCTTCTCGCGCGGGACGCGGCCGCGGAGCCGGCGGGCCACAATCCGCTGGGCGGCTGGTCGGTGGTCGCCATGCTCGCGGCGCTGGCGACGCAGGCCGCCACGGGGCTCTTCCTCGTCCAGGAGGACTACGCATTCGAGGGGCCGCTCGCGAGGCACGTCTCGCGCGCGGTGTCGGACCGCCTCGGCGCCGTCCACGAGGCCAACTTCTACGTGATCGCGGCGCTCGTGACGTTGCACGTCGCGGCGATCGTGTTCTACACGGTCGTGAAACGGCAGGACCTGGTGGGCGCGATCATCACGGGAGACAAGCGCCTGGAGGCGGGCCGCGAGTCCGAGGCGTCGCGTGGAGGGGGAGGGGTGGCCGCCGCGGCAATCGCGATCGCCGCGACGGTGGCGGTGTGGGCGCTCGTCAGCTACGCCTGATCAGTTGTGGAATTCCTTGGTGCGGAAGTCGTCGTGGCAGGACTTGCACGCCTTTCCGACTTCTCCGAAAGCGGCCTTGAACGCCGCCTCTTCCCCGCCCTTCGAGGCGGCGACCAGGCTCGCGACGGCCTTCTGGCCTGCTTCGGCGGCCTGCTTGAACTTGGCCGTCTCCTTCCAGATCTTCGGATCCGCCTTGGTGGGCGCGCCCTTGTCGGTGCCGGGGCCGAAGGAGTTCCAATGCAGGCCCATGAGCGAGTCGATGAGGGCCGCGTTCTTCTGCACGACGGCCGCGTTGAACGGGGCCTTGCCCTGCGCCATCGCGCCCATCGGGCCCATGGCGCGTCCGACGACGTTCATCACCGACTGGCGGTAGCGGATCTCGTCCTCCGGCTTCGGACCCTGCTGGGCCGTGGCGATTCCCGCGGTGGCGGCGGCGATGACGGCGGCGGCAATGACGGTGCGCTTCATGGGATTCCTTTCGTGTGGGTGGAGAAGACAGGCCGGCCCCGGCAGGGAGGCGTCGGTAAGGTGAACAGCGGGCGCGCCCGCTTATTCCGCCGCCGTCACTTCGGTCGCTTCGGCAGCCCCGTGACCTTGTCGCCGGCCTTGATCCTTCGCTCGGCGAACCAGCCCTTGTTCGTCTCGATGGCGAAGACCGCGGGGCCCGCGGCCGCGTGCTGGTCCAGCGTCTTCGGCTCCATGTCGGCGATGTTGAGGATACGCCCCTCGCCGTCGACGAAGGCCACCGAGAGCGCGAGCAGCGTGTTCTGCATCCACATGGCGTGGTAGCCCGGTTCGTCGAACACGAAGAGCATGCCGTCGTTCTTCGCGAGCTTCTCGCGGAACATGAGCCCTTTCATGCGGTGCTCGATGGTGGCGGCGACCTCGACGCGAAGCGGGTGGCCGGCAATCCTGACGTGCGTGACGGGCAAGGGCGCCTCGGCGCGCGCGGGCGACGCCGCCGCAAGCAGGGAGGCAGCCAGGGCGGCGGCCAGGACGCGCCACGGGGCGGCGCGGGCGGGGAGGGCGGGTAGAATGGCGTCCAAGAAGAAATCTCCAGTCCAGACAGGCGCACGCAGGATAACGCACGAGGCCACCGATGCGCCGACCCGCAATTCTCCTCATCGCCTTCCAGCTCGCATCCTGCGCGATGCTGCAGCCTGCGCCGCCCGCGGAGGAAACGCCCCAGCAGGCGACGCAACGCCGCGCGAAGGCGCCGCGCCCGACCTACAACCTCGCCGGCTACCCTCCGTCCGTGCGCGACGGCTACATCGACGGCTGCGAGACGGCGAAGAAGTCCGAATTCGGCCGCAAGGACGAGAAGCGATTCGCCGCCGACGCCAGCTACAGCATGGGCTGGAACGACGGCTTCTCGATCTGCTCGCGGCGCTAGGCGTCGCCTAGGCCACGCGCCAGCGACGGCGGAACTTGCCGGCGAAACCGGAGTTCTCGCCATCCAGGGGAACCACCATCCACTCACCGGGAATCGGCACGGTCGCGAGGATCGCATCCTGCACTTCGGAGTTCGCCTTCGTGTCTTGCCAGCGCCACCATGGAGTGGCTTTGAAGCCCAGGACGAAGAGTGGCCGCTCCGGTCGAATCTCCAGCCGTTTGCGCGCGAGGTAGGCCTTGCGCAGCCCCGGAATCGCGCGAAGGCGTGCCCGGATCGCTTCCATGGTCGCCGCATCCAGGCCGTGGTCGTCGAGCGTGTCGCTGCGACGCAGGAAGTCGCGCTCGCGGCGTTCCGCGGCGTGCCGTTCCAGGGCCGCCTCGTGCTTCTCGTTCCAGGCGTGGGCCTCTTCCTTGCGACCCTTGGCCCAGTGGTGATCGCGCAGCATCTGCGTTATCGCGATCGACCGGTCCGCGTCGGCGGCAAGAGCGAACTCCAGCATCGCCATTCCGGCGTCGTCGCCGCGCGCCAGCAGGCTATGCCCCAGGAAGAGGTTGGCGGCGACGTGGCTGCCGTCGCGCTGGTGGGCAAGCCGGTACGCTTCCTGAGCCCGGCCCTCGTCGCCTTCGATGTCATCGACGAGCTGGCCAAGCTCGATCAACTCCTCGATCGAGCAGGCCGCCGGGTCGCGCGCGGAGAGCTCGGCCATGCGTGCGCGGCCTTGCTGCGCGGCTCGGTAACGCTGCTCCCAGGCAGGCAGGATTCCCTCTGTCCATTCCCGGTCGAGCGCCTCGGTGATCCGGCCCAGCGCAGCCCCGAGCAGGCGGTCGGCGGCCTGGCCGGGTGCAGGAGGAGCGAGACGCGGCTCCTCCCCGAGCGCCTTGAGCCGGTCCAGGAGGCTGGGGTGAGTGTTGGCGACCGTCGTTACCCTGGCGAGGGCCTGCTCCAGCCAGCCGCGGGCGTCGTTCGAGTCGATTCCGCTCGCGAAGCGCTCGCCCATCGCCGCGAACGGTGCGGACGCGGGTCGCGGAAGCTCGATCGCCTTTCGGTGGATGCCGGGCCAGTACATTTCGCTGAGGTAGCTGCCCAGAACTTCGACGTTGGTGAGGGCCTCCGCTGCGGCACGCCGTGACACGACTCGGGCCGCCGCGGCGTCCGCTTCGTACTCGTTGGCTCTCGCGAGAGGGAACGAGTACGCGTTGAAGTAGG
>JAGRPO010000127.1 GCA_019449455.1 Betaproteobacteria bacterium | reverse complement strand
TCCCGATAAGGGCGCGCGTCGTCGACGAACCAGTTCTTCGTCGCAGGCACGTCGCCCGCGTGGGCGACCACGTGCCGCGCTCCCATGGCGGCGGCGAGCCACGCGTGGCGGTTGTCGCCCGGAACGACGGCGAGGTCGAAAGGCTCTTCGTCGAGGAGCGGTCGCAAGGTCGAGGAATCGCGCGGCGAGAAGGCCAGCGCGCGCACGCCCCACGGGCGGGCGGCGTAGAGCGGCGCCGTGGCGGGCGCGACGGTCATCGCGATCTCGGCATCGGGATGGCTGGCCCGCAGCTTCGCGAGCAGCGGCGAGAGCATGATCGTGTCGCCGAGGAGCAAGTGGTGCGCCACGAGGATGCGCCGCGGGTGCGCCGGAGCATGCGCGAGCCCCGGGGTG
Source organism: Betaproteobacteria bacterium (assembly GCA_019449455.1). Lineage (GTDB taxonomy): Bacteria > Pseudomonadota > Gammaproteobacteria > Burkholderiales > Usitatibacteraceae > FEB-7. The sequence goes on along the minus strand of JAGRPO010000127.1, from coordinate 23,393 downwards.
CCCATCCGGCGAAGGATCGCGCGCGACACGACGGCGGCGCGCGTCGCGAACCGCTCACCCACGCGAGGCCCTCGACACCACCCTGAAGACTTCGAGCATGCGTTCCACCATGCGCTCCTCGCCGAAGCGCTGCAGGGCGGCAGAGCGCGCGCTCGATCCCAGGCGCTTGCGCAGCTCCGGGTCCGCGAGCAGCTCGCCGATCGCCGAGCGCAGGGCCTCGCTGTCGCGCGGCGCCACCAGCCGGCCGGTTTCGCCGTCCTGCACGATCTCGCCGATGCTGCCCACGGGCGTGGAGATCACCGGCAGCCCGCAGGCCATGGCCTGCATCAGCGCCTGCGGCACCCCTTCGTTGGCGTACGAGGGCAGGCAGAAGAGGTCGAGCGCGCGCATCCACGGCGCCACGTCCGCCTGGTTGCCCGCGAAGCGCACGCGATCGGAAATGGCGAGATCCTTCGCCAGGGCCTCCAGCGCCTCGCGTTGCGGGCCGTCGCCCACGACGACAAGACGCGTCCCGCGGTCGGCGAGGCCCGCGAAGGCCTCGAAGAGGAAGGTGTGGCCCTTCCAGCTGCGCAGCGTGGCGACGATGCCGATGACCGCCCCGTCGCGCTCCATGCCGAGGCTCTCGCGCGCCCCGGCCGCCGCGCCGGGCCGGAAGCGCTCCAGGTCGATGCCGGTCGGGATGGAAACCACCCGTTCCGGGCTCACGCCGGTCTCCTCGATCACCTGCAGCCGGAGGCGCTCGCCGGTCGTGACGATTCGGCGCGTCGCGCGGCCGTAGAGCCAGCGCGTGGCGAAGTTGCGCGGAACGGGCGCCGAGATGTGCCGGGTGCGCACGATCGCGGGCGCGTGCCGCAGGAAGGACACCGCGATCGCCGCGAGCCAGCTGTCGGTGGAGCTGTGCGTGTTGATCACGTCGAAGCGGCGGTTGCGCAGCAGCCCCATCATTCCGTGCAGCCCCCCGACCGACTTCCTCGCGATGGGAATCGCGACCGCCTCGACGCCGTAGCCGGCCGCCGCCTGGTGGATGCGCGACTCGGGAGGCGCGGCGATCGTCACCTCGTGGCCGCGCCGCGCGACGCCGCGCGCCTCCGTGAGGACGCGGATCTCCTGGCCGCCCCAGCCGAGCGAGGACTCCGTGTGCAGGATGCGAAGCCCGTCGCCGGCCACCGCTAGGCCCCGGCGAACTGCAGGCGGTGCAACCCCGCGTAGACGCCGCCGGCGGCGAGCAGCCGGGCGTGCGGTCCCTCCTCGACGATGCGCCCGTGCGAGAGGACCACGATGCGGTCGGCGTTCTCGACGGTGGAAAGGCGGTGCGCGATCACGATCGTGGTGCGCCCTCTCATCAGCGTCTCGAGCGCCGCCTGCACCGCGCGCTCGCTCTCGGTGTCGAGCGCCGAGGTGGCCTCGTCCAGGAGCAGGATCGGCGCGTCCTTGAGGATCGCGCGCGCGATGGCGATGCGCTGGCGCTGGCCGCCCGAGAGCTTGGCGCCGTTCTCGCCGATCTCGGTCGCGAGCCCCTGCGGCAGCTCGCGGATGAAGCCCATGGCGTGCGCGGCCTCGGCGGCGCGCGCGATGTCGGCCTCGTCCGCGCGGTCGCCGTGCCCGTACGCGATGTTGGCGGCGACCGTGTCGTTGAAGAGGACCACGTTCTGCGACACGAGCGAGATCTGCCGCCTCAGGCTCTCGAGGGTCAGGTCCTGGAGCGGATGGCCGTCGAGCGTGATGCGACCGTCCGTGGGGTGGTAGAAGCGCGGCAGCAGGTGGATGAGGCTCGACTTGCCGCTGCCGGAGGCGCCCACCAGCGCGACCGTCTCGCCGGGGCTGATGTCGAGCGTGACGCCGTCGAGGGCCGGATGGGTGCCGCTGCGGTAGGTGAGCGAGACGCCCTCGAAGCGCACGGCGCCCTTCGCGCGGTCCAGGCTCACGGTGCCGAGGTCCTCCTCCGGCCTTTCGTCGACGAGGCCGAAGACGCTCTCGCACGCGGCGAGCCCGCGCTGCAGGTGCTCGTTCACGCCGGTGAGGCGCTTCAGGGGCTGGAGCAGCATCCCGGTGGCGGCGATGAACTCGACGAACCGGCCCACGTCGGTCTGCCCGGCGAAGGCGAGCTCGGCGGCGAAGTAGATGATCGCGGCGACCGCGCACGCGACCAGGAGCTGCGTCACCGGCACGGTCGCGGCCGCCGCGGTCGCCTGCTTCATGTTGTAGCGGCGGATGAGCTGCGCGGCCCTGGCGAAGCGGGCGCCCTCGTAGACCTGGCCGCCGAAGACCCGCACCACGCGCTGGTTGGTGATCGCCTCGTCGAGCACCTCGGCCACGCCGCCGATGGCCTTCTGGCTCGCGCGGCTCATGTCGCGCAGCCGCTTGCTGAAATAGCGCACGGCGAGTGCCAGCGGCGGGATCACGGCGAACGTGATGAGGGTGAGGCGCCAGTTCGACCAGAGCAGGATCGCGAGGAGGGCCGCGATGGTGACGGTGTCGCGCACGAGGGTCGCCAGCACGCTCGTGGAGGCCGAGGCGATCTGGGTCACGTCGTGGGTGAAGCGCGACACCAGGCGCGCGGTGGGAACCTCGTCGAAGTAGGCCGGCGGGAGCCTCAGCACGTTGGCGAACATCGCCTCGCGCAGGTCGAGGATCACCTTGTTGTTCACCCACTGCGTGAGGTAGCCGGAGGTGAAGCTCGCGAGCCCGCTCACGAGGAACACCGCGACCACGCCCAGCGGGATGAGGAGGGCGAGCTCGCGGTTCCTGTTCACGAACAGCTCGTTCACCAGCGGCCCGGTGAGCTTCACGAGCGCCGCGTCGGAAAGCCCGCCCACGACCATCGCGGCGATGGCGGCGAAGAGCGCGGCCCGGTAGGGCCACACGTGCTTGAGGAGGCGGGCGTAGAGCGCGCGGCCGTCGGGCTGCGGGGCGGTCATCCCGGCATTATCCCAGTTTGCCCGCCAGCAGCCTTTCGTAGAGGGCGAGGTACTCCCGGCCCATGGCCTGCGGCGTGAGCGGGGCGACGGCCTCGCGCGCCGCCTCGCCCATCCGCCGCGCGGTGCCCGGATCGAGCCGGTCGAGGCACTGCGCGAGCCCGCCGGCGTCGAGCGCGTCGCGAACGAAGCCGTTCTCGCCCTCGCGCACGATCTCGGCGGCGCCGCACTTCGTGCTCGTCACCAGCGGCAGCCCCGCGGCCATCGCCTCGAGCGCGGCGTTGGGAAACGGGTCGTAGAGGGTCGGCAGCACGAACGCGTCGGCGGCCGCGAGGAAGGGCCGCACGTCGGAGACGCCTCCCACGAAACGCACGCGCCCGGCGATGCCCAGCCGCACGGACAGCTTCCCGTAGCGCGCGGCGTGCTTGTCCTTTCCGGCGACGAGGGCCCAGGCGGGCTCCCGGCGCCTCGCGAGGGCGTGCAGGAACGGCGCCACGCCCTTTCTCTCGAAGCCGGAGCCCACGAAGGCGAAGACGGTGGCCTCGCGCGGAATGCCGAGCTGCTGGCGCACGGCGTCGCCGAACTCCGCGCGCAGGCCGGGATGGAAGCGCGCGCCGTCGACGGCGTTGCGGATGAGGACGAGCTTCCCGTCCGGGGTCGAGAAGCGCCCCGCGATCTCGCCGCGCACCATCTCCGAGTTGCAGATCACCGCCTTGAGGCGCGGCGAGGTGAAGACGTCGCGCTCGGCGGCGAGCAGGTAGCGGTGGTGCGGCGAGAGCCCCGTGGCGAGCCGCGCGAGCGGCGACTGCGCGCGCGCGCGCTGGGCGAGCCATTCCGCGTGCACCCCGTCGCCCGCGCGGTAGACGTCGCAGCAGGCGATGCGCTCGTGCGACTGCACGAGGTCGAAGCGGCGCTTCGGGAGCTCCGCGCACACCGCGCGCGCGAAGCCCCGGTCGCGCCAGAGGCTGCCGAGGTAGAACGGGTCGAGCACGATCGCGGACGCGGCGCCGTCGGGCCAGCGGCGCGTGACGAGCGTGAGGGAGGCGCCCTGGGCGGAAAGCGCGGCGATGGCCGACTGCACGAAGCGCTCGGCGCCGCCGAACGCGTCGAAGCGGCTGCGCACCAGGGCCACGCGGGGGCCGCTCGTCCCCCGCCCCCGGGTGGTCGGGCTCACGGCTGCGCGAGGAGCTCGTTGATCGCCGAGTGCACCCGGTCGACCGGCAGCTGCGTGAGGCACTCGCTCACCTTGCTGCCGCCGCAGCCGTCGTTGCCGCACGGGCGGCAGGGGTGGCCGCTCGCGACGACACGATGCGGCACCATCCACGGGCCCCATTCGCGCTCGCCGCTCGGCCCGAAGAGCGCCACCACCGGCGTGCCCATGGCGGCGGCGATGTGCATCGGCGCCGAGTCGACGCCGAAGAAAAGCCGCGCGCGGGCGGCGAGCGCTCCCATCTCGCGCAGCGTCAGTTGCCCGGAGAGGTCCGTCACCGCGATGCCGGCGCGCTCGAGGATGCGCTTCGCGATGGCCTGCTCGCGCGCGTTGGGCGCGCCGGTGAGCACGATGCGGTGCCCGTCCCGGGCCAGGCGCTGCAGGAGCTCGGCATTGCGCTCGTCGGTCCACGCCTTGAAGAGCCAGCGCGAGGTCGGGTGGACGTGCAGGAAGCCCTTGGGAGGCAGGCCGTGCTGCGCGAGGAGGGCATCCACCTTCGCCTGCGCCTCGGGGCCGGGAACCATCACGAGGCGCTTCTCGTCCTCGGCGGGATACAGCCCCACGCGGCGAAGGGCGTCGAGATTCGTCTCCACGGTGTGCCGGGGCGTCCCCTTGGGCATCGCGTAGCGGTGCGAGAAGCAGGCCTTCCAGAGCCAGCCCGCGCGCGCCGGCGCGACCGCCCAGCGCGGGCGCAGGAGCTGGGCGAGCCATGCCCCGCGCCAGTGGTCGGTGAGGTGGACGATGAGCTGGTAGCGGCGCTCGCGCAGCTGCGACAGCAGCGCCGCCTCGCGCCGCATCTGCAGCAGGAGCCCCTGCCGCTTCCATTCGCGGTCGATCGTGTGGATGCGCGAGACGGCGGGGTGGCCGGCCAGCATGTCGCGCGTGTCGACGTACACCAGGGCGTCGATCTCGGCTTGCGGCGCGCGATCGGCCAGCACGCTGAAGACGGGCGAGGTGAGCAGCACGTCGCCGTGGTGGCGAAGCTTGACCACCAGCACGCGCCGCAGCGAGTCGACGCCGATCGGATCGGGGACCATGGCCGCCAGATTAGCAAACGGCCATGGTCGCGGGGAAGGCGATCCGGCTCAGGGCGCCTCGAACCGGACGTTCAGGAGCAGGCCGCGGCGGGGGGCGTCGTAGCCGATGGTGTGCTCGTAACGCCTGTCCGACAGGTTCGAGGCGACGAGCTCCAGGGACCAGCCCTTGCCGGCGGCGTAGCGCACGGTCGCGTCGGCGATCGCGTAGCCCGGCAGCCGCGTGCCGGGCGACTCGGCGGGCGAATCGAATCGCTCGCCGCTCGCCGTGACGCCGCCGGACAACGACCACGCCCCGAACGAGCGCGAGGCCTCGAGGCGCCCGAAGCGCAGGGCCCGGCCCTGCAGGCGAAGGCCGGTGTCCTCGTCGCGCGGGCGTTGCGAGGCGAAGGAGGCCTTCAGCTGCACGCCCCACAGGGTGCCCTCCGCCGACGACTCGAGCCCGCGGATGCGCGCGCGGCGCACGTTCTGCATCGTCGGGAAGACATAGGTGATGAGGTCCTCGATGCGGTGGTCGAACCCCGTGAGGCGCAGGCGCCAGCCGGCCAGGGGATCGCTGCGGAACCCCACCTCGCGGCTTCGGCTGTGCTCCGGGCGCAGGTCCGGGTTGGGCACGTAGAAATCGGACGAGGGCGCATAGAGGTCGAAGAACGTGGGCGCGCGGAAGCCGCGGCCGACGGTGGCGGTGAAGAGCCCTACGCCGGCCCACGGGATGCCGCCGCTCACCGCGCCCGTGTTGCGCGCGCCGAACTGGTCGTCGTCGTCGCGGCGCGCGGAGGCCTCCAGGCGGTTGCCGCGCCACGACTCGTCGATCGCCACCCACGCGGAGTTGGTGTTGCGCCGCGTCTGCGTGAACTCCGTGGCCGAGAGCACCTTCTGGCGCAGCGTCTCGACGCCGGCGAGGAGCTTGCCGGCGGGTGTCGCGAACTCGTGCACCCAGGCGGCCTGGTCCTGGCGCGTCTCGAAGCGCGCCGGGTCGTGTCCCTCGATCGAGAGCTCGTCGCGGCCCTGGCCCACCGTGATGCGGCTCGTCCACCCGCGGGCGTAGGCCATCGAGGAGGAGACGCTCGCGCCGGAGAGCGTCTGCACGTTGCGGTCGTCGGCGAACGCGCCTTGCGCGTCGGCGCAGCCGTCGTAGCGGGCGCGTCCGCGGCTCGCGAACCCCGAGAAGGCGAGCGTCTCGCCGGGCGTGAGGCGGCTCGTCACCTGCAGGTTCGCGAACGCGTTCTCGTAGCGGTCGCGATCGGGGTCGTGGCAGTAGGCGCGATCGTTGGTGGCGCTCGGCGCGTCGACCTTGCGTCCGCCCGCGGAGAACGAAACGGTGGTCGCGCCCTCGATGGCGGTGAACCCGGCCGCGAGGCGCGCCTCGGAGGCGCTCCCGTAGCCCGCGGCGGCGAAGAGGCGCGGCCGGGAGGTGGCGCGCGTGAAGATCTGCACGACGCCGCCGATGGCGTCGGGCCCGTACAGGCTCGACAGCGGGCCCTTCACGACCTCGATGCGCTCGATCAGCTCGAGCGGAATGTTCTCGATGGAGGTCGTTCCCACCGTGGCCGAGCTCACGCGCAGGCCGTCGACCAGCACCAGCGTGTGGCCGGCGTTGGCGCCCCGCAGGAATATCCCGGCGGGCTGGCCCGCGCCGCCGGTGCCGCGGAATTCGGCGAGGGCCTGGCGCTGGAGCAGCTCGGCGAGCGATATGGGGCCCGCGCGGTCGATGTCCTCGCGCGTGATCACCTCGACGTCGCGCAGCGCGTCGGCGGCGCGCTGCGAAGACCGGGTGGCGGTGACCACCATCGCGTCGAGCGGGTGGAAGGCGAGAGTCGGGGCAGTCGAGGATGAGGCGAATTGCTGCGCATGGGCGCCCAGGGCCATCGCGGCGGCGAGGCCGGCAAGCGGCGTGGATTTCATGGAGGAGTCCTTCGATTCCGCGTGGGCCAGCGTCCCCGCAGGCCCACAGGTGATGATCTCCCCGCGCAATGGGGACGGTTCCCAGGAACCGTCCCCACGAACGCGGGGACCCGTTGCCGTCGGGCCGGTCTCCGGGCTCGCCAGACTTGACCACCGCCTTCCCGCGGCCTTGGGGGCCGCAGTGGCTGGAGGGTGGTCCACACTGGCTTACCGTTGCGGGGGCAGCGCCGGCATTTCACCGGCTTCCCGGACACCCGAATGCAGCCGCGATGATACCCCGGGAGCGGCGCAACGGCCTACTGTTACATTCGAAATCACTTTCAAAATAAGCGCTTACACGTTGACGTGGAAACGCTTTTCCAATAGGCTTTCGCCGATGGATGCCGAGCTTTCCGCCCTCGAAGCCAAGGTCGAGCAGGCCGTTTCGCAACTCAAGCAGTTGCGCGAAGAAGGGCGCGAGCTGCGCCAGCAACTGGCGGCCCGCGCGGACGAGAACGCGCGTCTCGCGGAGAAGCTCGCGGCGGCCAAGGCGCGCATCGAGGCGCTGCTCAAGCAGATACCCGAGACCGAGGCATGAGCGACGACGCGAAGTCCCGCGAGGGACTCACCATCCAGATCCTCGGCCGCGATTTCCGCGTCGCGTGCCCCGAAGGCGAGGAGAAGCAGCTCCAATCCTCCGTCGAATACGTGAACCGCCGCATGAAGGAGCTGCGCGACACCGGGAAGGTCAACGGCAACGAGCGCATCGCGATCATGGCGGCGCTCAACATCGCGCACGAGTTCCTCGCGCAGAAGCCGGCGAAGGGATCGTCTTCCGTTGACGGTGCGGACATTCGGCGTAGAATCGCCGCGATGCAGGAGACGCTGGATACGGCGCTCGCCGCCGACCAGGACAAGCTCTTCTAGCGGCCCCCGGGCCGCCCGACCGGCCTGCCGGTTTCCTGCGGTGTTCGTCCGGGCTTACAGCTTCGAGCCGATAATCTGTTAAGCATGGACGCCCGCCCCATGAGTGCTATTGTGCGCGTCCCAAGCGGATGTACCTGCGGCACTCGGTAGGCGACCGCCTTGAACCTCTGGGTTCGAGCGTGCGGCCCGGACGAACACCGCAGGGAACCGTTCCGACTTCCCGATCCCCATGTCCTACTGGCTCATGAAGTCGGAGCCGGACGAGTTCTCGATCGACGACCTCGCCCGCGCCCCCGACAAGTCCACGCCCTGGTTCGGCGTGCGCAATTACCAGGCGCGCAACTACATGCGCGACGCGATGCGCGTGGGCGACGGGGTGCTCTTCTACCACTCCAGCTGCGAGGTGCCCGGCATCGCCGGGCTCGCGCGCGTCGCGAGCGGACCCTACCCCGACGAGACCCAGTTCGACCGCAAGAGCAAGTACTTCGACCCCAAGTCCACGCGCGAGGCCCCGCGCTGGCTGCTGGTCGATGTCGAGCTCGTGAGGAAGACGCGGCTCCTCGGCCTGGAGGAACTGCGCGCCTGCGCCGATCTCGCGGACATGGCGACCCTTCGCCGCGGCAACCGCCTGTCGATCACGCCGGTCACCGCCGGCGAATGGAAGATCGTCACGAAGCTCCTCGCGCGCGATGGCCGGTGAAGCCCTCACCTGGCTGACCTACGCCGGCCTGGGCGTGCTCGTCGGGTTCTTCTCGGGGCTGCTCGGCATCGGCGGCGGCTCGATGATCGTGCCGACCCTGGGGCTCGTGTTCGTGGCCTTCGGGTTCCCGCCGGACCAGGTGATGCACCTGTCGCTCGGAACCTCGCTCGCGGCGATCCTCGCGGCCACCGCATCCGGGGCGCGCGCGCACCACGCGCACGGCGCGGTGCGCGCCGACATCGTGAAGGGGCTCGCGCCCGGCATCGCGGTGGCCGGGCTCGCGGCGGGGGCGATCGCGCGGGTGGCGCCCGTGGCGCTCCTCAAGTACTTCTTCCTCGCCTTCATGTTCTACGTCACCGCGCAGATCCTCTTCGGGCTGAAGCCCAGGCGCGAGCGGCCGCTTCCGGGCCGCGCGGGGCTCTTCGGGGTGGGCGCGCTGATCGGGGGGCTCTCGGGGCTCGCGGGCGTCGGCGGCGCGATGGTCTCCGTGCCCTTCATGACGTGGTGGGGCGTGCCCTTCAGGACGGCGATCGGCACCTCCGCCGCGATCAGCTTCGTGGTGGCGGCGGCCGGGACGATCGGCTTCGTCGCCGCGGGGCTCACGGAGCCGTCGCTTCCGCCGTGGACCGTGGGCTACGTGTACCTCCCGGCGCTCCTGGGGATCTCGGTGACGAGCGTGTTCGTGGCGCCGTGGGGCGCGCGCCTCGCCCACCGCCTGCCGGTGGGACTTCTCAAGAAGGTCTTCGCCGTCTTCCTGCTGGCGCTCGCGGCGAAGCTGAGCGTCTCCCTGTGAGCGCCGCGCCGGCGTTCCGGGCCGACCCGGCGTAAAATTCGCGGTCTCGCCCCCCACGGTCCACTCCCCTTGAAGATCCTCATCCTCGGCGCCGGCCAGGTCGGCGCCAGCGTGGCAGAGAGCCTGGTGTCGGAGAAGAACGACGTCACGGTCGTCGACACCAGCGCCGAGCGCCTCAAGGACCTGCAGGGCCAGTTCGACCTGCGCACCGTCGCCGGCAACGCGGCCCACCCGGAGATCCTCGCCGAGGCCGGGGCGGCGGACACCGACATGCTCTTCGCGGTGACCGCGAGCGACGAGACGAACCTCGTGGCGAGCAAGGTCGCGCACGCGGTGTTCAACATCCCGACGCGCATCGCGCGCATCCGCTCGACGTGGTTCGAGAGCCACCCCGAGCTCCTCGAGGGCGACTGCTTCTCCGTGAGCCACGCCATCTGCCCCGAGCAGATCGTGACCGAGTACATCGAGCGCCTGATCGAGTTCCCGGAGGCGCTGGAGGTGGTCGAGTTCGCCGGCGGCAAGGTGGACCTCGTCGCCGTGCGCGCGGTCGAGGCGGGCACGCTCGTGCGCCATCCGCTGCGCGACCTCGAGAAGCTCCTGCCGGACATCGACGCGAAGGTGGCCGCCATCTACCGCAACGACCGGCCGCTCGCGTTGTCGCCGGAGACGGTCGTGAACGCGGGCGACGAGGTCTTCATCCTCGCCGACGCCCGGAACATCCGCGCGGTGATGACGGAGCTGCGCAAGATGGACCGGCCCGTGCGCCGCGTGATCATCGCCGGCGGCGGCAACATCGGCCTGCGGCTCGCGCGCGCCATCGAGGAGCGGATGAACGTGAAGGTGATCGAGGCCTCGAAGCGGCGCTGCGAGTTCCTCGCGGGCCAGCTCTCGTCCGCCCTGGTGCTCAACGGCGACGTGAGCAACGAGGACCTGCTGGGCGACGAGAACGTGGACGAGACCGACCTCTTCGTCTCCGTCACCAGCGACGACGAGACCAACATCATGTCGGCGCTCCTCGCCAAGCGCATGGGCGCGCGCCGCGTGATCGCCCTCATCAACCGCCGCGCCTACGGCGACCTCATGCACGGCGGGCAGATCGACATCGCGATCTCCCCCGCGCAGGCCACCCTCGGCAGCCTCCTCGAGCACGTGCGGCGCGGCGACGTGGTGGCCGTCCACAGCGTGCGGCGCGGGCGGGCCGAGGCGCTCGAGCTCATCGCCCACGGCGACCGCAGGACCTCGCGCGTCGTGGGCCGGCGCATCCGCGAGATCGACCTGCCGCCGGGCGCGGCGATCGTCGGCATCATCCGCGGCGAGCAGGTCATCGTCGCCAAGGACGACGAGCTCGTCATCGAGTCCGACGACCACGTGCTCGTGTTCCTCACGCAGAAGCGCATGATCCCGAAGCTCGAGAAGCTCTTCGAGGTCGCGGTGGGGTTCTTCTAGGCGATGAGCCGCCAGATACCGCAGGCGCGTCCGGGGACGGCGCCGCGCCCCGTGGACGCGGTGCTCCGCTATTTCCCCGTGCTGCACGTGCTCTCCGGGGCGGTGCTGCTCTTCTCGCCGGCCTTCCTCGTGCCGCTCGCGTTCTCGATGGCGCTCGCCGACGGGGCCCACGCGGCCTACGAGACGGGGTTCCTCGCCACCTTCGTCACCGGGCTCTTCACGTTCTTCCTGACCCGGGGCAGCCTGCGCCGCGAGCTGCAGCCGCGCGACGGGTTCCTGCTGGTGTCGCTCGTGTGGACGGTGGTCCCGGTGTTCGCCACCATCCCGCTCCTGCTGGCGATCCCGGGGACGAGCTTCACCGACGCGTATTTCGAGGCCGTCTCGGGGATGACGACCTCCGGGGCGACGGTGCTCGCCGGGCTGGACGGGCTCGACCCTTCCCTGAACATCTGGAGATCGCTCCTCGTGTGGATCGGGGGCATGGGCATCATCGTGCTCGCGGTGGCGATCCTGCCGCTGCTGGGCGTGGGCGGCAGCCAGCTCTTCAAGGCCGAGAGCCCGGGCTGCATGAAGGACACCAAGCTCACGCCCCGGATCGGCGACACGGCCAAGGGCCTGTGGGCGGTGTACGCCACGGTCACCGCGGCGTGCATCGTGTCCTTCCGCCTCGCCGGGATGTCGTGGATCGACTCGGTGGTCCACGCGTTCTCGACCATGGGGCTGGGGGGGTTCTCCTCCCACGACGAGAGTTTCGCGTACTTCAATTCGCCGGCGATCGAGGCGGTGACGGTCGTCTTCATGCTTGCCGCGAGCCTGAACTTCGCCACGCACTTCCTCGCGGTGCGAAGGCGCTCGCTCGCGCCCTATGCGACCGACGCCGAGGCGCGCCGCGTGATGATCTGGATGGTCGGCTCGTCGGTGGGGATCGCGGCCTTCCTCGTCGCCAAGGGGACCTATCCGGACTTCGCGACGGCGCTTCGCCACGCCGCCTTCAACGTCGTCTCGGTCGCCTCCACGACGGGATTCGCCTCGGTCGACTTCGCGCAGTGGCCGATCTTCGCGCCGATCCTCATGATCTTCCTGTCGTGCTTCGCGACGAGTTCCGGCTCCACCGGCGGCGGCATCAAGATGGTGCGCGCCGTCGTGCTCTTCAAGCAGGCCGTGCGCGAGATGACGCGCATCATCCACCCGAAGGCCGTCCTGCCGGTGAAGTTCGGCCAGCAGGTGATCGAGAACAACGTGATCTTCGCGGTGCTCGCCTTCATGCTGATGTGGGGCGGGACGGTCATCGTGATGACGATGCTCCTGCTCGCGAGCGGCGTGGACGTGGTGTCGGCCGTCACCGCCGTGCTCGCCTGCATCAACAACATGGGCCCGGGGCTCGGCGTCGTGGGCCCGGCGGCCAACTACGCCGTCCTCACCGATTTCCAGACCTGGGTCTGCACGCTCACGATGCTCCTCGGGCGGCTCGAGCTCTTCACGATGCTCGTGCTCTTCACCCCGGCGTTCTGGCGGAAGTAGGCCGAAGCGCGCCCAGGACGGCGCCCGCGAGGGACCACGCGAGCAGCGCGTTGTGGCGCACGAGGAAATCGTCCGTCATGTTGCGGATCGCGAAGCCGGCCACCAGGACGAGCCCAAGCGTGGCGACGTGCCGCCGCGGGGCCCCTGCCGCCAGCCCGGAGGCCATTTCGCGCACCAGCGCCGCCGCCATCCACGCGAACAGGGCGAGGCCGACGATCCCGACCTGGAGCAGGACGTTGATCGGCGTGTTGTGCGCGTGCGTGTGGTAGGGGTTGTCGACGCCCGGCGTCACGCCGGTGCGGAACTGCAGCTGCAGGATCCCCCGCCCGTACCCGTGCCCGATCCACGGCGCCTCGCCGTGCCGGCGCGCCGCGTAGTCCCACAGCGCGGGCCGCGGGTCGCGGGAGAGTTGCGCCTCGGCGGCGTAGGCGGAGCCCGCCAGGCGCTCGGCGCGCTGGTGGAGCGAGAGCGCGAACAGCGCGGCGAACGCGGCCAGGGCGACCGCGGCGACGGCCATGATCGGCGCGCGCGGCGGGCTCGGGGGCGCCTTGCGCGAAAGGAAGACGGCGAGGACGGTCATCGCGGCGAGCGCGACCCACGCGATCCGGTTGTCGTTCCACGACATGACGACGAGGGTGAGGAGCGCGATGGCCGCGAGCACGGCCCGCGCGCCGCGGGCGGCCGGGCCGGCGCGCAGGAACGCCCACGCGAGCAACGGGAGCGCCAGGACGACGTGCGTGGCGTAGAAGCCCGCGTCGCCGTGCCAGCGTTCCGGATCCCACCAGCCCGACAAGGCCATCTGGCCCGCCGCCACGAGTCCCATGGCGACGAGCCCCGCCGCGAGGCCCCACGCCCAGCGGTCGATCGTGGCGATGTCCGCGGTCGCCGCGAAGAATACGAGGAAGGCGACGAAGGGATAGAGGAGCCCCGGGCGCAATTCCGAGATCGAGTAGGCCGGGTCGACGCTCCAGGCGACGGAAGCGGCGCTCCAGGCGGAAAACGCGAGGATCGGCGCCAGCACCCGCCACGCGGGCAGCATCGGCCTCGCCGCCGTGCCTTTCGCGCTCGCATGGAGCATGAGCACCGCGGCGAGCGCGAGGAGCGCGTTGCGCAGCGCGGCGTTGGACGAGAAGGGCAGGACGAAGAGGAACGCGGCGAGCAGGCCGACGGCGGCCTTGCGGGAAGCCGGCTGCGTGTCGATCCCGGTCGAGGCCATGGCGCCTGCGAGCGCCTAGACGCCGCACCAGCGGCGCATGAGCGTGGCGAACGCGCCCACGGACTGCTCGATGCGCGCCATCGAGCACCATTCGTCGGTCTGGTGCGCGAGCTTGGGCTCCCCCGGGCCGAGGATCACCGCCGGCGGGCCGCCATAGCCCGGCTTGAGCCAGGCGCCATCGGTCGAGAAGGTGATCGTCTTCGGCGTCGGGCGAGCGTCGAAATAGGGGGCGCAGACCTCGAAGACCTCCTGCACCCATTCGTCGGCGGGGTCGGTGTAGAGCGAAGGCGTGTCGACGATCGTCTTCACCGTCGCCCCGCGCGGGCCCAGCAGGTGCTCGAGCGAATGGCACAGGTGGCCGTGGTCGATGCCCGGCACGGTGCGGATGTCCACGGTGATCTTCGCCGAGTCGGGCACCGAGTTGGTGTTGAGGCCGCCGTGGATCGTGCCCACGTTGAGCGTCGGGCTCCCCATCACCGGGTGCGACCCCACCGGGAAGCGGAAGTGCTCCAGGTCGCCGATCACGCGCGCCATCTTGTTGATGGCGTTGTCCCCCACCTCGGGCATGGAGCCGTGGGCCGTCACGCCCGTGGTCTCGATCTCGAACCACACGAGGCCCTTGTGGCCCACGTAGGGATAGTTGGCCGTCGGCTCCGCCACGACGATGGCGCCGGCGCGGTCCAGCAGCTTCGTGTCGGCCAGGAACTTCGCGCCCTCGCAGCCGATCTCCTCGCTCGCCGTGATCACGAGGACCACGCCGGGGCTCCTCGCGAGCAGGGGCGAGAGCTCCACGGCCGCGGCGACGAAGGCCGCGATGCCGCTCTTCATGTCGGTCGAGCCGCGGCCGTAGAGGCGATCGCCGTCGGTCTCGCCGGCGAACGCGTCCTTCGTCCACGCCTTGGCGCCCAGGGGAACCGTGTCGATGTGCCCGGTGAAGCAGATGGGCGGGCGGTCCGGGTCGCCGCCGATCTCGGCCACCAGGCTCGTGCGCGCCTCGGCGAACTCGTGGTAGGCGGTGCGGAACCCGGCCGCCTCGAGGATGGCGCCGAGGTGGCGCGCGCAGGCGCGCTCCATCCCCGGCGGGTTGATGGTGTTGAACGCGAGCAGCTGCCTGGTGAGCGCCCGGGGATCGATGCGGGTCTTCATGCGTTTTTCCCTGCGGTCAGGCGCCCTTCAAGCGCCTGCGGCGCCGCCGGACCCAGTGGTTGAGCGTCTCCACGGCGACCGAGAAGGCGAGCGCGAAGTAGATGTAGCCCTTGGGCACGTGCAGGCCCAGGCCGTCGGCGATGAGGACGACGCCGATGAGGAGCAGGAAGGAGAGCGCCAGCATCTTCACCGTCGGGTGGGCAGAGACGAAGTTCGCCAGCGGGTTCGAGGCGATGATCATGATGATCATCGCGACCACGACGGCCGCCACCATCACCCAGAGCTGGTCGGCCATGCCCACGGCGGTGATCACACTATCGAGGGAGAAGATGATGTCGATGACGGCGATCTGCAGCACGACCGATTTGAAGGTCACGCCCGCCGCGCCTTCGGGGCGGTCGGGCGCGTTCTCGTCGCCCTCGACCATCTCGTGGATCTCCACCGTGGCCTTGTAGAGGAGGAAGAGGCCGCCGGCGATGAGGATGACGTCCCGCCAGGAGAAATCCTTGCCGGCCACGGAGAAGAGCGGCTGCGTGAGCCCCACGATCCACGCGAGCGTGGCGAGCAGCAACAGCCGCGTGACGAGCGCGAGCGACAGCCCGACCTTGCGACCGAGCGCGCGCTGGCTCTCGGGCAGGCGCCCGGTGAGGATCGCGATGAAGACGAGGTTGTCGATCCCGAGCACGATCTCGAGTGCCGAGAGGGTGACGAGCGACAGCCAGATCTGGGGATCGGCGATCCAGGCGAAGGTGAAGAATTCCATGACGGGCGTCCGGTCGGCGGAACCGGTATTCTCTCATGCGTGATTGCCCGACTCGCATTGCTTGTCGTGATGGCCGCGCTTCCCGCGGCGGCACAGGACTACGACCGCGAGAAGCGCTGGGCGGACGAGGTGGTGCCGGGCCTCGTGGTGGGCGACGCCGTGTGGCTGGAGACTTCCACGGGGCGCAAGTTCCTGGCGATCCACGCGCCGGCCGCGAAGCCCCGGGGGGCGGTCGTGGTGGTGCATGGAATCGGCGTGCACCCCGACCACGGCGTGATCGGCGTCCTGCGCGCGAAGCTCGCCGACCTCGGGTGGACCACGCTCTCCATCCAGATGCCGGTGCAGGCGGCCGACGCGCGCTCGGAGGCCTACTACCCCGCGCTCTTTCCCGAGGCCCTCGACCGCATCGCGCGCGCCGGCGCCTGGCTCTCCGCGAAGGGCGACGCCCGCATGGCGCTCGTGTCGCACAGCCTGGGTTCGTGGATGGCGAACGAGTACTTCGACGCGAACCGCGAGACGCCCTTCCGCGCCTGGGCCTGCCTCGGGCTCACGGGCGGCTACAGCCTCGCGACCTGGTTCAGCCCGCGCCCCGTCCTCGACGTCTACGGCGAGAACGACCTCGAGCCGTCGCTGGACGCGGCCTGGCGGCGGCGCCTCACGCTCGCCTCGGCCCCCGTTGGGTCGCGGCAAGCGATGATCGCCGGCGCCGACCACTTCTACGCCGGCCGCGAGGACGAGCTCGCGCGCGCCATCGACGCGTGGCTCGGCGAGGTGCTGCGCTAGCGGCTCGGCGCGCGCATCCGCGCGCTCACAGCTTGTCGAGCGCTTCCGACCCGTCCCAGCCCGGCTTCGGCGGCTCCTTGCGCAGCTCCGCGATCCGCGCGAGGTAATGGGCGGCGACGCCGTCGTCGGCGTTCCGCGCGAGCAGGTCGCGGAAACCGGCCTCGGCCGCGTCCCATTCCTGCCGCCCGTAGGCGGCCAGCGCGGCGGCCGTGGCCGAGCGCACCCCGGCGTCCTCGTCGAAGGTGAAGACGTCCACCGGCTCGCTCTTGCCCTTGACGACGATGCGGCCCAGCTGCCGCAGCGGCGTGCCGGGAGGCAGCAGGCGCGCCGTGGCGCCGCTCACGAGGATCGGCGTCCCGAAGAGCTTGTTGGCCCCCTCGAGTCGCGAGGCGAGGTTCACGCCGTCGCCCAGCGCCGTGTAGTTGAACCGGTCCTCGGCGCCGAAGTTGCCCACGGCCGCCTCGGTGGTGTGCACGCCGATGCGCATGCGGATCGGGGGCAGGCCCTCGGCCGCGAGGCTCGTGCGCAGCTCCTCCAGGTCGGCCTGCATCTCGCGGGCCGCGAGGCAGGCGTGGACGGCGTGGTCCGCGTCGTCCAGCGGGGCGCCCCACACCGCCATGATCGCGTCGCCGATGAACTGCAGGAGCGTGCCCTGGCGGCGCTTCACGATCGCGGAGGCGCGCGTGAAGTGCTGCTGCAGGATGCGGACGACCTCCTCGGGGCCGTGCCTCTCGCTGATCGTGGTGAAGCCCGCGAGGTCGGTGAAGAGCACCGTGATCGTCCGGCGCTCGCCCCCCAGGCGCAGCCGTTCCGGCTGCTCGAGCATCTGGTCCACGATCTCCGGCGAGACGTAGAGCGCGAACGCGCGGCGCAGCTCCGAGCGGCGCCTGCGCTCGGTGACGAAGGCGATGCCGCCGAAGGCCACGTAGGTGACCGCCACGGCCGCGATGGCGAGCGAGACCGGCAGCCACGTGTCGCGCTGCGCGAACAGCCACCACGACGCGCCCGCGAGGGCGGCGCAGACGGCGGCGGCCATCGCGAGGCCGGTGAGCGGCCGCCACCGCCGCAGCAGCGCCGAGGCGAGCAAGGCGGCGGCCGCGATGACGGCGAGGCGCCATGCAGGCGGGGCGGGAACGACGTGGCTCTTCGTGACCGCCCCCTCGAGCAGGTTCGCGTGGATCTCGACGCCGGGAATCAGGCCCCGCGTGGAGGCGGTGAACGGGGTGAGGAAGAGGTCGGCCTGCGCGGCGCCCGCGTCCACGCTCGCCTGGATGTCGCGCCCCACGAGCACGATCTGGTCCTGGAATGCGCCGGGAGGCAGGTGCGTGTCGGCCTCGAGCGCCTGGTAGAAGGAAACGTACGGGAACGTGTGATCCGGCCCGACATAGCGGACCAGCGCGCCGGCGGGCGCCTCGGGCTCCGGCAGCAGGCCGGGCGAGGCCGCGTTCGCGCGCGCGATCACCGCCTTCCAGAAGATGTCGTCGCCCTCGGGAACGCGGCGCACGACCCCGTCGCGGTCCAGGTCGACGTGCGCGAGGCCCTTGGACGCGCCCGCCGCGATGAACGCGGGAATGGGGTCCATGCGGATCCACTGGCGCACGAAGGCCGTCTCCTGGTAGGCCATGGTGGAGGCGATCACGACGTTGCCGCTCCTCGCGATCGCCTCCGCGAGGGCGCGGTCCTCGTCTTCGGTCGAGGCCTCGGACATCGTGACGTCCAGCGCCACCACCAGCGCGCCCGAGCGCTTGAGCTGGTCGATCAGCTTCGCGTAGAGGCTTCGGGGCCACGGCCAGCGCAGGCCGATCTGCGCGAACGAGGCCTCGTCGATGCCGACGATGGTGATTGGAAGCCGCGACTTCCCCGGCGCGGTGGCGACCGCGAGCGCGTCGAAGCCGCGCTGCTCGAGGCCCGTGCCCGGACCCGTGAACGAGAGCGCGCCCATCGTCGCCAGCACGGCGGCCGCGATGGCGGCGGTCGCGCGGACCGAGGCGGGCGCCGCCCGCTCGCCCGCGGGCATGCGCAGGAACGCAGTTGCCGCGGCGAGGACGTCGCGCATCGCGGGCTCAGAAACGCCAGCTCGCCGTGACGCCGTAGGCTTCCGAAACGTCCTTCTTGAACAGGTTGAACGCGAAGGCCTCCACCGACCAGCGCTTGTCGGCGCTCTCCACGAAGACGCGCGCCTGCGCGTCCCATCCGGCGCGCACGACGACGGTGTTCGCCTCGTCGGCGTAGCGGTCGCTTCGCCACGCGCCGGAGACGGTCACGAACGTGTTCCACCCCGGCGCCCAGGTGGCGCCCACGTCGGCGTGGTGTCGCGGCAGCCACGGGATGCGGCGCCCCGCAAAGACGGAAGCCGTGTTCTCGCTGTCGGCATACTCGTAGTGCAGCCGCAGGCCGACGCCGTTGCCCGCGAGGCGCTCGTAGGCGATCGCGCCGCGCCGGAACTTCGCCTCGCCGAAGACCGGCACGTCCTCCAGCTCGCCGGGGCGCGAGGGCGGCGTGAGAACGCGGTTGCGCAGCCGGTCGAGATTCGATTCGTCGGTGCCCGAGTTGAGCACGCCGTCGAGCGGCGAGACGAGGTTGCTCGTGCGCACGTCCTGCCAGGCGGCCGTGGCGAACCACGAGGCGGAGCCCGTCCACTCCCAGCGTGCGCCGCACTGGCGCAGGTCGCCGCCGGGGAGCACGAACTGGTCCTCCACGGGCAAACCCGCCACCGCCACCGTCTGCAGCGTGTCGACCGATGTCGGGCGGATCCACTTGAGGCAGGCCGCGCGTCCCGTGTGTCCCGCGGCGGGCTTCCAGACGATCCCGGCGAGCGGTTGCGTGGAGCGCTTGCGGTACTCCTCGGAGAGCGGCACCTCGCCCGATGCGACCACGGCCAGCATGTCGCGGTCCTTGCGGTAGTCGCGCCAGGCCACGCCGAGTTCCGCGACGAGCCGCGGCGGGCCGGCGCGCATGATCGCGCTGAGCGCCTGCGAGCGGTCCACGTCGTTCTCGTCGAGGCTTTCCAGGGGCGAGGCGTCGCCGGGCAGGTGGAAGTCCGAATCCCGCAACAGCGAGCGCGGGGATTCCAGGCGCGCGTACTCGGCACCCAGGGTGATCTCGAGAGAGCCCGCGAGGCGCCCCGTGTAGCGCGCCGCCGCGTCGCGGCTCTCGGGACGCATGCTGAACGCCGTGTTGCGCACGAACGAAAGGCCGGGGATGACCACGTTCGCGGACTGGTCGAGGTCGGCGTCGGTGCGCCCGGCGCCGGCCTTGAGCCAGACCGCCTCGCGGCCCGAAAGGGCGTAGCGCGCTCCCGCGTCCACGCGGCCCGCGTAGCCGTCGATGCGGTTGAAGAAGCCCGTCTCGTCCGGCCGGCCGATGTCCACGTCCAGCGAGAGGCGGTTGGCGAACAGGAAGAACGAGAGGTCGTGCGTGGGCCTCGCGCCGAGGGCCGCGGTGTAGGTGCGCGCCCGGCCGTCGAAGGCCACGTTCCTCGGATCGATCCGGGTGTCGATTGCCTCGAAGAACCAGGCGACCGGCATGCCCGAGGTGGAGAGGCCGTTGGCGCGGAGCACTGGCTCGGTGATCGAGACGTCCGTGCTGCGGGAGTAGTTCACGGCCGCGGTCGCGTGCGCGCCGGGCGCGGGCACGAGCGTCTGGAAGCGGTTGGAGGCCCCGAAGGCGAGCGGGTCGGTGATGTAGCCCTGCATCAGCTCCGAACGCCGGTTGAAGGCGCCGGGATAGCGGTCGGCGAGGAACAGGTGGCTGCCCCCCCAGAACGGCAGGTAGGAGTCCTGCGCCATGCTGCCGGACCACGCCTCCAGCCCCATGAAGGCGAGCGCGCTGCCCACGTTGGCCACGCCCTTCTGGTCGTTGGCCACGGCGTCGAGCGACTTGAGGAAAGGCAGCCGCGCCATCGCCTCGCGCGAGGCCGCGGCGGCGGCGACCGGATCGATGTCGTCGAGGCGCACGAGGGCGGCGAGCACGTGCGGGAGCGGGTCCTTCGGATCGACCTGCGCCGCGCGAGCCAGCATCTCGGCGGCGGCCTCGTGGCGTCCGTCCTGGTAGTAGGCCGCGGCGAGGTACGCGTACGCCCGCGCGTAGCGCGGCTCGATGAGCGTCGCCTTGAGAAGCGCCTCGGTCGCCGCCTCGCGGTTGCCGAGCCGCAGCTCGAGGATCCCCAGGCCCGTCCAGGCGACATAGTCGTCCGGCTGCATCGCGAGCGCCCGGGCGAAGCGGTCGCGGGCCGCGCCGGGATCGCCGGCGATCGTCGCGGCGGTGCCGTCCTCGGAAAGCGCCTGCGGGTTGCGCGGATCGAGCGTCACCGCCTTGCCCAGGTGCGCCCGCGCGCGCCGCAGGTTGTCGCGCTCGGCTTCCACGATTCCCAGGCCGAGCCAGCCGCGCGCGTCGCCCGCGGCGATGTCGATCGCGCGCTGGCAGCCTGCCGCCGCCTCGTCGGCCAGGCCTTCGAGGCGGGCGGCGTCGCAGAGCGCGAGCCATGCGTCGAGGGAAGCGGGCGCGCGCGCCGTCGCCTCGCGCGCGATGGCAAGGGCCTTCGCGCCTTCGCCTTCGAGCAGCGCGTAGCGCGAGAGCGCGGCGGCGAAGCGCTCGTCGGCCGGATGCCGCGCGCGGCCCCTGGCGATGGCTTCGCGCGCGGCGGCAAGGTCTCCGCGATAGGCTTCGAAGTCCGCGAGCAGCAGGTCGGCCTCGGCGGGACTCGCGACGGCCGCACCGGCGTCGCGCTTGAGCCGCGCGTACGCCTCGGTCATTCCGAGCCCGCGCGTGGCCTCGTAGCGCTCCGGGTCGGCCCGCACCGACGATACCCACTGCACGCGATCGCGCGACACCGTCACGCGAAGCTTGACCGGCGCCTTGCCCTTCTCGGCCTGCGCCTGCTCGCCCCGTTGCACCAGGATGGCGCCGAGATCGTTCGAGAACTCCACCTCGCCGCCGAGTACGGAAAGCGTCGCGCGCCCGTCCGGGTCGACCACCATTTCCCAGTCCGTGCCGCGGATGGCGGCCACCGCGGAGGGCGTCTCCATGACGAGGCCGCGGGGCGCGACCTTCGACTGCACCCAGCTGCGCCCCGCGTTGAGGTTCAGGATGGTCTTCGCGTCCGGACCCTTGGCGGCGTCCTTGATCTGCAGCTGGCTGTTGGGGGCGAGCCGGACCTGCGTGCCGTCGGTGAGCAGCACGCCCATGCGCGACAGGTCGAGGGTGCGCACGAAATTCGTGGGGAAGAGCCGCTGCCGGACCTTGGCCGGGCTCCAGCCGGTCTGCTGTACCTCGCGCGCCTCGCCCTTGCCCTCCAGGCTCACGATCTCCCCCGCAGGGTCGGCGGCGCTCGCCGCGAATGCCGCGGCAACCAGGGTCACGAAGCTGAAAAGGCGGCGCATCGGGTGCTCCTTGCTAGAACCGGTACCGGGAAAGGGTGACCTGCCGGCCGCCGGGCATGGTCATGACGGCGTTGGCCGTGCCCTGGAACCGGATCGTCGCGGGACCCACGAGAGTCGGCGGACGCACCGGCGGCCGGTAGGCGCCGGCGAGCGTCTGGCCGTTGACGTATTGCTCCCAGTTGCTCGAGAAGACCTGCGCGTCGTCCGTCCTCGGCTTGGCGGCGATGTACCACACGGGAGCTCCGGTGTCGTCGTACATGAAGCCGGCCATGAGGCCCACCCCGGCCTGCCACTCGATGAAGAAGCCGCGGCCGTCGTCCACGTCGCTCTGCCACCAGCCGTTCTCCGGCTGGTTCGCCTGCGGGACCGCGTTCACCCCGCCCACGCCGAACTCCATGCGGTTGATGGCCACGGTCCCGCCCGGCCACTTGATCGTTCCGTTGTGCGCGTCGTTGAAGAAGAGCGTGATCTCGCCATTGAGCACCGGCGGTCGCACGGGGGAGCGGAACGGCCCGGCGAGGGTCTGCCCGTTCGTGTAGCTCTCGAGGTTTCCGACGAAGAGCGAGCCGTCCAGCGACGTGGGGCCGGCCGCGATGTACCAGGTGGAGCGCCCCGACACGTCGTAGAGGTAGGTGGCGAAGAAGAGCTTGGTGCCGGTGGATTCGATCGTGTAGCCGCGGCCGTCTTCGGCGGCGTTCCACCACCAGCCGGTCTGCGGCGGCTGCGGCTGGCAGACTTGGCTGCCCGGCACCGTGATCACGCTGCGGTTGATGCCGCCGCTGATCATCGCGTTCGCGTCCGGGCCGTAGCCCACGTAGAAGGTGGCGCCCGCGACGCCGGAGGACGACGCGCTGCTCAGCACCTGCACGGCCTGCCCCTGCGAGGAAAGGACGTTCGTGGCGTAGGCCTGCAAGCCCGAGGCGGAGGAGACCGCCTGCAGCTGTCCCGAGCTGTCGAGCTGCGCCAGCACGCAGGCGACCGGCGCCTCGCCCGCCTTCGTCCCCCGCGACTTGCCGACCACGTATGGCGCCATGCCCCCGGCCGCCTTGGCCACCCGCGTCGCCGGCGCCACGGCGAAGGAGTAGACGCTTCCCGTCTTGCCGACGTCCTGCGCGCGGAATCTCACGTCCGCGGTGACGTCGGCGTTGGCGGCGGCGGCCACCACGAGGAACACGGGGATGCGATCGGCGGAAATGGAGTTCGCGGCCGCGGGATCGAGGTCGAGGAACCAGTCGCTGCCCTCGATCGTTCCCGCTCCTCCTTCGCGCCGCGCGACGATCGGCGAGGGGCGGTCGACGAAGGTCCCGTCCCCGAGGCGCCCGTCGATGTTGTTGCCCCACGCGAAGGCCGTCCCGTCCTTGCGCAACGCGATCCCGTTCCCGCCGCCGGCGGAGATCGCCGCCACGTTCGCGACGCCGGCCACGGGCACCGGGGAATGCTGGCTGGAATCGGAGCCGTCACCGAGCTGTCCCGTCCAGTTCGCGCCCCACGCGCGAACCGTCGCGTCTGCCAGGACCGCGAAGGAGAACGAGGTGCCCGCGGCGATCGAGGCCACCCCGGCGAGGCCGGGCACTTGCCGGGGCGCGGAGCGGAGCGTGTTGGTGCCGTCGCCGAGCTGGCCTTCGTAGTTCTCGCCCCACGCCCACACGGTGCCGTCGCTTCGCAGCGCGATCG
>JAGRPO010000126.1 GCA_019449455.1 Betaproteobacteria bacterium | reverse complement strand
GGCATCAGGTCGACGATCTCCTGCGGCGTGGCCTTGGCGATCCAGCGGTTGGCGCGCACGATCGCGTTCACCACCGCCTGCACCGTGTTGGGGTTCTTCCGGATGAACTCCTCGGTGATGTAGATGACGCTCGCGTGGTAGTCGCCGCCGTAGATGTCCTTCATGCCCTTCTCGGTGCGGCTGTCGGCCACGGCCACGAACTTGCCCGTGGACTCGAGCTGAGTGATCAGCGGGTCGAGGTTGGAGATCGCGTCGATCTCGCCCTTTTCCATCGCGGCCACGCCGCCGGAGCCGGTGCCCACGCCCACGACCGAGATGTCGGTGGGCTTGAGCCCGCCCTTGGCGAGGATGTTGTTCACGAACATGTTGGTCGACGACCCGGGCGCCGAGACGCCCACCTTCAGCCCCTTGAGGTCCGCCGGCCCCTTGTACTTGGCCGCCTTGTCCTTGGGCAGCAGCAGCACGATGGAGCTGTACTTGGCCTGCAGCACCACGGCCTTGATCGGCTGCTTCTTGGCGGCCATGTTGATGGTGTGCTCGTAGGCGCCCGAGACCATGTCCGCGGAGCCGCCGACCATGGCCTGCAGCGCCTTGGAGCCGCCCGCGAAGTCGGGAATCTCGACGTCGAGCCCTTCGTCCTTGAAGTAGCCCTTGCGCTCGGCCACCGACAGCGGCAGGTAGTAGAAGAGGTTCTTCCCCCCGACGGCGATGGTGATCTTCTTCTTCTCCGGCGCCTGCGCCCCGGCGGTGAACGCGACCATCGTCCCCACGGCCAGGGCCGCGAGCATCTTCAGCATGCGATTCATCTTTTCTCTCCTGTCGTTGTTCGAATTACCCTGTCCGCTTCATGCACCCGGCTCGTGCACCGGGCGCATGGCATCAGAAGCGCCAGCCGGCCTTGGCCGACAGCGTCGTGTTGTTGCCCATCTTCTCCGCCTCGACGGCGACGTTCACGATGGCGAAGTTCACGTTGAGGCCGGCGAAGACGCGGCTCTTGCGGAAATCCTCCTCCGCGAGCCCCAGGCCCTTCGCCTCCGAGATCGTGCGCACGACGCCCGCGCCGATGTAGGGCGTGGCGATCGTGAGCTTCTTCGAGACCATGACGTCGCCCGCCATCGTCGAGATCCTGAGCCCCCCGATATCCGAGGTGCGCGTGCCCGACACCCGGAACGCCACCGCCGGCGTGGCGATGCCGTCGGCGAGCAGCGCATAGCGCGCATCCAGCCCGTACACCGTCGCGCTCACGTTCGACGCCCCGCCGATGGACGCGCCCAGGTCGATGCCGAAAGGCAGGCCCTTGTAGATGTGCAGCTTCGGCACGGTGATGTAGTCCGGCGCGCTGTTGCCCGCGAGGCGGAAGATGTCCGAATTCCTGATGTCGGTCGCGGAAACCTCGAGCCCGATGTCGAACCCCACCGCGCCCAGGGGCGTGGCGGGCGTGACCCCCTTGTACGAGAACGCCGCGCCCAGGTCCTCGGAGAGCCGCCGGAACTGGTCCTGGCTGAGGTCGCCCAGGGACGGGAATTCGCCCGCCACGGTCGGCAGCGAAACGGCGAGAATCGAGGCGAGCAGTAGTCTTTTCACGGGTCAGCCTTTCAGGGAATCGGGGATGGGGTGCAGCTCGAGGCTCCGGCCCGCCTTGGCCACCTGGCCCGGCGTGTCGTGCCCTACGATACCGGGCACGAGGCGCGCCGCGGCGATCAGCTTGTCGAGATCGACGCCCGTGTCGTAGCCCATGTCCTGGAGCATGTTGACCATGTCCTCGGTGCTGATGTTGCCCGAGGCGCCGGGCGCGAAGGGGCAGCCGCCGAGCCCGGAGACGGAGCCGTCGAACGAGCGCACGCCCGCCTCGATGCCCGCGAGCACGTTGGCGAGCCCCATCCCGCGCGTATTGTGGAAGTGCAGCGTGTAGAAGGTGTCGTCCTTGGTGGGGAACCGGTCGAGCACGCGCGCGGCGACCTCCTCCACCTGGCGCGGATTGGCCATGCCGGTGGTGTCGGCGAGCGAGATGCCGTCCACGCCCGCGCGCAGGAATGCCTCCACGAAACCGAGCACCGCGTCCTCGCTCACCCGGCCCTCGAAGGGGCAGCCGAAGGTGGTGGACAGGCTCATCGTCATCTTCATGCCGGCCTCGTGCGCCACGCGCGCCATGGTCGGCAATTCCGCGAGCGACTGCTCGTGCGTGCGGTTGATGTTGGCGCGGTTGTGCGTCTC
>JAGRPO010000125.1 GCA_019449455.1 Betaproteobacteria bacterium | reverse complement strand
GATCCTCGGCACGATCCACATCTACCCCACGCTCGCGGAGGCCAACAAGTACGCCGCGGGCAACTGGAAGCGCTCGACCGTCACGCAGGGCCAGATGGCCTTCCTCGCCGCGTTCCACGGCTGGACGCGCGGCGCGAGCGGTCTGGGAGCGGTCCTGGGCAAGGTGTCCGCGCTGCTCGGAGACAAGCGGCCCTTGCACCTGCCGGCCGAAGCGCACGGCGATTGACCTCGCGCGGGCGCGGCCCGCGGCAACGAAACCGGAGTTCATGCGATGAAGAGATTCCTCCTGGCCCTGGCGTCGCTCGCCATCTCGACGTGCGCGCTGGCACTCGACCACGACCACAAGGCGTGGGACGGGATCGTGCGCAAGCACGTGCGCTACGTCCAGGACGGCAACGCCTCGCGCGTCGACTACGCCGGCCTCGCGCAGGATCGCGCCGCCTTCAAGGCCGTCCTCGACGACTACCAGCGGGTCACGCGCGCCGAGTTCGACGCCTGGACGAAGCCGCGGCAGCAGGCCTTCCTGATCAATGCCTACAACGCCTTCACGGTCGAGAAGATCCTCACGCGCTATCCCGGCCTCAAGTCGATCCGCGACTTCGGAACCGTGTTCGGCAATCCCTGGAAGGACAAGTTCTTCACGCTCTTCGGCCAGCCCGCGTTCCTCGACCAGATCGAGCACGAGATCCTGCGCAAGGAGGGCGCCTACGACGACCCGCGCGTGCACGTGGCGGTGGTGTGCGCTTCCATCGGCTGCCCGATGCTGCGCAACGAGGCCTTCCGGGCCGACCGGCTCGAGGCGCAGCTCGAGGACGCGATGCGGCGCTTCCTGTCCGACCGCACGCGCAACCGCTACAACGCGCAAGCAAGGAAGCTCGAGGTGTCGAGGATCTTCGACTGGTACGGCAAGGACTTCGAGCGGGGACACAAGGGGTTCACCTCCGTGAAGCAGGCGCTTTCGCGCTACGCGGAGCTGCTCGCGGACGCCCCGCAGGACCGGGCGGCGGTCAAGGCGCAGCAGGCCGAGGTGACCTTCCTGGATTACGACTGGTCCCTCAACGACGCGCGTTGACGCGATAATCGCGGCGTGAGCCGCCTTTCGATCATCGTGCCGGCACTCGACGAGGCCGCGGGCATCGCCGCGAGCCTGGCCGCCCTGCAGCCGCTTCGCGCGCGCGGCGTGGAGGTGGTCGTGGTCGACGGCGGCAGCGCGGACGCGACCGCCGGGCTCGCGGCGCCGCTTGCCGACCGCGTCATCGCCTCCGCCCGCGGGCGTGCCGTGCAGATGAACGCCGGGGCGGCGGCCGCGGCGGGCGACACGCTCCTGTTCCTGCACGCCGACACGCGCCTGCCCGATGGCGCCGACCGGCTCGTGCTCGAGGGCCTCGCCGCCTCGGGCCGCGGCTGGGGCCGCTTCGACGTCGCCATCGAGGGCCGCCCGGCGCTCCTGCGCGTCGTGGCGGCGTTCATGAACGCACGGTCGCGCCTCACCGCCATCGCCACCGGCGACCAGGCCATCTTCGCGCGGCGCGAGGCGTTCGCCGCCGCGGGCGGCTTCCCGCCGATCGCGCTCATGGAGGACATCGCCTTCTCGAAGGCCATGAAGCGCCGCGGCCCGCCGCTGTGCCTTCGCGAAAGGGCGCGGACTTCCGGCCGCCGCTGGGAGCGCGACGGGACGCTGCGCACGATCCTCCTCATGTGGCGGCTGCGGCTCGCCTATTTCCTCGGCGCCGACCCCGCGCGCCTTGCCGAGCGCTATGGAAGCCAACGCGCGGCACCATAACGCGACGCAGGTCGCCGTGTTCGCCAAGGCACCCGTCCCCGGCGAGGTGAAGACGCGGCTCGTGCCGCTTCTCGGGGCGCGGGACGCGGCGGAGCTGCACGCCACGCTGGTCCGCCGCGCGCTCGCGACGGCCCGGAACTCCGGCCTCGGCCCCGTGTCCCTCTGGTGCATGCCGGATGCGGGCCACCCCTTCTTCGCCGCATGCGCCGCGGAATTCGGCGCCAGCCTGCACGAGCAGCGCGGCGGGCATCTCGGCGAGCGCATGGCGCGCGCCTTCGACCGGCTGCTCGCCACGGGGCCGGCGCTGCTCGTGGGTTCGGATTGCCCGTCGCTCGGCGTCGAGGACCTGCGTGCCGCGGCAGGGTCGCTGGTCACGCACGATGCGGTGTTCCAGCCGGCCGAGGATGGCGGGTATGTCCTCGTCGGACTGTCCCGTCCCGTGCCCGGGCTCTTCGAGAGGATCCATTGGGGCGAGGCGACCGTGATGCGCGACACCCGATCGCGGCTGCGTGAGGCCGCGGCGCGCTGGCGGGAGATGCCGGTCCGGTGGGACGTGGACCGGCCGGAGGACTACCGCCGGCTCCTCGCCTCGGGCCTTCTCGGGGAAGCCGGCCGATGACCGCGCGCGCGGCTTCGGTGGTCCTTGCGGCAGTCCTCGCCGCGTGCGCACTTGCGCATGCGGCGGACGCCGGCATCCCCCCGTTCTCGCGTTCGACGCCGGGCGCGGCGCTGCCCGACGGGTGGCGCCCGCTCGTCCTGCCGCGCGTGGCTGCCCCGGAATTCGCCCTCGTCCGGGATGAACGGACCACGGTACTTCGCTCGCGCGCCGCCGCGGCCGCCGGCACCGTGTCGCACGCGTTCGCCGCCTCGCCCGCGGTTCTCCCGGTGCTCGCGTGGCGCTGGAAGGTCGACCGCGTGGTCGAGGGCGCGGATCTCGCGCGCAAGAGCGGCGACGACTTCGCCGCGCGCGTCTACGTCTTCTTCGACGTGCCCACGGACGAACTCCCGCTCGGCGCGCGGCTGAAGGCGCTCCTGGCGCGGGCGGTGTGGGGCGAGGAGCTTCCCACCGCGGCGATCTGCTACGTCTGGGACAATCGCCACGCGCCGGGTACGAGCGCGTGGAACCCCTACACCGACCGCGTCCGCACGGTCGTCCTGCGCAGCGGGGCGCCCGGCGCGTGGGCGGAGGAGGCGCGCGACCTCGAGGCGGATTTCCGCGCGGCGTTCGGGGCGCAGTGGAAGGGCCCGGTCCCGCGCGTCACCGGCGTGGCCATCGGCAACGACACCGACCAGACCGGCGAGACGGT
>JAGRPO010000124.1 GCA_019449455.1 Betaproteobacteria bacterium | reverse complement strand
TTCTCGATGCGCGCGGCGATGACCTCCGGGCGGCCGATGAGGATGGGCTTCGCGATCCCCTCGTCGACGATGACCTGCACGGCCCGGAGCACGCGCTCCTCCTCGCCCTCCGCGTACGCCACGCGCTTGGGCGAGCGCTTCGCGCCGGCGAACACCGGCTTCATGATGAGCCCGGAGTGATAGACGAACTGCGACAGGCGCTCGCGATAGGCGTCGAAATCGGCGATCGGGCGGGTGGCCACGCCGCTTTCCATGGCGGCCCTGGCCACCGCCGGCGGCACGGTGACGACGAGGCGCGGGTCGAAGGGCTTCGGGATCAGGTAGTCGCGGCCGAAATTCAGGCTCTCGCCGGTATACGCCTGGGCGACGATGTCCGACTGCTCGGCGTGTGCCAGCTCCGCGAGCGCGCGCACGCACGCCAGCTTCATTTCCTGCGTGATCGAGGTCGCGCCGACGTCGAGCGCCCCGCGGAAGATGAACGGGAAGCACAGCACGTTGTTCACCTGGTTCGGGTAGTCCGACCGGCCCGTCGCGATGATGGCGTCGGGGCGCACGGCGGTTGCGAGTTCCGGCAGGATCTCGGGCTCGGGATTGGCGAGCGCCATGATGAACGGATCGGGCGCCATGGTCTTCACCATGTCCTGCGTGAGCACCCGCGGCCCGGAAAGGCCCAGGAAGATGTCCGCGCCACTGATGGCGTCCGCGAGCGTGCGCGCCTTGGTGTCGCGGGCGTAGCGCGCCTTGTTCTCCTCCATGGGCGTCTCGCGGCCCGCGTAGATGACGCCCTTGCTGTCGCACATCACGACGTTCTCGCGCTTGATGCCCAGGCCCACCAGCAGGTCGAGGCACGCGATCGCCGCCGCCCCCGCCCCGGAGGTCACGAGCTTCACCTTCGCGAAGTCCTTGCCCACGACCTTCATCGCATTGAGGATCGCGGCGGAGGCCACGATCGCCGTGCCGTGCTGGTCGTCGTGGAACACCGGGATCTTCATCCGCTCGCGCAGCTTCCTCTCGACGTAGAAGCACTCGGGCGCCTTGATGTCCTCGAGGTTGATGCCGCCGAAGGTCGGCTCCAGGCGCGCGATCGTCTTCACCAGCTCTTCCGGATCGTTCTCGGCGATCTCGATGTCGAAAACGTTGATGCCGCTGAACTTCTTGAACAGGCACGCCTTGCCTTCCATCACCGGCTTGCCGGCCAGGGGCCCGATGTTGCCCAGGCCCAGGACCGCCGTGCCGTTCGTGATGACGGCGACCAGGTTGCTGCGGGAGGTGAGCGAATGCGCCTCGTTCGGATCGGCCGCGATGGCATCGCATGCGGCGGCGACCCCCGGCGAGTAGGCGAGCGCGAGGTCACGCTGGTTGATGAGGGCCTTCGTCGGCGTTACCGAGATCTTGCCCGGCGTCGGAAGGCGGTGGTACTCCAGCGCGGCGATGCGGAGTTGCTCGTCCATGGGGGACTCCTGTGCGATTTCGTTGGCGCTTCGACAGGACGATTCTACGCACTCGGCGCGACGGCCTCCCGGGGGAGCGGGAAAACTCCCGTTTCGCCCCGTGCGGCCCGCCGTCCGGCTATCGCTTCGCGGGCGATGTCCTGCTGCCGGCAGTCTTGCGAGCCTTCGGGCGCGCGAGCCTGGCGACGTAGTAGTCGAGCGCCCATCGGGTCTTGGTCTGCGGATCCTTGTCACGCTCGGCGCCCACCTCCGCGAGGAAGGCCATGAAGCCGCCCACCGCCACGGCGGTCTGCGCGGCGGGCGCCCTGATCGAGACTTCCATCAGCTGCTTGCCGTCGCCGCGCTTCCACAGCTCGGCGGTGATCGGCCAGGGGCAGGCGGGATCCTTGAACTCCCAGCGCTGGGCCGTCAGGGGCCCGAGCACGGCGAGGCTCGCGAAATCGATCGCGCGGCCCGTCATGGCCTTCACGAACGCCAGCTGCTCCCCGCCGTAGAGCTCCGCGATCGGCTTCTTGCCGCCGGCGACCCGCTTGACGAGCCCCTTGGCCACGGGCATCGAGAACGACGCGGACTTGACCAGCCCGGACTCGCTCGCGTCCGCCTCGATCTTGAAGTCGCGGTACTTGCGCCACTTCCGCCCCACCTCCGACGGGTCGACCGGCCGGAACTTCACCGTGCAGTCGTGGGCGCCGCCGACCACGCGGCGGGCCCGGACGATGAGTCCGGCGCCAAGCAGGTCGAGGCCGGGCGAATCGAAGAAATAGATGTAGCGTCGCTCGTCGTTTCTCGCGGTGAGACGGAAACGCCTCAACGCATCCCTGACGTGACGGTCGGCAATCGTGGCCTTGACCTCGATGGCTTCGGCGCCCGCAACCGCCAGGGCGAACCTGCCCCGGGTTGTCGCTGTCCGCTCCATGGTTCGGCTGGGGTGCCGCGAAGCGGCCCGCCGCCTCGCGTCACGACCTCCCGTGCTCAGTTCCGGCGGGGGTTGTCCGGGCTGCGATCGACGGCGTTAGGCACGCCATCGCCGTCGCGATCGCCCCTGGTCCAGCGCCCGCGCTCGAGCTGCCAGCGGTCGTCGCGCTGGGTCCAGCTCGGCTCGGTCCGGTAATAGCCCGGACGA
Source organism: Betaproteobacteria bacterium (assembly GCA_019449455.1). Taxonomy (GTDB): domain Bacteria; phylum Pseudomonadota; class Gammaproteobacteria; order Burkholderiales; family Usitatibacteraceae; genus FEB-7. The sequence continues at coordinate 1,386 of JAGRPO010000124.1, read as the reverse complement.
TTGCGCTCCCAGTGTCCGCGTTGCCACACGTGGCGATCGGCCCTCGCGTTCCAGTAACCGGGCGACCACACGTAGCCGCGGCGCGGCGCGGGGACCCTTTCATAGCGGGCCGGCGGAGGGGCGGCGTTGAAGAAGATTTCGACGCTGGCGCTTGCCGTCATGGGCAGGGCGAAGGCCCCGATCGACGCCGCGCACAGCGCTACAACCAATTTCTTCCGGATATTCATGCGATGTTCCTTCCCTGCGACACGCAACTGCATCCTGCAATCCGCACGTTGGATTCGTACTTGCAAGTGCGCCGACGATAGCCCCGGCGAGGGTTGCGGTCTGTTCGCCACCATACGGACGCCATCGGGGCCCCTGCCGCCCGGGATCCGGTCACTACCTTCCGGATTCCCTGCCTTCCATTCCCTTGTCCTTGTCCTTGCCCTTGTCCTTGCCCTTGCCCCAGATCAGCAGGGAAGGGTCGTCCGACACCTTGTTCGTCAGCCCCCCGACGCCCGTCACGACCTTCTTGACCTGGTCCTCGAGGGCCGAGAACTTCTCGACCACCTTCGGCAAGCTGTCGAGCATGGCCTTGAGGCCCGTCTTTTCCGAAGGAATCTCGGGAACCTTGTCCGGGGGCGTGGCCTCGAGCAGGGTCTTCGCCGCCGGGTCTCCCCCGTTCAGCTCGATGAAGACGACACCGGTGATGCCCTTCATCGTGAGGCTGGCCCGGGTGTCGGTCTTGACCGGCGTGTCCTTGCGCAGCCTCACGTCCACCAGCACCAGGCGCGAATCGTCGGGATCGATGATCATCGACCTGACCGTGCCGACATCGATGCCCCGGTATTTCACGATGTCGCCCGCGGTGAGCCCGCTGACCGAGTCGGGGAAGCGGATGCGGTAGGTCACGTCGTCGCGGCGGCCGGTGCTTCCCAGCCACACGGCGACGATCGCCGCGGCAACGGTGAAGATGATGATGAACAGCCCCTCGAAGAAGTAGTGCTTGTCAGTTTCCATGGCTTGTCTTCCTTGCTTTCATCGCGCCATCCGCCCGCGGTCCGTGAAAGAACTCGCGAATCCACGGATGGGTGGATTTCATCAGCTTGTCCGCGGTGTCGACGGTCACGTTCCCGTCGACCAGCACGGCGATGCGGCCGCAGATGGTGAACAAGGTCGTGAGATCGTGCGTGACGATGACGACGGTGATGCCGAGACTGTCGTTGAGGCTCCGGATCAGCGCGTCTATGCCGCTCGCGGCGATCGGGTCGAGATTGGAGGTGGGTTCGTCGAGGAAGAGGATCTTCGGGTCGAGTGCCAGCGCCCGCGCGAAGGCGGCGCGCTTCACCATGCCGCCCGAAAGCGCGGAGGGAAACTTGATGCCGGCGTCCGCCGGCAATCCGG
>JAGRPO010000123.1 GCA_019449455.1 Betaproteobacteria bacterium | reverse complement strand
GATGGGCACCGCCAGCGCCACGGTCGCCGTGCCCAGCAGGAAGTGCACGAACTGCGCGCCCTCGAAGTACTTCGCGTAGGGCATGTCGATCGCGGTGATCACCGCCGCCACGATGGCGATGGCGATGGCCACCGGATTGGCAAGCGAATTGCGGTCGGCTCTCTCGTAGATCATCACGCCCGCCTGGTAGGCGGACAGCGTGAGGATCAACGCGAGAAGCGGGCTTCCCGAAAGGTAGACCCAGATCTCGTGGATGGCGGGCAGTTGCGGATTCATTCCGGCTCGTCCTTCGCGACGGCGCGCAGCACCAGCGCGGTGACCGCCATGGTGGCGATCACGCTCACGACGAGGGCCGCGGCGACCGCGAGCGCGTGCGACCGGATGTGCGGCCAGAACATGACCACGCCCACCGCCGCAGGGACGAAGAGCAGCCCCAGGTTCTGGCTGAAGGCGGTGGCGACGAGGTCGACGGACTGCGGGACGCTGCCGCGAACCCGCAGCCACGCGAGGAGGAGGACGAGCCCGATGACGGGCCCGGGGATGAGCGGAAGCAGGAACCTCGCGGCGATTTCCCCGAGGCCCTGGAAGAGCAGGATCTGGACGAGGCCGGCGATCATGCCCTCATTCTAGTTCGCCTTGATGTTCGCTTCCTGGATGACCTTCGCCCACTGCGCGATCTCCTTGCGGATGCGCTCGCCGGACTGCTCGGGCGACATCCTCACCGCGTAGGCGCCCTGCTGCAGGAGCTGCTCCTGGGCCTCGGGCAGCGCGAGGATCTTCTGGATCTCCGCGTTGAGCCGCGTGATGACGGCGGCCGGCGTCCCGGCGGGCGCCATGACGCCGAAGAGCGAGCTCACCTCGATGCCGGTCACGCCGGCCTCCGCGGCGGTGGGCACGTCCGGCAGTTGCGAGATGCGCTCCGCGGTGGTCACCGCGAGGGCGCGCAGCTTCCCTCCCTTGATCAGCTGCAGCGACGCGGGAACCGTCTCGCACATCGTGAGCACCTGGCCGCCCACGAGGTCGCCCATCGCCGGGCCGCTGCCCTTGTAGGGGACGTGGATCATGTCGGCGCCGATCTTCAGCCGGAAGAGCTCGGCGCACATGCGCTGCGGGGCGCCCGCGCCCGACGAGGCGTAGGTGAGCTTGCCGGGATTGGCCTTCGCGTAGGCGACGAGTTCCTGCAGGTTCTTCACCGGCAGCGACGGATGGACCACCCAGACCAGCGGCACGGAGCCCACGACCGCCACCGGCACGAGGTCCTTGCCGAGGTCGTAGCGCAGCGTGCCCTTCTCGAGGGTCGCCATGATCGAGTGCGAGGTGAGCGCGCCCATGAGCAGCGTGTAGCCGTCCGGGGCCGAGCGGGCCACCGATTCGGCGCCGATGTTGCCGCCGGCGCCGCCGCGGTTGTCGATCACCACCTGCTGCCCCAGCGGTCCCGAGAGCCGCTGCGCCAGCACGCGCCCGATCACGTCCGTGGCGCCCCCCGGCGGGTACGGCACGACCAGCTTGATCGTCTTGGTCGGGTACTGGGCCGAGGCGCCGCCCGCTGCGAGCAGCAGGGCCGCGGCGATGACGGCGAATGCGCGGGATGCGCCGATGCGCAGGCGAGGCAGGTTCATGGTGTTTCCTCCGGAGTTGACTGGTCGGGCCTCTCAGCCCTTGCCCTTCGATGCTTCGTAGCGTGCCTTGTTCTCGGCGTTGGGCGGATAGAGGCCGGGCAGCGACGCGCCCTTCTCCACCTCCGACATGATCCAGCTCTCGAGGCGTTCCTGCTCCGGGGCCGCCGCCACGATGTCGGCCACGAGCGCCTGCGGGATGAGCACCGCGCCGTCGTCGTCGACGACCACGACGTCGTCGGGGAACACCGCCACGCCGCCGCAGCCGATGGGCTCGCCCCAGTTCACGAAGGTGAGGCCCGCGACGGAGGGCGGCGCGGCCGCCCCCTGGCACCACACGGGCAGGCCCGTCGCCTTCACGCCGGCCGCGTCGCGCAGCACGCCGTCGGTGACGAGAGCGGCCACGCCCTTTTTCTTGATGCGCGCGCACAGGATATCGCCGAAGATGCCGGCGTCCGTCACGCCCATGGCATCGGCGACGGCGATGCAGCCCTCGGGCATCGCCTCGATGGCCGCGCGCGTGGAGATCGGCTTCGACCAGGACTCCGGCGTGGCGAGGTCCTCGCGCGCGGGAACGAAGCGCAGCGTGAAGGCCGGGCCCACGAGGCGCGGCTGGCCGGGGTTGAGCGGGCGCGTGCCGCGCATCCACACGTTGCGCAGCCCCTTCTTGAGGAGCAGCGTCGTGATCGTCGCGGTAGTGACCTGCGAGAGGGTCGAGATGATCTTCGGGTCGAGTGCCATCAGTCGAGTTCCTTGAGTCGTTTTTCCTGGCGTGCGATGAGACGGTCGATGTCCGCGATGTCGGCCGCGGAGAGTTTCGGGCCGGGCTTGCGGATGGCGGCCGAGGCGATGGCGCCGCGCTTGAGGAGGAGGTACTTGCGCACGGCGAGGCCCAGCGCCGATTGCTGCTCGTAGCGGGCGAGCGGCAGGTAGGCGTCGAAAAGATCGTGGGCCCGCTCGACGTCGCCGGCCGCGTGGGCACCCACGACGTCCACCATCATCTCGGGGTAGCTGAAGCCGGTCATCGCGCCGTCGGCCCCGCGCGAGAGCTCCTCGGGCAGGAAGAGCCCGCCGCCGTTGCCCGCGAGGATCGAGATGCGCCGGATGTCTCCCCGGTCGCTCGCCGCGCGCAGGGCCGCGAGCTTGGCGAGCCCGGGACCGGGCCAGTCCTCGTGCTTGAGCATCACCGCCGTCGGGATCGACTTGAAGATGCGCACGAGCACCGGGACGGGGAGCTGCACGCCGAAGTAGGCGAGCGGGTGGTCCTGCACGCAGAAGGGGACGTCCTTGCCGAGCGTCTCGGCGGCCATCTCGTAGTAGGCCACGGCCTGGTCGTCGGTCTTCACCGCCGCGCCCGGCCCGACCATCACGCCGGAGGCGCCCAGGTCCATGACGCCCTTCGCGATCTCGCCCATGGCCGCGAAGCCCGGCGAGGACACGCCCACGATCACCGGCACGCGGCCGTTCACGCGCGCGAGGACCCGCTTCACGTAGGCGCGCGACTCGTCGGCGGTGAGCTTGGGGGCTTCCCCCATGACGCCCAGCACGGTGAACCCGGTCACGCCGCGGTCGAGGTAGAAGTCCGTGAGCCGGTCGGTGCTCTCGAGGTCGAGCGATCCGTCGTCCCTGAACGGCGTGACGGTGATGAGGTAGACGCCCTTGGCGGTCTCGTCGAGGCGGGGCATGGCGATCCCGGAATTTTCTTGAAGGACACTATGCGGCCGGCGTAGACTGACTGTCAATAATATTATTGATAATCTACGCCATGTCCGACGACGCCTCCCGCTCCCCGAAGAAACCGCCCGCCGCCGGCCTGTCCAAGGGCCTCACGAGCTACGGCGACACGGACTTCTCGCTGTTCCTGCGCAAGGCCTTCATCAAGGGCGCGGGCTTCACCGACGACGCGCTCGCGCGGCCCGTCATCGGCATCGCGAACACCGGCAGCAGCTTCAATCCCTGCCACGGCAACGCGCCGCAGCTGGTCGAGGCGGTCAAGCGCGGCGTCATGCTCGCCGGCGGGCTGCCCATGGACTTCCCGACGATCTCGATCCACGAGAGCTTCGCGCATCCGACGAGCATGTTCCTGAGGAACCTCATGTCGATGGACACCGAGGAGATGATCCGCGCCCAGCCCATGGACGCGGTCGTGCTCATCGGGGGCTGCGACAAGACGGTTCCCGCGCAGCTGATGGGAGCTGCTTCCGCCGGCGTGCCCGCGGTGCAGCTCGTCACCGGCTCGATGCTCACGGGCTCGCACGACGGCGAGCGCGTCGGCGCCTGCACCGACTGCCGCCGCTATTGGGGCAAGTACCGCGCGGAGGAGATCGGCGACGCCGAGATCGCGCGCGTGAACGACCAGCTCGTCGCGAGCGTCGGCACCTGCTCGGTGATGGGGACGGCGAGCACCATGGCCTGCGTGGCCGAGGCGCTCGGCATCGCGCTGCCCGGCAGCGCTTCTCCCCCGGCCGTCACCGCCGACCGCATCCGCGTCGCGGAACGCTCCGGGACCGTCGCGGTGGCGCTCGCGAAGAGCCGCCTCACGCCCGACCGCGTCATCACGGAGAAGTCGGTGGAGAACGCGCTGCGCGTGCTGCTCGCCATCGGAGGCTCCACCAACGGCATCGTCCACCTCACGGCCATCGCCGGCCGGCTGGGCATTCCGGTGGACCTCGCGCGCCTGGACGCGCTGGGACGCGAGACGCCCGTGCTCGTGGACCTGAAGCCCTCCGGCCAGTGGTACATGGAGGACTTCCACCATGCCGGCGGCGTGCCCGCGCTGCTGCGGGTGCTCGAGCCGCTCCTGCACCTCGACGCGCTCACCGTCACCGGCCGCACGATGGGCGAGGAGATCGCGGCCTCCGGCCCCGGGTTCCCGCAGGAGGTGATCCGGCCCCTCTCGAATCCCGTCTACGCGCAGGGCGGCATCGCGGTCCTGCGCGGCAACCTCGCGCCCGGCGGCGCGATCATCAAGCAGTCGGCCGCGAACCCGAAGCTCATGCAGCACGAGGGCCGCGCCGTGGTGTTCGAGAATGCCGGCGACCTCGCCGCCCGCATCGACCGCGACGACCTCGACGTCACCGCCGACGACGTCCTCGTCCTCAAGAACATCGGACCGAAGGGCGCGCCCGGCATGCCCGAGGCGGGCTACCTGCCGATCCCGAAGAAGCTCGCGCGCGCGGGCGTGAAGGACATGGTGCGGATCTCCGACGGCCGCATGAGCGGCACCGCGGCCGGCACCATCGTGCTGCACGTGACGCCCGAGGCGGCGCTGGGCGGGCCGCTCGCGCACGTGCGGACGGGAGACCGCATCCGCCTCGACGTGGCGGGGCGTTCGATCGCGCTCCTCCTCGACGACGCCGAGCTCGAGCGCCGCCGCGCCGCCCATCCCGTCACGCCGCCCACCGCGGAACGGGGCTACCTCAAGCTCTTCCTCGACACGGTCACGCAGGCCGACCAGGGCGTGGACTTCGACTTTCTCCGGGCCCCGGGCAGGAAATAGGTCCATGGCGCCCCGCGACCCGCCGCACGCCTCCGAGGCCGACCTCGCCATCGCCGCGATCGAGGAGGACATCGTCCTCGCGAAGCTGCACCCGAGGCAGCGCATCACCGAGGACGAGCTCCTCGAGCGCTTCGGGCTCAAGCGCCACGTGGTGCGCGAGGTCCTCGCGAGCCTGGAGCGCATGGGGCTCGTCGAGCGGCGCAAGAACGTCGGCGCGCTGGTGCGGAACTTCACGGCGCGCGAGGTGAAGGAGCTCTACGCGATGCGCGAGCTTCTCGAGGCCGAGGCGGCCAGGCGCATGCCGCTGCCGCCGGACGCGGACGCGCTCGAGCGGATGGCCGACATCCAGCGCGCCCACGACAAGGCCGTCGAGAGGAAGAACCTGCGCGGCGTCTTCCGCGCCAACCTCGCCTTCCACCGCGCGCTCTTCGCGCTCACCGGGGACGAGGTGCTCGAGCGCGCCATCGCCGAGTACGCGCGGCAGACGCATGCCATCCGCTTCGGCACGCTCGCGTCCGCCGACTACCGCGAGAGATCCCGCCGCGAGCACTGGGAGATGATCCAGGCGCTGAAGGCGAAGGACCGGGCCCGGCTCGTGGCGCTTTGCCGGGCGCACCTGCGCCCCTCGCGCGACGCCTTCCTGGAGCAGCGCGGCGCCGGCGAGGCCGGCTGATCCCGCCCCGCCCGTCACCGGGGGGCGAGGATGCAATATGCTGGCGGTTCGGCAGCCCGCCCGAACCCCGCCGCCCATCTTGCCTTCCGTCGCTTCCCGCCGCCTGGAGCCACGCCTCCCCACGCCGAGGGCCTACCGTCCCGCCCGGGTTTCGGCGCGCCCTTCGCTCGCCCAGTTCGTCTTCCTGTCGATGCTCCTGCACGCCCTCTTCATCCTGATGTTCGGCAGCCCCGTCGGCGGGTCGCGGGAAGGCCGGGCGATGTGGGGTTCCCTCGACGTGACGATCCATGGGCCCCTCGCGCACACCGGCGCCGGCCCGAGGGAGGACGCCGGTGCCGGGATGAGCCTGCCGGGCTCGCGACTGCTGGAACGTCGCGGCAGCCAACGCCCGGAGGCCGCGCCGCCGGCGCCGGTTCCCCGGCCCGAGGCCCCATCCCCGCCGCCGGACCTCGACGCCGCGAAGGTGGCGGATGTCCCTGCGGCGATTCCGTTGCCGCAGGGGGTGGTGGTCACTCCGCCCACCACCGAGCTGGTGCCCGCTCCGCGCGTCGAGGCGGTGAAGGTCCCGGTGCCTTTGGTGCCCGTGCCGGCGCCCGCGCCAGCGATCGAGTGGGCGCCTCAGCAGGCCGTCGAGCCCTTGCTGGCGCCTCCGGTCGAAGTGCCACGCCCCGTGCGCGTGCCCGTCATCACGGCGCCCTCGATGCAGCCTGACACGGCGCCCGCCGCCTCGACCCGGCTCGAGCCGTCGGTGGAATTGGCGCCGATCGTCACGCCCGTCGCGCCGGCTCCCGCGCCGACCCCGCCGGCTGTCGTCGAAGTCCCCGTCATCCCCGCGCCGCTGATGCCGCAAGGCACGACGTCCGCGGTCGCTCCCGCGCTGGCGCCGGCGGTGGAGATCGCGCCCCTGACGACGCGGCCGGCGCCGCCCGCGACGTTCCCCCAATCGGGCGCGCCTGCCCGCGATGGCCCCGCGGCGCCCGAGCGTCCCGTCGCGCGCGAACCGGTCCCCGCCACGCGGGAGGCGGCGCCGTCGCGAAGCGATTCGCCGATCTTCAACAACCGCAACCCGCCGTCCACCGACGCGCCGGCACCAGGCACCGGCCCGCGAATCGATCTCGATGCGGCACGCGCCCGGGCCCGCCAGGTGGCGCGCGAAGGAAGCGGCAATCGCGCGATCCTTCCGTTCCCGATGCCCCCCGCGCCGGAACGCAAGTCGAAGGAGCAGATCGCGATCGAGAAGGCGTGGAAGCCCGCCTGCAAGGACGCCTACAAGGGCCTGGGACTGCTCGCGGTGATCCCGCTGGTGGCCAACGAGTTCGGCGAGGGCACCTGCCGCTGGTAGCGGCGGGCGGCGCCGTCACTGCGTGAGGCGGCGCTCGTAGGCCACGGTCACCGCCACGGCGATCGCCTGGGGCACGATGAAGGCGATGACCTGCGCCCACGCGGGCCTGAGCCACGTCCCCTGGTAGAAGACGAGAAGAAGCGCCACGACCGCGCAGGCGACCAGCATGGACTTGCCCGCGAACGCGTTCACCTTGAACCACAACGCCTCGTCCTTCAGGGTGTTCCGCGTGGGGACGCCAAACATGGCGTTCTGGGGGACGAGCCGCAGGGCCAGCGGCACCGCCGCGAGGGCGATCAGTGCGATGGCGATGAGAAGCGCTATGGTGATGATCATTTACTCTCCCTTGGCGAACCGCCTGGCCGTAGCTTCGCGTCCGTCTCGACCGCATTGTGGGTGCGCCTGACGTGGCCTCTTTGTTCCCGGTCAAGCTTTCGGCGAGTACCGGGATGCACGAGCCATCGTGGGGCGAAATATACCGCAAACGATGATCCCGGAATCGACGCGGCGTCCGGCGCGACGACAAATGGTCGCGGGTCGCGTCAACTCATGTTCGGCGGCCACAGGCCGTGCATCGTCGCCGGGATCCACACGTTGCCGGAGCGGGCATAGACGATGCCGAAGAAGAGCCCGATGGCGAACACGGCGGCGAGGGAGCCCCAGCGCACGCCGTCGGCCCCGCCGAAATGGTCGAAGTGCAGCGGGCCGAAGGTGAAGACCACGTTCGCCGCGATGGCGCCCGCGACGGTGCCGAAGCGCCGGGTCAGCTCGGTCTGCAGCCAGCCGCGATAGACGAGCTCCTGCGCGAAGCCCCAGGCGAGTCCCCCGAATACGGAGAACCACAGGAATCCCGCGATTCCATGCCGATCCAGCAGCGCCTGGAGGTGGGCACGGAAGACCACGGCAAAGACCACCACGGCAAGCGGGGCCACCTGGAGCAGGTACAGCCGTTCACGGCGCGTCCAGCCGACCTATGGACGCAGGCCGACGGCCGTCATCGGCAACCGGACGAGGTACAGATGCGCGATGACGAAAGCCGCAAGCCACGCGACGACGAAACCCAGGCCCGCGCCGGGCATTCCGCGCACGCCCGCCATGTCGAGTGCGAAGCGCAGGGCAAAGGGCATGGCGATTCCGACGACGAGGAACGCAGCCAGCATGCGGACGCCGGCGTCGTCCCCGTAGGTCGGCGCCAGGGGCTTCTCGAACCGCATCGCGTGCGCGCCGATCGAATCGGCGAACAGGTGCCGCATGGTCATGGCGCCTCCACGAGGCCGGTCCATCTCTTCGCGCCCCTATCTTGCCATTGGCCCGACGTTTCAATTCAACGGCCACCGGTCGTCGGATGCGGGCGCGCCAGACGCGACGCGGGCTCCCTCCACCGATTACCGGTGCCGCCCGGGGCGGGCTTGGTCCGGACCGCGCACGTTCACGAGATCCTCCACCGCGCGCACGACGCGGTCGTACGCGCGCCGCAGCGTCTCCTCGCCCTCGTCCGGGAACAGGTCCTCGTGCCCAATGGGCTCGCCGAGGCGCATCCGGACCGTCCACGGTACCCAAGGGATCTGCGCGAGTGGCAGCACGATCCATAGCATGGCCAGGATCGAGGCGGGGAGCCAGCCGATGGCGGGAGCGAGCGCAACGAGACCCGCCGCACCCAGGACGCCGAGCAGCGTGACGGGAAAGCGCCGTACGCCGTTCATGCGGGGGAACACGAGCAGGTTGGACAGCACTGAGGAACGAAAGAGGATCGGCGCGGTGAAATGGGACCCGCGAATCCCCATCGGCACGATCGGCACCTTCGCCTGGCGGGCGATCTTCAGGAAGCCTTGCCGGCCGCCGAAGTCCGCCCGGCGCGCGCGCCAGATGGGTCGCGTCGCATCCACGTCACCGCCGGGGAACACGAGCACAGGCACGCCCTGCGAAAGCGCGCCGAGCGCCGCCTCGTAGGTCGATGGTATCGCGCCGAGCCGCGCCATCCAGCCGCCGGCGGGCCAAGAGTTGAACGACGCCGGATGCACCATGGCCGCGGGGAAGCGCATCCCCGGCCGATCGTGATAGCCCACGACCAGGCAGGCGATGTCGGCGTTGCCCAGACCGGAATGATTGGCGACGAGCAGATACGCGCCTTCCGGCGGTGCCCGGTCGGCGTTCTCCAGCGCTGGCCTGAACGCGAGACGCACGATCGGCCCGAGGTAACGCAGCCAGCGCCGGACCAGGCGTAGGTCCGGTCGCCCGGGATCGGGCTGCTGCCGGCCCTCGATCCCGAGCCGATCGAGCCGAAGGCGTTTCCGGCTCAGTACTCCGCCTTGCGGACCTGCGGCATGGCCTCGGCTTCCCAGCGCACCATGCCGCCCGCGAGATTGAGCACGTTCTTGAATCCCATCATCTGCAACACGGCAGCCGCCATGGCCGAGCGCCCGCTGGTGGCGCAGTAGACGACGATCTGCTGGTCGCGCGCGCCCGACAGCGGCGGGTAGTGCTTGGGATAGCTCGTGTCGGCGGCCGCCTCGATGATGCCGCGCGGCACGAGATGCGCCCCGCCGATATGGCCATGCTCGAACTCGGCGGACTCGCGCACGTCGATGAGCAGGAGGTCTTCCTTGGCATCGATCTTGGACTTGAGCCCCTGGGGCGTGATCTCGGCGACGCAGGTCTTGGCGGCGCGCACGAAGTCCATCAGGCCGACGGGCTGTTCGGGTTTGAATTGGCTGTACATTCTTGTTGTTCTCTCTCGTGAATGGTGGTGGATGACCGCGAGTTGCGGTACTGCAAACCCGCAACGGTGCAGTACGCGGCAGCCGGTCATTCGGATTCGGGCGCGCGCCAGAATGGCCATTCCAACGCCCGCTCCCCACTACCCCGCGACGGTCGCGCGAACCGCCCAGGCGCGCGCGGTCAGCGAGATCGATCCGTCGGCGCGCGCCGGGATCCGCTCGCGCAGGCGCTCCCGCAGGCGCGCCCGTCCGGCCTCCGCGAGCGACATCGCGTAGGCCGGCGCGGGCCCCTGGCCGCCCAGGAAGGGTTGCCAGTAATCGTCGAAGCTCGCGAATGGCGTCTCGATGTCGATCGCCTTCACTTCCACGTCGTCGAGTCCCGCGCCGGCGAAGAGCTCCATGAGCGCCTCGGGACGGCAAAGCGGGAATCGAGCCCCTTCATCGAGCTTCGCGGCGCCCGGGTCGAGCGCCGCCGCCGCGTCCCAGAAATGCCGCATGAGCTCCATCTTCCCGGCGTAATCCCATACGTACGCGCCGATCGTGCCGGCGCGGCCCGTCGCCCTCGCCATCTCGGCGAGCGCCGCGCGCTGGTCGGGGACGAAGTTCAGGACCAGTCCCGAGACGACCGCGTCGACGGACGAGTCGCCCAACGGGATCGCCGTCGCGCTGCCCTGGCGGAGCACGGCCCGGTCCCCGAGGTTATCCCTCGCCGTCGCGAGAAACCCTTCCGAAGGCTCGACGCCGGTGACCGAGGACGGCGAGCAGTGGTCGAGGATCGCCGCGCACAGCGCCCCCGTGCCGCATCCCACGTCCGCCCATTTCCGGCCGGCCGGGACCCGCAGCCAGGACAGGAAAAGGGGCGCGACCTGGCGGCTCCATCGGCCGACATAGCGTTCGTAGGGATTGCCGCGCTCCCAGGTGTCGGACACTCGATCTTGACTCATTCGTCGGTCCCTCCTTCCTCGCACTTGCCGTCATGGCGATCGCTTCGCTACGCGTTCCCTTTCCTTGCGCAATGCCTCGAAGGCCGCCGGATTCGACGTCTGCGCGACGAGGAGGGAGGCGGCGTAGCCGTCCGGCTCCTCGAGAATGGCCAGGAACACGTCATGGAGCACGATGCTCTCGCGCCTTTGCTTCCCCGCGTCCTCGATCGTCCTTCGAACGACCCGCGAAAACTCCCCGTTGGGCTGGGTTTCGACCGTCTCGATCTGCGCGGTGCGGAAGCTCGCGACCTTCGCTTCGAGCAGCGCCCGCAGCGCGTCCAAGTTCGTCCCGCAGCCCCGGAGATAGCGCAGCACCGCCTCCTCCCTCAGCATCTCGAGGACCAGGTGCTCGACGGTCATCGAAAGGTGATGCGCTTCGCGGGCCTTCGCGAACGCGCGATGGAGCAGCTTGTCGACTTCGCTCGAGAATGCGACGGTCATCCGGGCGCTACATCTGCCTGAACAGGTGGCTGAAGGACCGGCTCACCTCGAGCTTTTCCGCGCACCCCCTCACCTGCACCACCTGGCGCCCGCGGAAATCGCGGCTCACGTGCTC
>JAGRPO010000122.1 GCA_019449455.1 Betaproteobacteria bacterium | reverse complement strand
TGGCGAGCGTCGACGGGTGCGTGGCGCCGCAGCGGTCGTTGATGTTGGTGCCGTTGGGATGCACGCCGATCGCGACGACTTCGGCGCCGAGCTCCTGGAACACGCGCGGCCCCAGGCGGTAGCACGCCCCGTGGGCGCAGTCGACGACGACCTTGAGGCCGCGAAGCGTGCGGTGCTTGGCGAAGGTGCCCTTGCAGAACTCGATGTAGCGGCCCTCGGCGTCGTGCACGCGCTCGGCCTTGCCGAGGTGCGCCGATTCGCGGGTGACGAGCGGCTTGGCGAGCACGGCCTCGATCTCGTGCTCGACCGCGTCGGGGAGCTTCGCGCCCTCGGCGGAGAAGAACTTGATGCCGTTGTCCTCGAACGGGTTGTGCGAGGCCGAGACCATGATGCCGGCCGACAGCCGCAGCGCCCGCGTGAGGAATGCCACGCCCGGCGTGGGCATCGGCCCGACGAGGTGCGTATCCACGCCGGCGGCCGACAGCCCGGCCTCGAGCGCGGATTCCAGCATGTAGCCGGAGATGCGCGTGTCCTTGCCGATGAGGACGGCGGGACGGTCGCGATGCGGAGGGGCGACGTCGGCGCGCGAGAGCACGAGGCCCGCGGCATAGCCGAGCCGGAGGACGAAATCGGGCGTGATGGGCGCCTCGCCCACGCGCCCCCGGATGCCGTCGGTGCCGAAGAATTTCCTGGTGCTCATTGCCTTGCTCCGCGAAGCGCGATCCAGACCTTGAGCGCGTCCACCGTTTCCTTCACGTCGTGCACGCGCACGATCCCCGCGCCATTCTGAACCGCCAGCAGGGCCGCGGCAACGCTGCCGGCGACCCGCTCCTCCACGGGCCGGCCGGTGATCTCGCCGATCATGCGCTTGCGGGACAGCCCGGCGACGACCGGATATCCCGTGGCCGCGAGCCTCGGCAATGCCGCGAGGAGCGCGACGTTGTGCGCGAAGTTCTTGCCGAAGCCGAAGCCCGGATCGAGGCAGACGCGATCGCGCGCCACGCCCGCGGACTCGAGGGCCGCTGCCCTCCCGAGGAGATAGGCCTGCACCTCGCCCGCCACGTCGTCGTAGCGCGGGTCGGCCTGCATCGTGGCGGGCGTGCCCGCCATGTGCATGGCGCAGAGCCCGACGCCGGAGGCCGCCACGGCCGACACGGCGCCTTCCGCACGAAAGGCGTTCACGTCGTTCACCATCGCGCAGCCCGCGTCGATGGCCTGGCGCATCACCTCGGGCTTCATCGTGTCCACCGACACCGCCACGCCCTCCCGCACGAGGGCGCGCACGACCGGCATCACGCGCGCGAGCTCGACCCCGACGGGCACCGGCTCGGCCCCCGGCCGCGTCGATTCGCCGCCGACGTCGACCAGGTCGGCGCCGCCCGAGGCGAGCGCCAGGCCGTGCTCGATGGCCCGGCCCTCGGCGAGGTAGCGGCCGCCATCGGAAAAGGAATCCGACGTGACGTTGAGGATTCCCATCACCCTCGGGCGATCGAGGCAGAGGGAGAAGGCGCCGCAGCGCAGGACCGGGGTCATCAAGCGAAACGGGGCGGCCGAGGCCGCCCCGCGCGAAGATCCATCTCGCCGATCAAGCGGATTCCGCGGGCGACGGATGCGTCGGGGGCTCCGCGCTCTTCGCGCCGCCGTCGGTGGGAGGCGGCGCGCTGGGCTTGGCGGCCACCGGCTTGGGCGGCCGCGGGGGCTTGCCGGCCATGATGTC
>JAGRPO010000121.1 GCA_019449455.1 Betaproteobacteria bacterium | reverse complement strand
GTCGATCTCCTTGTGCGCGATGTTCCAGTCGCCGCACAGGATGAACTCGCGCCCCGAGGCCTTCATCGCCTTGAGCTTCGGCATGAAGCGCTTCATGAAGGAGAACTTGCGCGCGAGCGCCTCCTCGCTCGAGGTGCCCGAAGGGACGTAGATCGAGACCACGGAGAGGTTGCCGTAGTCGAGCCGGAGGAAGCGCCCCTGCGCGTCGATGTCCTCGATGCCCAGGCCCAGCACCGCGCGGTCGGGCTCCTTCCGCGCGTAGATGGCCACGCCGCTGTAGCCCTTCTTCTCGGCCGGATGGAAGAAGGCGTGGAGCTTCGCGGGGGCCAGGATCTCCTTCGGAAGGTCCGCCTCCTGCGCCTTGATTTCCTGGACGCAGACGAAGTCCGCTTTCTGGCGCTTCATCCAGTCCAGGAAGCCCTTGGAGGCGGCGGACCGGATGCCGTTGGCATTGAGGGTGACGATTCGCACGGCAACACTCGTTATTTGGGGGGGTTTTAGGCGAAAATAGCCGGACATTCTAACTGTCCCGACCCCATGGACGCCGCCAGCCCTGCCACCGGCCAGGAATTCCGCCGCCAGTTCGTCGAGTTCGCCATCGGGGCGGGGGTGCTGCGCTTCGGGGAGTTCAAGACCAAGGCCGGGCGGCTTTCCCCCTATTTCTTCAACGCCGGGCTGTTCCACGACGGCGCCAGCCTCGGGGCGCTCGGCCGCTACTACGCGCAGGCCGCGCTGGCCTCGAACATCGCCTTCGACCTGATCTTCGGGCCCGCCTACAAGGGGATCACGCTCGCCGCGGCCACGGCCATGGCGCTTGCCCAGCTGGGTCACAATGTGCCGTTTTCGTACAATCGCAAGGAAGCGAAGGACCACGGGGAGGGCGGAAGCATCGTCGGCGCCCCCCTCGCGGGCCGGGTCCTCATCATCGACGACGTGATTTCGGCCGGCACGTCCGTGCGCGAGTCGGAGGCGATGATACGGGCCGCCGGGGCGGTTCCGGCTGGCGTGCTAATTGCTCTGGACCGGCAGGAGCGGGGGCAGGGGTCGATTTCGGCAACCCAGGAGGTCAGCCGAAACTACGGCATACCCGTTACTGCCATTGCGACGCTGGACGACGTGCTCGCCACCCTGGGAGGGCGGGCGGACCTGAAGGATCGCATTCCCGCCATCGAGGAGTACCGGCGGCAGTACGGGGCATGACCCCATAACAGGCTTGATGGTGCACGGGCGCGCGAGACGCCCGGCCCGGGCGCAAAGGAAGGTGCAATGAAGATTCTGCTGATCGTGGCATTGCTCGTGGCCCCTGCGGCGCAGGCGGCCTTCAGGTGCAAGGACGAAAAGGGCATCACCCACATCGGGGATACGCCCCCGGCCGCGTGCGCCAACGTGGTGATGTACGAGGTCACGCCGTCGGGGACCATCCTGCGCAAGATCGACCCCACCCCCACCGGCGACCAGCTGAGGGCGAAGCTGGAGGAGGAGATGCGGGCCAAGGAGGCCGCGAAGGTCGCCGCCGAACAGCGCCGCAAGGACCTGGCGCTCCTGTCCACCTACAGCTCGGAAAAGGACATCGACACCTCCCGCGACCTCAACCTGAAGCCGATCGAGGGCCGCATCGCGAGCGCCCAGGCGAGGACGGCCGCGGTGGACAAGCGCGTGAAGGAGCTCGAGGCGGAAATGGAGTTCTACAAGGCCGGCAAGAGCAGCAAGGCGGCCGGCAAGACGCGCGAGGCGCCCGCGCAGCTCACCGCCGACCTGGAGCGCACGACGAACGAGAAGGCGGCGCTCGCCAAGTCCATCGCGGACTACCAGAAGGAAATGCTGCAGGTGCGGGAGCGCTACGACACCGACAAGAAGCGCTGGGTGGAGCTGAAGCAGTTGCATCGCGAGGGCAAGCTCGACCTGCGCGACCCCAAGGAAGTCGAGGCCTCCAAGCGAGTCGCTCCGGCGAAGCAGCCGGCCAGGAAGTACAACCTCTACCTCGTCCCGGCCAACTGAGGCGCGGCGCCGCTCAGCCCAGCTTCTTCTTCAGGATCGCGTTCGCCTGGGCGGGATTGACCAGGCCCCGCGAGGCCTTCATCACCTGCCCCACCAGCGCGTTGAAGGCCTTTTCCTTGCCGGCCCGGTAGTCGTCCACCAGCTTCGCGTTGGCCGCGAGCACCTGGTCCACGAGGGCCTCGATGGCGCCGGCGTCGGAGATCTGGCGAAGCCCGCGCTTGTCGATGATGGCGTCGGCCTCCCCCTCGCCCGCGGCCATCGCCTCGAACACCTCCTTCGCGGTCTTGCCGGACACCGTGCCGTCCAGCACCCGCTTCACCAGGCCGGCGAGCGCACCGGGTGCGACCGGGCTCGCGTCGGCCTCGACCTCCAGGCGGTTGAGCAGCGCCAGGAGCTCGCCGAGCACCCAGTTGGCGCACGCCCTGGGCTCGCCGCCCACGAGGCGCACGACTTCCTCGAAGTAGGCCGCCAGCGCCTTCGAGGACGTGAGCGTGGCCGCGTCGGTGGCGCCGAGGCCGTGGTCGGCCACGAACCGGGAGCGCATGGCCCCGGGCAACTCGGGCATCGTCGCCTTCACCGACGCGATCCAGCCCGGCGCGATCTCGAGCGGCAGCAGGTCGGGATCGGGGAAGTAGCGGTAGTCGTGCGCGTCCTCCTTGGAGCGCATCGAGCGGGTCTCGCCCTTCTGCGGATCCCAGAGGCGCGTCTCCTGGCGGACCTTGCCGCCGTCCTCGATCAGCGCCACCTGCCGGCGCACCTCGTATTCGATCGCCTTCTCGAGGAAGCGGAAGGAATTGAGGTTCTTGATCTCGCAGCGCGTGCCGAGCACTTCCGACCCGGCCGGGCGCACGGAAACGTTGGCGTCGCAGCGGAAGGACCCCTCCTGCATGTTGCCGTCGCAGATGCCGATCCATCGCACCAGGGAATGCAGCGTCTTCGCGTAGGCCACCGCCTCGCCGGCGCTGCGCATGTCGGGCTCCGACACGATCTCGAGCAGCGGCGTGCCGGCGCGGTTGAGGTCGATGCCGCTCATGCCGTGGAAATCCTCGTGCAGGCTCTTGCCCGCGTCCTCCTCGAGGTGGGCGCGCGTGAGCCGCACGCGCTTTTCCACGCCGTCGACGACGATGAGGACGTCCCCGCCCGATACCACGGGAAGCTCGTACTGGCTGATCTGGTAGCCCTTCGGGAGGTCCGGGTAGAAGTAGTTCTTGCGCGCGAACACGCTCCTCGCCGCGATCGTCGCCCCGACCGCGAGGCCGAAGCGGATGGCGCGCTCCACCGCCCCCCGGTTGAGCACCGGCAGGACCCCGGGCAGCGCGATGTCGACGGCCGAGGCCTGCGTGTTGGGCGCGGCGCCGAACGCCGTCGAGGAGCCGGAAAAGATCTTCGACGCGGTGGAGAGCTGCGCGTGGGTCTCGAGGCCGATGACGACTTCCCACTGCATGGTCAGCCGATCCCCGGCGGCGAGCGGCGGTGCCAGTCGGTCGCCAGCTGGTATTGGTGGGCGACGTTGAGCATGCGCGCCTCGTCGAAGTAGTCGCCGATGAGCTGCAGCCCGACCGGGAGCCCGTGGTCGCCGAAGCCGCAGGGCACCGAGAGCCCAGGCAGCCCCGCGAGGTTCACGGAGATCGTGTAGAGGTCCTCGAGGTACATCTGCACCGGATCGCTCGTCTTCTCCCCGATCGGGAACGCGACGGTGGGGGCCGCGGGCCCGGCGATCACGTCGCAGGCCTTGAAGGCCTGCGTGAAGTCGCGCGCGATGAGGCGGCGGACCTTCTGCGCCTGGAGGTAGTACGCGTCGTAGTAGCCGTGCGAGAGCACGTAAGTGCCCACCAGGATGCGCCGCTGCACCTCGGCGCCGAAGCCCTGCGCGCGGGTCTTGCGGTACATGTCGTTCAGGTCCGCATAGTCGGCCGCGCGATGGCCGTAGCGCACGCCGTCGAAACGCGAGAGGTTCGAGGACGCCTCGGCCGGCGCGATCACGTAGTACACCGGCACCGCGAGCGCCTGGTTGGGCAGGCTCACCTCGACCGTCGTCGCGCCCTGCGCCTTCAGCTCCGCGATGGCGGCCGTCACGCATGCGGCCACGTCGGGCGCCAGGTCCGCCGTGAAGTACTCCTTCGGCAGCCCCACGCGCAGGCCCGCGAGCGGCCTGGCGAGGACGCGCGCGTAATCCTCCTTCGGCCGCTCGATGCTGGTGGAATCGCGCTCGTCGAACCCCGCCATGACGTTCAACATCAGGGCGAGGTCCTCCGCGCTCTTGCCGAAGGCGCCGCCCTGGTCGAGCGACGAGGCGAACGCGACCATCCCGTAGCGCGACACGGCCCCGTAGGTCGGGCGGATGCCCGAGGTGCCCGTCAGGGAGGCGGGCTGGCGGATGGAGCCGCCGGTGTCGGTGCCGGTCGCCGCGGGAACCAGTCGCGCGGCGACCGCCGCGGCCGAGCCGCCGGAGCTTCCGCCCGGGACGCGCGCGCGGTCCCACGGGTTGCGCACCGGCCCGAAGTGGGAGCTCTCGTTGGACGAGCCCATCGCGAACTCGTCCATGTTGGTCTTGCCCACCAGCACCGCGCCCGCGCGGTCGAACTGCTCCACCACGTGCGCGTCGTAGGGCGAGACGAAATCCGCGAGCATGCGCGACCCGCAGGTGGTCTTCCAGCCCTTGGCGCAGAAGAGGTCCTTGTGCGCGATCGGGATGCCGGTCAGGGGGGTCGCCTCGCCCTTCGCCAGGCGGGCGTCCGCGGCGCGCGCGCCCGCGAGCGCCTTCTCCTCGTCCACGGTGATGAACGCGTTGAGGCCGGGGTCGAGCCTGGCGATGCGCCCGAGGAAGAGGCGCGTGAGCTCCTCGCTCGAGGCCTTCCGGTCGCGAAGCAGGGAAGCGAGGGCGGAAATCGTCAGGTCGAACATGGGGTTGTCGGGGAGCGGCGACGCGAAGCGACGCAGGGGTTCCTACTCGATGACCTTCGGCACGAGGTAGAGGCCATCCTCCACCTGCGGCGCCGCGGACTGGAACAGTTCGTGCTGGTCGGCTTCGGTCACGCGGTCCGCGCGAAGGCGCTGCGTCACGTCGACCGCGTGGGCCATGGGCTCCACGCCGGTGGTGTCCACCGCGCACATCTGCTCGATCAGGACGAGGATGCCGTTGAGCTGTTGTTGCAGCGCAGCAACCCCGGCTTCCGGGATCTCGATCCGGGCCAGGTCGGCGATGCGGCGGACTTCATCGAGGGACAGCATGCGAAAAGCGCTCTAAGGCCTTAATTCATCGTGATTTTGGGCTATTATAGGCGACCCCCGCAGCCCGGGGAAAGCCGGCAGCCCGAATTTCCTTACGGATCAAGATGTTCTCTTTCGTTTCCAAGTACTTTTCCACCGATCTCGCCATCGATCTCGGCACCGCGAACACGCTTATCTACGTGCGCGGCAAGGGCATCGTCCTCGACGAGCCGTCGGTCGTCGCGATCCGCCAGGAAGGCGGGCCCAGCGGCAAGAAGACCATCCAGGCGGTCGGACTCGCGGCCAAGCAGATGCTCGGGCGCACGCCGGGCAACATCACGGCCATCCGCCCGATGAAGGACGGCGTGATCGCGGACTTCACGATCACCGAGCAGATGCTCAAGTACTTCATCAAGAAGATCCACGACAACCAGTGGTTCCGGCCCAGCCCGCGCATCGTGATCTGCGTGCCCTACGGCTCGACGCAGGTCGAGCGGCGGGCGATCAAGGAGAGCGCCATCGGCGCCGGCGCCTCGCAGGTCTTCCTCATCGAGGAGCCCATGGCCGCGGCCATCGGCGCGGACCTTCCCATCGCCGACGCCACGGGCTCGATGGTGGTCGACATCGGCGGCGGCACCACCGAGGTCGGCGTGATCTCCCTGGGCGGCATCGTCTACTCGGCCTCCGTGCGCGTCGGCGGCGACAAGTTCGACGAGGCCATCATCAACTACATCCGCCGCAACTACGGCATGCTCATCGGCGAATCGACCTCGGAGCAGATCAAGAAGCAGATCGGCTCAGCCTTCCCCGGGGCCGAAGTGCGCGAGATGGAGGTGAAGGGCCGCAACCTCGCCGAAGGCATCCCGCGCTCGTTCACGATCTCGTCCAACGAGATCCTCGAAGCGCTCACCGATCCGCTCAACTCCATCGTTTCCGCCGTCAAGAGCGCCCTCGAGCAGACGCCGCCCGAGCTGGGCGCCGACATCGCCGAGAAGGGCATGGTGCTCACCGGCGGGGGCGCACTCCTGCGCGAGCTCGACCGCCTCCTCATGGAGGAGACGGGCCTGCCCGTGATCGTCGCCGACGACCCGCTCACGTGCGTCGTGCGCGGCTCCGGCCGGGCGCTCGAGGAGATGGACAAGCTCGGAACGGTGTTCACGAACGACTGACGCCTTGCCGCCCGCGTGATCCGCGAGCCGCCTCCGTTCTTCCATCGCGGGCCCAGCCCGCTTGCGCGCCTGACGTTCTTCGCGCTGCTCGCGATCGCGACGATGATCGCGGACCATCGCTTCGGCGCCCTGGACGCGGTCCGCCTGTCGCTCTCCGTGCTCGTCGCCCCCCTGCAGCAGCTCGCGGCCGCCCCCGCGACGGCGCTCGGGCGCATCGCGGACTACTTCTCCTCGCAGGACCGGCTCCTGCGCGACAACGAGGAGCTCAAGGCGAAGCTCCTCGAGTACGCCGCCGATGCCCAGCGCGCGAAGCTCCTGCAGGCCGAGCAGGACCACTTCCTCTCCATGACGCCGGCGCGCAGCCGCTTCGCCACGGACGGCGTGCTGGCGGAGGTGCTTTCCTACGGGCGCAATCCCTTCGTGCGCAAGCTCGTCCTCGACAAGGGACTCACGCAGGCGATCAAGGCGGGCATGCCGGTGATCGACGGCGAGGGCGTCGTCGGGCAGGTGACGGCGGTCGGCACCTTCACGAGCGAAGTGACGCTCCTCACCGAGAAGGACCAGTCGGTGCCCGTGATGCTCACCCGCAACGGCCTGCGCGCGCTCGCCGTGGGCTCGGGCAAGGACGGCTCCATCGACGTGCCCTTCATGCCCGTGTCGGCGGACATCCAGAACGGCGACCTCTTCGTGACCTCCGGCATCGACGGCACCTACCCCGCGGGGCTCATCGTCGCCCGCGTCACGGCGGTCGAGAAGAACGCGGCCTACGTGTTCGCGAAGATCACCGCAAAGCCGGCGGCCGGCGTCGACAACCACCGCTTCGTGCGCATCCTTACCGCGGCACGGCCGGCGGCCGCGCCGCCCCCTGACGCCCGCGCCGACGAAAAGCGTCCCGCAAGGGAGCGCGCCCCCGCCAAGGGAAGGCGACAGCCATGAGGCCCGCCGACCTCACGCCGGTCGCGAGGGACGTGATGAAGCTCCCGGCGGGGCCGGGGCTCGTCTTCGCCTCGTTCATCGCGGCCTACCTCTTCAATTCGCTGCCCTGGTCCGGATGGGCGCTGCTCGCGCGGCCCGATCTCGTGCTGGTCGTCCTCGTGTTCTGGGCCATCCACCAGCCCGGCAGCGTCGGGCAGGGGCTCGCCTTCGCCCTCGGGCTCGCCATGGACGTGGGCGATTCCATGCTGCTCGGCCAGCACGCGCTCGCGTACGTGATCGCCACCTACGGCGCGCAGGTCCTGCGCGTGCGCGTGCTCGCGTTCCCCATCCTGGAGCAGACGCTTCACGTGCTGGGCCTGTTCATCGGCGCGTCGGCCGTCGTCGTGCTGCTGAACCTGCTCCTGGGCGCCTCCCTCCCGGGGCTCGCCGCGATGCTCTCGCCGGCGCTCGCGGCGCTCGCGTGGGGGCCGCTCACGTGGATCCTCTACCTGCCGGGGCTTCGCCGCATGCGCCGGGAGTCGGCGGCATGATCCTCGGGCAGGCCCTGCGCGACCAGCGCGCGGAACTGAGCACCTTCCGCGCGCGCCTCACGGTGACCGGCCTCATCGCGCTCTCGGCCTTCGGCGTGCTCGTCGCCCGCTTCGTCTGGCTGCAGGTGATCCAGCGCGAGCACTACCACACGCTCGCCGAGGCGAACCGCATCTCGGTGGTTCCCGTGGTCCCCAACCGCGGCCTCATCCTCGACAGGAACGGCGAGGTGCTCGCCGCAAACTATTCCGCCTACACGCTGGAGATCACGCCGAGCAAGGTGGGCAACGTCGAGCGCGCGATCGACGAGCTCTCGCAGGTGATCGAGGTGAGCCCGCGCGACCGCCGGCGCTTCAAGCGGCTGCAGGAGGAAAGCAAGAACTTCGAGAGCCTGCCCATCCGCACGCGCCTCACCGAGGAGGAAGTCGCGAGATTCGCCGTCAGCCGCTACCGCTTCCCGGGCTTCGAGATCAAGGCGCGCCTCTTCCGCTCCTACCCGCACGGCGACATCGCCTCGCACGCCGTGGGCTACATCGGGCGCATCAACGAGGCCGACGTGCGCCGCATCGAGGCGCAGGGCGCGGCGACCAACTACAAGGGCACCGACCACATCGGCAAGCTCGGCATCGAGGGCGCCTACGAGAAGGAGCTGCACGGGATCACCGGCAGCGAACGAGTCGAGATCGACGCGGGCGGCCGCGCCATCCGGGCGCTGTCGCGCGCCGAGCCGCAGTCGGGCAACAACCTCGTCGTCACCCTGGACATCAAGCTGCAGCGCGTGGCCGAGGAGGCCTTCCAGGACTACCGCGGGGCCCTGGTGGCGCTCGACCCGAGGACGGGCGACGTGCTGGCGCTCGTCTCGAAGCCGGGCTACGACCCCAATCTCTTCGTCGACGGAATCGACCCGGTCAACTGGGACGCGCTCAACAACTCGCCCGACAAGCCGCTCAACAACCGGGCGCTGCGCGGCCAGTACCCGCCGGGCTCCACCATCAAGCCCTTCATGGCGCTCGCCGCCCTCACCTACGGCAAGCGCACGCCGGAGCAGACCATCTTCGACCCGGGCCACTGGATGCTCCCGGGCGTCTCGCGCCCCTTCCGCGACTGGAAGCCGGGCGGCCACGGCACCGTGAACCTGCAGAAGTCCATCGTGGTCTCGTGCGACACGTACTACTACGGGCTCGCCAACGACCTGGGCGTGGACGCGATCCACCGCTTCATGACGCAGTTCGGCTTCGGCTCGCGCACCGGCGTGGACATCGAGGGAGAGCTGCCGGGGCTGCAGCCCTCGACCGACTGGAAATGGCAGCGCTTCAAGCAGAAGTGGTACGCCGGCGACACGATCAGCGTGGGCATCGGGCAGGGCTACTGGCTCGCCACCCCGATGCAGCTCGCCTCCGCCGTGGCCACGCTCGCCAACGGCGGCACGCCGGTGCACCCGCGGATGGTTCGCGCGGTGCAGGACGCGCGCACGCAGCAGGTCCGGGAGATCCCGGTGAGGAACGGCGAGCCGCTCGCCCTCAAGCCCGAGCACGTGGCGCTGGTGAGGGCCGCGATGGTCGACGTGACCCGCCCCGGCGGCACCGCCGTGCGCGTCGCCCAGGGCGCGCCTTACCTGGTGGCGGGAAAGACCGGCACCGCGCAGGTGGTGGGCATGAAGTCGGGCGAGAAGTACGACGAGAAGCGCGTGAAGGAGCGCAACCGCGACCACGCGCTCTTCATCGCCTACGCGCCCGCGGACGACCCGACGATCGCGCTCGCCATCCTCGTCGAGAACGGGGGGCACGGCGGCTCGACGGCGGGGCCGATCGCGCGCGAGGTGTTCGACTACCACCTGCTGCGCAAGCGCCCGGAGCGCAAGCAGCCCCTGGGCGACGGGGAGGCCGAGGGTGATTAGCCGGCTCTTCGACCTCATCTCGCGCCGCATCGACGGGCCGCTCATGGTCGCGCTCGTGCTCACCCTCTCCCTGGGCCTCACCGTGGTCTATTCCGCCTCCGGCGGCGCCTCCTTCGACCGCGTGGCCGGGCAGGGGCGCAACATCGCGGTGGCGGCCGCCGCGCTCTGGATCGTGGCCAACATCCCGCCGCAGGCGCTGATGCGCCTGGCGGTACCGATCTATTCGGCCGGCCTCGTGCTCCTCGTCGGCGTCGCGCTCTTCGGCGAGGTCCGCAACGGCGCGCGGCGCTGGCTGAACCTCGGCTTCACGACGATCCAGCCCTCCGAGGTCATGAAGATCGCGGTGCCGCTCGTGCTCGCGTGGTATTTCCACCGCCACCAGGAGGGGATCGGGCTGCGCGACTACGCCGTGGCCGCGGTCCTTCTCGCGCTCCCCGTGGGACTCGTCGTCCGCCAGCCGGACCTGGGCACGGCACTCCTCATCTTCGCCTCGGGGTTCTTCGTCATCTTCCTCGCGGGACTGTCGTGGAAGCTCCTCGCCGGCCTGTTCGTGACGGGGCTGGTGAGCCTGCCCTTCCTGTGGGGCATGCTGCACGACTACCAGCGAAAGCGCGTGCTCACGCTCCTGGACCCCACGGAAGACCCGCTGGGCGCCGGCTACCACATCATCCAGGCGACGATCGCCATCGGATCCGGGGGCGTGCTCGGCAAGGGATGGCTCAACGGCACGCAGGCGCAGCTCGACTTCGTGCCCGAGCGCTCCACCGACTTCATCCTCGCGGTGTTCGGCGAGGAGTTCGGGCTGGCGGGCAACCTCGTGCTGATCGCCCTCTACGCGCTCATCGTCGCGCGCGGGCTCATGATCGCGGCCAACGCCTCGACCACGTTCGCGCGGCTCACGGCGGGGGCGGTGACGCTGACGTTCTTCACCTACGCCTTCGTGAACATGGGCATGGTGAGCGGCATCCTGCCCGTGGTGGGCGTGCCGCTGCCGATGGTGAGCTACGGCGGCACGGCGCTGCTGTCGATCCTCACCGGATTCGGCATCCTCATGTCGATCTCCACGCACAAGCAGCTGGTGTCCAGTTGACGCGAGCGATCCTCCTCGCGCTCGTCGCCGTGGCCGTGGCCGCGTGCGGCACCGCGCCGAAGGCCCCCCCGGGCAAGCCCGCCTACTACGCCGACGACGGCCCGCCCGAGAAGGTGCCCGACGACATCGCCGCCATTGCCGACGCGGTGCCCCGCGACGAGCCCTACCACCGCTATGCCAACCGCCCGTACACGGTGTTCGGGCGCACCTACGCGCCGGTGGTGAGCGACGACCCGATGAAGGAGCGCGGCCTCGCCTCGTGGTACGGACGCAAGTTCCACGGGCAGAAGACCTCCTCCGGCGAGATCTACGACATGTTCGCCATGACGGCCGCGCACAAGACGCTGCCCATCCCCAGCTACGCGCGCGTGACGAGCCTCAGGTCTGGCCGGTCCGTGGTCGTGCGGGTGAACGACCGCGGGCCCTTCCACGACGGGCGCGTGATCGACCTCTCCTACGCGGCGGCCGCGAAGCTCGGCATCGCCGGCCCCGGCAGCGGGCCGGTGGAGGTGGAGCGCGTCTTCGCGCGCGACGCCGGAAGGCTCCTCGCCGCGGCCACTGCGTCCGCCGCCGCGGCCCCGGCCGGGCCGGTGACGACTCCGCTGCGGACGGCGGATCTGCCCCAGCCGCGACCCGCGGAGGTTGCCACCCCGCTCGTCTCGTCGGAGCCCGCGGGCCTCTACCTGCAACTCGGCGCGTTTTCGAGTGTCGACTACGCAGAGGGTTTCCGCGACCGCGTAGCGCGCGACCTGCCGTGGCTGCTCGAGCCGATCCAGGTCGCCCCGGCCGGAAGCCTGCACCGCGTGCGCCTGGGGCCCTACAAGACCCGCGAGGAAGCGCAGGCCATCGCCGACAAGATCCGCTCCTCCCTCGACCTCTTCCCCGTCATCACTCCCGCCACCCGCTGATCGCCTCTCGATGAAACGCCTCGCCGCCCTCCTCCTCGCCTTCTTGCTCCCGCTCGCCGCCGCCCAGCCCGTCACGCCGCCCCCCGTCGCGGCACGCGCCTACTACCTCCTCGACACGCTCTCGGGCCAGGCCATGGCGGCGCAATCGGAGGAGGACCGCTTCGAGCCCGCCTCCCTCACCAAGCTCATGAGCGCCTACATCGTGTTCTCGGCGATCCGCGACAGGAAGCTCGACCCGTCGAAGACGGCCACGGTCTCCGAGAAGGCGTGGAGAGCCGGCGGATCGCGCATGTTCATCGAGCCCCGCAAGCCCGTCACCGTCGCCGAGCTCCTGCGCGGCATGATCGTGCAGTCGGGCAACGACGCCACCATCGCGCTCGCCGAGGCGGTGGCCGGCACCGAGGAGGCCTTCGCGCAGCTCATGAACCGCGAGGCGAAGCGGCTGGGGCTTCGCAACTCCAGCTTCGTGAACTCCACCGGGCTGCCGGCGGCCAACCACTACGCCACGGCGCGCGACATGGCGGTGCTCGCCGCGGCCCTGATCCGCGACTTCCCCGAGCAGTACGCCCTGTACTCGCAGAAGGAGTTCACCTGGAACGGCATCACCCAGGCCAACCGCAACCGCCTGCTGTGGCTCGATCCCACCGTCGACGGCGTGAAGACCGGCTTCACCGAGGCCGCCGGCTACTGCCTCGTGGCCTCCGCCAAGCGCGGCGAGCGCCGACTCGTGTCCGTCGTCATGGGCGCGCAGTCGGACGCCCTTCGCATGTCGGAAAACCAGAAGCTGCTCAATTTCGGATTCCTCGCCTACGATACCCAGCGCCTGTACCGCAAGGGCGAGGTCGTCGCGAGCCCCGAGATCTTCAAGGGCACGAGCGCCACGCTCAAGGTGGGGTTCGATCGCGACGTCTGGCTCACGATGCCGCGCGAGCGCTTCCAGGGCATCAAGGCGCAGCTGCAGACGGTCCAGCCCTTCGTGGCGCCCTACTCGCAGGGCCAGAAAGCGGGGATAATGAAGCTCGCCCGCGACAACGCCGCCGTCGCCGAGGTGGCCGTCGTGGCCCTCGAGGACGTGCCGGTGGCCGGGTTCCTCTCGCGCGGATGGGACACGATCCGCCTCCTCTTCCGGTGACCGCCATGACCGCCCCCATCGCGCACTACAACGGCGAGCTGCTGCCCCTCGACCAGATCAGGATCTCGCCGCTCGACCGCGGCTTCATCTTCGGCGACGGGGTCTACGAGGTGATCCCCGCCTACGGCGGCCGGCTCCTGCGCGCCCGCGAGCACTTCCGCCGGCTGCAGCGCTCGATGGACGAGATCAGGCTCGCCAACCCGCACACGGCCGACGAATGGATCGCGGAGGTGGAGAAGCTCCTCGCCCACCATCCCGGCAACCAGTCCGTCTACATCCAGGTCACGCGCGGCGTGCCGCCGAAGCGCGACCACGTGATCCCGTCCGGGCTCGTGCCCACCGTCTTCATGATGGCGAGCCCGCTTTCGACGCCCTCGCCCGAGCTGGTGGAAAAAGGGGTGGCCTGCGTCACCGCGAGGGACTTCCGCTGGGAGAAATGCCACATCAAGTCCACCTCGCTCCTCGGCAACGTGCTCGCGCGGCAGATCTCGGCCGACGCGGGCGCGGCCGAGACGATCCTCTTCCGCGACGGATTCCTCACGGAGGCGGCGGCCTCGAACGTCTTCGTCGTCAAGGGCGGCGCCGTCGCCGCCGCGCCCCAGGACAACCACATCCTCCTCGGCATCACCTACGAGCTGCTCACGGACCTCGCGCGCGAGGGCAAGGTCCGTTTCGACATCCGCCCCGTCGCCGAGGCGGAGGTGCGCGCCGCCGACGAGATCTGGCTCAGTTCCTCCACCAAGGAGGTGCTCGCCGTCACCACCCTCGACGGCAAGCCCGTGGGCGCGGGCGTGCCGGGGCCGGTCTTCCGCCGCATGCACTCCCTCTTCCAGGAATA
Source organism: Betaproteobacteria bacterium (assembly GCA_019449455.1). Classification (GTDB taxonomy): domain Bacteria; phylum Pseudomonadota; class Gammaproteobacteria; order Burkholderiales; family Usitatibacteraceae; genus FEB-7. The sequence continues at coordinate 53,408 of JAGRPO010000121.1, read as the reverse complement.
CAAGTCGAAGCTCGCGGCCGCCTCGGCGGTCGCCGACTGACGAGGCGGCCGCGAAGATGCAGCCCGACGGCCCCGAGTCGAAGCCGCTCCTCGTCTTCCCGACGCCGTTTCCCATCAAGGTGATGGGCCGGCGCGAGGAGGGCTACGCGCAGGCCGTGCTCGAGGTGGTGATGCGCCACGCGCCCGACTTCGATCCCGCCACGATGGAGATGCGCCCCTCGAAGGCGGGAACCTATCTCTCCGTCACCGTCACCATCAACGCGCGCTCGCGCGAGCAGCTGGACGCCCTGTACCGGGACCTCTCCGGCCACCCGATGGTGATGATGGTGCTCTGAGGCCCGCCGTGGAACCCGTGACGCGCGCCCTGGGGCGCGCCGAGTACGAGCCCGTGTGGCGGGCGATGCAGGCATTCACGAAGGCCCGCGGCGACGCCACGCCCGACGAGCTGTGGTTCGTCGAGCATCCCGCCGTGTTCACCCTCGGACTCGCCGCGAAGCCGGAGCACGTGCTGGACGCGGGCGCCATCCCGGTCTTGCGCATCGACCGCGGCGGGCAGGTGACCTACCACGGGCCCGGGCAGCTGGTCGCCTACGTACTCGTCGACCTCAAGCGCGCCGGATACGGGGTGAAGGAACTGGTCCGGCGCCTCGAGCAATCCGTGATCGACCTCCTCGCCGGCTATCGCCTCGAGGGTGCACGGCGCTCGGGGATGCCCGGGGTGTACGTTGCCGGGGCCAAGATCGCGGCCGTGGGGCTTCGCGTCTCGCGCGGGTGCACGTACCACGGCATCTCGCTCAACGTGGACGCGGACCTCGCCGCGTTCTCGCGCATCAATCCCTGCGGGTATCCGGGACTCGCGGCCACGCGCCTGGCCGACCTGGGCGTGCGTGATACGATTGCCGCGGTGCAGCAGCGCTGGCAGGCACACCTCGCCGCCGCGCTTTTCGCCGACTGAACCCCGACATGGCAGACACCCGCACGCCCGAAGGCAAGCTCGACGCGAAGCGCGCCGGGAAGACCGCCCGCATCCCCATCAAGGTGGTTTCCGCCGAACCCCTGCGCAAGCCCGAGTGGATCCGCGCGCGCGCCGGCGGCGGGGAGCGCTTCCTCGAGATCAAGAAGATCCTGCGCGAGGCGAAGCTCAACACCGTGTGCGAGGAGGCCTCCTGCCCCAACATCGGCGAGTGCTTCGGGCATGGCACCGCCACGTTCATGATCATGGGCGACCTGTGCACGCGGCGCTGCCCGTTCTGCGACGTGGCCCACGGGCGCCCGCAGCCACTGGACGCCGACGAGCCCCGCCACCTGGGCGAGACGATCGCCACGATGGGCCTGCGTTACGTCGTGATCACCAGCGTCGACCGCGACGACCTGAGGGACGGCGGCGCGCAGCACTTCGTCGACTGCATCCGCGCCGTGCGCGACCTCTCCCCCGGCACGAGGATCGAGATCCTCACGCCCGATTTCCGCGGGCGCCTCGACCGCGCGCTGGCGATCCTCGCCGCGGCTCCGCCCGACGTCATGAACCACAACCTGGAGACCGTGCCGCGCCTCTACGCACAGGCCCGGCCGGGTTCGGACTACGCGCATTCGCTCAGGCTGCTCAAGGACTTCAAGGCCGCGCACGCCGCAACGCCCACCAAGTCGGGCCTCATGGTGGGGCTCGGCGAGACGAACGAGGAGATCCTCGACGTGATGCGCGACCTGCGCGCCCACGACGTGGACATGCTCACCATCGGGCAGTACCTGCAACCCTCCAGGAGCCACCTTCCCGTCTCGCGTTACGTGCACCCCGACGAATTCCGCATGTTCGGGGAGGAGGCCGCGAAGATGGGCTTCGCCAACGCCGCCTGCGGGCCCATGGTGCGTTCCAGCTACCACGCCGATCTTCAGGCGCGGGGGTCGGGGGTCGCATGAGGCCCGTCCTGGCGGCCCTCGTGCCGGTCGCCCTCGCGATCGTGTCGCCGGGCGCCGCCGCCCAGTCCCTCTACAAGTGCACGCAGGCCGGCGGCCGGGTCACGTACCAGGAAACGCCCTGCCTGGCGGACCGCGTGCAGAAACGCCTCGACGCCCCGAGGCCCGCGGAACGCGAAGAAGAGGTGGCGCGCCGCCTGCTGGAACGGGAAGCGGCCCAGGGAAGCGAGCTCGCGGGCCGGTTCGCGCACGACGCGCGCGACCGGGAACTCGCCCGCCAGCGCGAGCGCGAGGCGATCGCCCGGGAAGAACGCCTGCGGCGCCAGCGCGAGAAGGAGAACCGGCCCATCGAGGACGTGCCCTGGGAATCACCATGGGGCTTCCCGGCGAAACCCGGACTCGCGAAGCCGCCCCCCAGGCCGGGGAAGTGAGGAATACGCTCCCGGCTCGTGGGCCCATGCCTCGCGCCGCCGGGTAGCGACGGCAGCCCTGCGGCGGCTGCATCCGGGAAGGCCGATCGCGAGTATCGTCCGACCATGGACCTCGCCTCGCGAATCCGCCAGCTGGGCTTCCGGAAGTGGTACGAGCGGCAGCTCATCGACTGCCACCTCGCGCTCACGACCTGCTTCCTCTGCGCGATCACGGTCGCCTCCTGCCTGGAGGCCGTGAGCTTCGCGGAATTCGGGTGGAAGCCGGCGTCGTTGCTGGCGGGGGTCTTCGCCGCGATCGGCCTGGGCTGGTACTCGTGGCACCGCTACATCACGGTGCTCCAGCGCGCAGAGGCCTACGGCAGCCACTCCTCCTGCCCGGCCTGCAACACCTACGCGAGGTTCGAGATCCTGGCCTCGGGACACGCGGCCGAAGGGCCCTACCTCGACCCCAAGGCCGGCTCGCTGCCCTACCCGTGGCTTCGCGTGCGCTGCCGCAAGTGCGGCGCCGCGTGGCGCATGCCGGACTAGTCGCGCCTTCGCCCGCCTTCTTCGTCGCTTTCCGGCGCCGCCATCGTCCGGAACGGCGCCTCCGGATCGGCCATCGCGCCCAGGCAGGCCGCCAGCAGCAGGCCCACCAGCACGATCGCCGCGAGACCGGGATCGCCCAGCCAGATGAGCAGGCCCGGCATCGTGCCCGCACCCGCGAAAAAGAATTCCGTCACGTCGCCCGGTTTCATCGTCGCCTCCTTCCCAGAGGGATGACGCCATCGTGCCCGCGGCGCGCCCCGCCCGATACGGCGCGTGCGGCCTTGAACGTGCAGGATATTCCGCGGACCGGGAAAGAAGAAGCCCGCCGCCGGCGGGCCTTGTTCCCTCATCCCCCCTCCCGGGGAAGAGGGGTCGGGGCGAGGGCCTAGGCGAGCGCGCGATAGGCCGGCAGGGTGAGAAACTCCACGTAGTCGTCGGAGGCGGTGATTTCCTCGAAGAGCTTCGCTCCCTCCGCGTACTTGCCGGCGGCGAACGCCTCGGCGCCCACGATCGCGGGAGTCTTCTTCAGCTCGTCGACGAGGATCTCGTGGAAGAGCTCCCGGGTCACCTTGCGGCCGTCGGCCAGCACGCCCTTGGGCGAGCGCATCCACTGCCACACCTGCGAGCGCGAGATCTCGGCGGTGGCCGCGTCCTCCATCAGGTTGAAGATGGGCACGCAGCCGTTGCCGCCCAGCCAGGAGCCGATGTACTGGATCCCCACCTGGACGTTGTTGCGAAGCCCGGCCTCGGTGATCGGCGCTTCCGGCTTGAAGTCGAGGAGTTCCTTCGCCGTCACGTTCACCTCCGGGTGCTGCTTGCCGTACTGGTTGGGCTGCGGCATGTGCTTGTCGAAGATCTCCTTCGCGATCGGCACCAGGCCCGGGTGCGCCACCCAGGTTCCGTCGCAGCCGTCGGTCACCTCGCGCAGCTTGTCGGCCCGCACCTTCTCCATCGCGGCCTCGTTGGCGGCCGGGTCGTTCTTGATGGGGATCTGCGCGGCCATGCCGCCCATGGCGGGGGCGTTGCGGCGGTGGCAGGTCTTCACCAGGAGCAGCGCGTAGGCGCGCATGAACGGCGAGGTCATGGTGACCTGCGCGCGGTCGGCGAGGCAGAACTCCGGGTGCGAGCGGAACTTCTTGATGCAGGAAAAGATGTAGTCCCAGCGGCCGATGTTGAGGCCCGCCGAGTGGTCGCGAAGCTCCCAGAGGATCTCGTCCATCTCGAAGGCGGCCACGATCGTCTCGATGAGCACCGTCGCCTTGACCGAGCCGTGGGGCACGCCGAGCGCCTTCTGCGCCGCCGTGAAGATGTCGTTCCAGAGGCGCGCCTCGAGGTGCGACTCCATCTTCGGCAGGTAGAAGTACGGGCCGGAGCCGCGCGCGAGCAGCTCGGCCGCGTTGTGGAAGAAGTAGAGCGCGAAGTCGAAGATCCCGCCCGACACGGGCTTGCCGTCGAGGGTGACGTGCTTCTCGTCCAGGTGCCAGCCGCGGGGGCGGGGGAAGAGGACGGCCGTCTTCTCGTTGAGCCTGTACTGCTTGCCGCCCTGCTCGAGCGTGATCGTGCGGCGCACGGCGTCCATCAGGTTCGCCTGTCCCTCGATCATGTTCTCCCACGTGGGGCAGTTGGCGTCCTCGAAGTCGGCCATGAAGGTGGACGCCCCCGAATTGAGGGCGTTGATCACCATCTTGCGGTCGGTCGGTCCGGTGATCTCGACGCGGCGATCCAGGATGTCCTTCGGCTGGTCGGCCACTTTCCAGTCCGAGTCGCGCACCGACCTGGTGGCCGGAAGGAAATCGGGCATCTTGCCGGCGTCGAAGTCCTTCTGGCGCGCGGCGCGGGCGGCGAGGAGCTCGGCTCGGCGCGGCCCGAACTGGCGCAGGAGCTTCGCAGCGAACTCGAGCGCCGCGGGCGTGAGCACGCGTCCGTACTCGGGCTTGAGCGAACCGGATATTTCCATGCCGGCGGGAAGAACGATCTTGGTATCCATGACTCACCTTTCTGCGTCGGCCCCGCGCCGCCGGCCTGCCCGGGCGGCGCGATGCCGGAAACGTTAGCCGGACAGTTTATTACGTCACAAAGGCTGACATAATCGCCAACTTCGGGAAAAGGTTTTATACTTAAATCAACGATGGACAAGTTCAAGGAGTTGACCACTTTCGTGGATGTCGCCCAGCGTGGCAGCCTTTCGGCGGCCGCGCGCGAGGAAGGCATCACCCCTGCGATGGTCGGCCGGCGCATCGACCAGCTGGAGGAGCGCCTCGGCGTGAAGCTCTTCAAGCGCTCGACGCGCAAGGTGACCCTCACGCCGGAGGGTTCCACATTCTACGAGGACTGCCACCGGGTGCTCGAGGACTTGCGCTCCGCGGAGGACGCCCTCACCGCCGGCGCCAAGAGCGCGGCCGGGCGGCTCATCGTCACCGCGCCGACCGCCTTCGGCCGCAAGCACATCGCGCCCCACCTGCCCGCCTTCCTCGCGGCGCACCCCAATCTCGCCGTGCAGCTGCACCTGTCCGAGCGCGTCGTGGACCTCAAGAACGAGCGCTTCGACCTCGCCATCCGCATCGCCGACCTGAAGAGCGCGGACCTCGTGGCCGTCAAGCTCGCCCGCAACCACCGCGTGGTGAGCGCCTCGCCGTCGTACCTGAAGCGCGCCGGGCGCCCGAAGGTCCTGGCCGACCTCGCCCGCCACAACTGCCTCGTCACCAGCACCGAAGACGGCGTGACCGACACGTGGTCCTTCAGCGACGCCGGCAAGCCCGTCACGGTCAAGGTGAACGGCAACCTCCAGTGCAACGACGGCGAGGTGCTCACCCGCTGGGCCATCGCCGGCGAGGGCCTCGCGCTGAGGAGCGCGTGGGAGGTGAACGAGGAGGTGAAGAAGGGCCGCCTCGTCCCGGTGCTCGAGGAGTTCGCCGTGCCGGGCAACAACATCTACGCCGTCTTTCCCGAGCGGCGGCTGCTGCCCGCGAAAGTGCGCTTCTTCATCGACCACCTCAAGAAGGTGTTCGGAGACCCGCCCTACTGGGAGTAGGCGCGGCAACGGGGGACGGGTTCCGGGAATGTCCCCGTTTTCCGGCCCTGTTCCCTCCTACCGGAACTCCTTGACCACGTGCTGCTGGCGGCGGCTCACGGGCAGGCGCTCGCCGGTGCCGCGGATGACGACGGCCCAGCCGGACTCGCTTTCCTGCGCCTGCTTCTCGAAGCCCTCGACCGCCGCCCTCGCCACGAGGCAGTTGCGGTGCACCCGCACGAACACCCCCGCGAATTCCTCCTCCATCCGCGTGAGGGATTCCTCCACGAGGTACTCCCGGGCCGCGGTGCGCACCGTGACGTACTTGAGCTCCGCGCGCAGGTAGAGGATCTCCGCCACGGGCACGAGGCGGATCTTGCCGCGCTCGTGGACGCTCAGGTGCCTGCGCGGCTGGCTCGCCGCGGCCGCGAGCGCCTCCCGGCTCGGCGCCGCCGCGACGGCCTTGCGCAACGCCGCGAGGAGTCGCTCCGCCCGGATGGGCTTGAGCAGGTAGTCGATCGCGTTCACCTCGAACGCCTTGATCGCATACGCGTCGAAGGCGGTGGTGAAGATGATCGCCGGCGGGTGCGCCATGCCCGCGAGATGGCGCGCCGACTCCATGCCGTCCATCTCGGGCATGCGGATGTCGAGCAGCACGATGTCGACCTTCTCGCGGCTCACGATATCCAGCACCTCGCGCCCGTTCTTCGCCTCGTCGACGAGGGTGAGCGGGAATTCGGGGCGGCAGTCGTCGAGCAGGTCGCGAAGCCGGGAGCGGGCCGGGGCCTCGTCGTCGGCGATGAGCACGCGGGGGATCCTGGCGTCGGCGAGCGTCATCGGGGAGCGGTGATGTAGGGCAGCCGGATGGTCACTTCGTAGGCGTGGCCGTCGATGCGCGACTGCATGCTCGCCTCGGCGTCGAAATGCAGCTGAAGGCGCTCGCGGATGTTGGCGAGCGCCATCCTGTTGCCCGCGTGGTGGTCGCCGGACGAGCGGATCGGGTTCGTGAGCCGGATCACGAGCTCGCCGCCCTTGGCCTGCACGGCGATCGAGATCTCGCCCCCTGCCGCGATGGGCTCGATGCCGTGGTAGACCGCATTCTCGACCAGCGGCTGCAGGAGCAGCGCCGGGACGAGCGCGTCGGCGGGCATCCCCTCCAGGCGCCAGGCGACCCGCAGCCGCTCGCCCAGCCGAAGCTCCTCGATGGCGAGGTACTGCCGGGCGATGTCGATCTCCTTCGAGAGGGGGTTGAGCGCCAGGTTGTCGGCCATCAGGACGCGGAAGAGGTCGGCCAGGTCCTCGAGGGCCCGTTCGGCACGCTTGGGCTCCGAGCGGATGAGCGACAGGACGGCGTTGATGCTGTTGAAGAGGAAGTGCGGCCGGATGCGCGCCTGCAGGGCCTGGATCCGCGCTTGCGCGACCGCGGGGGAGAGCGCGCGGGCACGCAGGTCGAAGTAGGCGAGGACGATGCCGGTCACGAAGAGGGCAAGGAAGGCCGCCCGGCCCGGGGAGCTCGCGGCCTGGTCCGGGAGCATCGCGCCGAAGGCTTCCACCCAGGCCCAGGCCAGGCCGAGCTCCACGCAGGCGACGGCGGCAACGGCCGCGGGATAGCGCATGGAATGCAGGACGCGCCGGCCGGCGCACAGGAGCGTGAGCGAGACGATGAGCACCGGCTCCGCGAACGCCGCGGCGATGAGGAACTGGCCTCCCAGGTCCGCCATCCGCGGCGAGCGAATGACCGCCGCAGCCAGCACGAAGAGGTTGGCGATGACCATCACGCGGAGCATGACGCCCAGGTTGCAGAAGTTGGGCAGCCGGATGCCCGAACCCGTCTGATTTATACTCGTCACGCAGCCATTCTCCCCAACGCCGCCGACTCCATGCAACACGAAGACCCCAAGAACGGCGCGCAAACGCCCGCCAAGACCTGGTCCGGCCGGTTCGCCGAGCCCGTCGACCGCCTCACGCAACGCTACACCGCCTCGGTCTCGTTCGACCGGCGCCTGGCGCCGTTCGACATCCAGGGCTCGCTCGCCCACGCCCGCATGCTCTCACGCTGCGGCATTCTCCCCAAAGCCGATCTCGAGGCGATCGAGCGCGGCATGACGCAGGTGGCCGCCGAGATCCGCGAGGACCGCTTCGACTGGTCGGTGGCCCGGGAGGACGTGCACCTCAACATCGAGCACCGGCTCACCGAGATCGTGGGCGACGCCGGCAAGCGCCTGCACACCGCGCGGTCGCGCAACGACCAGGTCGCCACCGACATCCGGCTGTGGCTTCGCGCGGAGATCGACGCCCTCGTGGCCCTGCTCCGGGCGGTCCGGACGCGGCTTCTCGACCTCGCCGAGGCGAACGCCGCGACGGTGATGCCGGGCTTCACGCACCTGCAGGTGGCGCAGCCGGTGACTTTCGGGCACCACCTGATGGCCTATTTCGAGATGTTCTCGCGCGACGCCGAGCGCCTCGCCGACTGCCGCCGGCGCCTCAACCGCCTGCCGCTTGGCGCGGCGGCGCTCGCCGGCACCAGTTTCCCGATCGACCGGGAATCGGTGGCCGTCGAACTCGGGTTCGACGGCGTGTGCGAAAACTCGCTGGACGCGGTTTCCGACCGCGATTTCGCCATCGAATTCCTGGCCGCCGGCGCGCTCGCCATGGCCCACGTCTCCCGCCTGTCGGAGGAGCTGGTGCTGTGGATGAACCCGCGGTTCGGGTTCGTGGACATCGCCGACCGCTTCTGCACCGGCTCGTCGATCATGCCGCAGAAGAAGAACCCGGACGTCCCGGAGCTCATGCGGGGCAAGACGGGGCGCGTGTACGGCTCCCTCGTCGCCCTCCTCACCCTGGTCAAGGCGCAGCCGCTCGCCTACAACAAGGACAACCAGGAGGACAAGGAGCCGCTTTTCGACGCCGCGGACACGCTGGCCGACACCTTCACCCTCCTCGCCGAGCTGCTGGGCGGAGTGACGGCGCGGCCGGATCGGATGCGCGCGGCGCTCGCCGAGGGCTTCGCCACGGCAACCGACCTTGCCGACTACCTCGTCAGGAAGGGGGTGCCGTTCCGCGACGCCCACGAGATCGTGGCCCGCGCGGTGCGCGAGGCCGAGACCGCCGGGCGCGACCTCGCGGAGCTGGCGCTCGCGCAACTGCAGGCCTTTTCGCCGCTCATCGAGGCGGACGTATTCGCGGTGCTGACCCCGGAAGGCTCGGTCGCGTCGCGCCGCCACATCGGCGCGACCGCCCCGGAGACCGTGCGCTCGGCCATCAACCGGGCCCGTGCCCGGCTCTAGTCCGGGCGCCCCGCTACTCGCCCTCGCGCTTCGCCTCGAAGAGCCAGCACAGCCGCCGCGTCTCCGGCCCGGAGAGCCGGTCGCCCATCAGTCCGCACCGGAAGATGCGCTGCGAGAGCTTCTGGCAGTGGGTGCAGTCGGTGCATTCGCCGAACATCGCCCCCTCGTTGTCCTCCTGGAAGGTGGCGAGCGTCTCGCGAAGCGCCGAGGTGGCGTTGCGGATGCGGTTGGGGCTGATGTTGCGCGTCGCGTTCTGCCAGGCGAGCGCCGGCTGGGCCTCGTAGAGCAGCTGCTCGCCGGCGGTGGACAGCCGCAGCCGCACGACGCGCCGGTCGACGTCGTCCTGGTAGCGCTCGATCAGGCCCCGCCGGTCCAGGATGAGCAGCGTCTGCGAGACCGTGCCCTTCGTGAGGCCGAGGTAGGCGGCGAGCGCCTGCGGGGTGTTGGAATAGCGGTTCGACTTGCTAAGATAGACGAGCGAATGCAGGTGAACCGGCTGGAGGCTCTCGTCGGCGCCCGCCTTGCGCAGTTCCGCCCGCATCAGGTTTGCCAGCCGCTCGACCAGTTCGAGCAAGACCAGCGGGTTCTTGTCCAATTCCGCCCCTCCTCGCGCCCGTCGCGGGCCCCCAATTAGTATCGGGTCGACACGACAAAGTCAAGGATTTGCGTGGCCGCCATTTCGTGTCGAATCGATACCTTCCCGGAAACCGGGCCGCGCGGCGCGGCGATTTCAGTCGAACGGGAGGTCCTCGCCGGCCTGCGAGCGCGCGATTTCCCCGAGGCGGGCGAAGAGTTCCGTGCCCGAGCGCGTATCGCGCCAGGCGCCGTCCTTCCAGGCGAAATGGAAGCCCCCCGAGCGCGCCGCCACCCAGATCTCGCGATTGGGCGTCTGGCGGTTCACGATGATGCGGCTGCCGTCGGAGCACTCGAGGGTGAGGATGCCGGCCTCGAGATCGGCGTCGATGCCTTCGGTCGCCTCGGAGGCACGCTCGACGCGGGCGAGGACCTCGTCGACGGCACGGTGGAATTCGCTCTCGTTCATGGGGCCGTGGAGGGCTGTGCTACGCTCTTGCGCATGATACGCGCACTCGCCTGGATCGCGCTCGCGGCGGCCCTCGGCGCCTGCGGCCAGAAGGGCCCTCTCAAGCTTCCCGAGCCGCCAAAGGCGGCCGTCCCGTCGTCCCGATGAGCGCGATCCGGCGCGTCGACGGCGAGCTGTGGATGGAAGGCGTGCGCCTGGCCGAGGTGGCGAAGCGCTTCGGCACGCCCTGCTACGTGTACTCGCGCGCGGCGATCGAGACCGAGTGGCACGCCTTCGACCGCGCCCTCGCCGGCACCGACCACCTCGTCTGCTATGCCGTCAAGGCGAACTCCAACCTCGCCGTGCTGGGCATCCTCGCCCGGCTGGGGTCGGGATTCGACATCGTTTCCGGCGGGGAGCTCGCCCGGGTGCTCGCCGCCGGCGGCCGCGCGGACCGCGTCATCTTCTCGGGCGTGGGCAAGAGCGAGGAGGAGATCCGCGCCGCGCTCGCCGCCGGCATCCGCTGCTTCAACGTGGAAAGCGAGCCGGAGCTCGAGCGCCTGAACAGCGTCGCCGGCTCCCTGGGGCGCGCCGCGCCCGTGTCGCTTCGCGTCAACCCGGACGTGGACGCCCGCACCCATCCCTATATCTCCACCGGGCTCAAGGGAAACAAGTTCGGGATCGCCCACGACCGGGCGCTCGCCGCCTACGACCTCGCCGCAAGCCTGCCGCATCTCGAGGTGACGGGCATCGACTGCCACATCGGCTCGCAGATCCTCGACATGGCGCCGCTCGAGGAGGCGCTCGAGCGCGTGCTGGAACTCGCCGCCGCCGTCGTCGCCCGCGGCATCCCGATCCGCCACGTGGACCTCGGCGGTGGCCTCGGCATCCGCTACCGCGAGGAGGAAACCGCCCTCGACATCGGGCGCTGGTGCGCCACGGTGGCCAGGCGCCTCGCCGGGAGCGGCTTCTCGCTGGTGCTCGAGCCCGGCCGCGCCGTCGTCGGCAACGCCGGCGTCCTTCTATCCCGCGTCGAGTACCTGAAGCTCGACAAGGGCAAGCGCTTCGCCATCGTGGACGCCTCGATGAGCGAGCTCATCCGCCCGGCGCTCTACGAGGCGTGGCACGAGATCGTGCCCCTCGCCGAGCTCGGCCGCGCCGCCGCCACCTACGACGTGGTGGGGCCCGTGTGCGAGTCCTCCGACGTCCTCGGCACCGACCGCAGCCTCGCCATCGCGCCCGGCGACGGAGTCGCGATCCTCTCGGCGGGCGCATACGGCATGGTGATGAGCTCCAACTACAACTCCCGCCCGCGCCCCTGCGAGGTGATGGTGGACGGCGCGCGGGCGGTCGAGGTGCGGCCGCGCGAGTCGGTCGCCTCCCTTTACGCCGGCGAAAGCACGCTCGACTGAGCGGCGCCGGCAAGCGCGGAACTTGGACCCTTGATGGTATCGACTCGATACCACTTGCCTGCGAGTTCGATCAAATAGTTGCGCTTGACACACCCCGAAACCGCGGTTCCGCGGATTTTTTCGCATATGATCCGTTCACCAAGCTGGTGCAACGAGGCGCGAAAGCGTCGCGAGGCGCCGGACAAGAGCCACCAGGCTTCACCGTTCGATCGAGAAACCCGAGCGCTTGGTAGTGGCGGGACCCACGGCGAAACTGCCGCCCGGCACGGAAAGACAATTCGGTCCAACAATCGAAAGGAGCAACACGATGGCAACCGCGAAGAAGAAACCTGCTGCGAAGAAGAAGGCCGCCAAGAAACCGGCCGCGAAGAAGAAGGTCACCAAGAAGCCTGCGGCGAAGAAGAAGCCCGCCGCGAAGAAGAAGCCCGCCGCGAAGAAGAAAGCGGCGAAAAAGACGGCGAAGAAGAAGGTCGCCAAGAAGAAGGTAGCCAAGAAGAAGCCCGCGGCCAAGAAGAAGAAGGCTGCGAAGAAGCCGGCCAAGAAAGCCAAGAAGAAGCCAGCGAAAAAGAAGGCGGCAAGGAAACCCGCGATGAAGAAGGCGGCCCCCGCGAAGCCCATGGCTCCGGCGGTCACCCCGGTCATCACGCCGCTTATCAAGCCGATGAGCTGAACGGAAGCCCCGGCTTCCGGGCCCTGAGGCCTGAACCCGAATACGAGGCGCGACCCGGCGCAACGGCCGCGAAAGCGGCCGGAGACACCGTCCGGGGAGCGCCTCGCAAACGGGCGACTGAATCAGGAAGGCTTCGCGCCGTCCGGCGCGGCCTTCACGTCGTTCCCCCTCCCAGCAGCCATTCCCCGAGCCTCCGGTAGGCGCCCGCATCGCGCGCCGACTCGACCAGCGCGAACGCGCGCACCGGCCACGACACCGGTTCCACGTCCTCCGGTTCCACCGGCTCGCGCACGCGGCGGGCGAGGGTAAGGTGCGGCGCGAACGCGCGCTCATCCGGCGAGAACCCCCCTTCCCTGATGCGCCGGTCCAGCTCCGCCTGGAGCGCAAGCAACTGCGCCGGCGGATGGCGGCATCCCGCCCACGCCACGCCGGCTCGCCGGAAGCCTCCGATGCAATCGAGCCCGAGATCGAAGGTCCGGCCGGCTACCCCGTCCGCCGCGCGCCGCAGCGCGCCGATCCGCGCCGGGTCGACTTCCCCCAGGAACACGAGCGTGAGGTGCAGGTTGGGCGCGGGAACGGGCCGGCCGCCGCAGCGCCCCGCGATTTCCCGTGCCCGGGCACCGAGCGCGTCCCGCGCCCGATCGTCGGGCCAGAGGGCGAAGAAGAGCCGCGCCATCGCCGCTAGAGGAGGAAGATCGTCGCGAGCCCGAGGAAGATGAAGAACCCCATGCTGTCGGTCACGAACGTGAGGAACACGCTCGAACCGATGGCGGGGTCGCGCCCGAAGCGCTCCATGGCCAGCGGGATGAAGAGCCCGGCGAGTGCCGCGACAACGAGGTTCAGCATCATCGCGAGCGCCATCACGCCGCCCAGGGCCACGTTCGCGTAGAGGAGCCATGCGACGACACCGAGGACGCTGCCCCATATCGCGCCGTTGAGGATGCTGATCCCGAGTTCCTTGGCGAGCAGCCGCCGGGCGTTGGCCGCGCTCACCTGGTCCAGGGCAAGCGCCCGCACGATGAGGGCCGAAGTCTGGTTGCCGGAATTGCCGCCGATCCCGGCGACGATCGGCATGAGGGCGGCCAGCGCCGCGAGCTTCTCGATCGACCCCTCGAAGGCGCCCACGACCCGGGAGGCAAAGAACGCAGTGCCCAGGTTGAGCGCGAGCCACGGCCCGCGGTTCTTGGCCGACAGCCACACGGACGAGAAGAGGTCCTCCTCCTCCCGCAGGCCCGCCTTCGCGAGCACCTGCGTCTCCTGGCTCTCGCGCACGAAATCGAGCACCGCGTCGACCGTGAGTCTCGCGATCACGCGGCCGTCGGCCGAGACCACGGGGGCGCTCACCAGGTCATAGCGTTCGAACGCCTTCGCGGCCTCCTCGGCGTCGCTGTCGGGGGAAAACGACACGACGTTGCGGTCGAGCAGGCTGGCGACCTCGACCTCCGGATCGCTCACCAGCAGCCGCTTGAGGGGCAGGATCCCGCGCAGGTGGTCGTCGCGGTCGACGACGAAGAGGGCGTCGGTCTGGCCGGGCAGTTCGTCGAAGCGCCGCAGGTAGCGCAGCGCCACCTCGCAGGTGACGTCCTCGCGAATGCTCACCACGTCGAAGTCCATGAGGGCCCCGACGCTGCCCTCGGGATAGGACAGGGCCGACTGCAGCTGGGCGCGCTCGTGAACGTCCTGCGCCTCGATGATGTCCTGCACGACGTCCTGGGGGAGGTCGGGCGCGAGGTCCGCGATCTCGTCGGCGTCGAGGTTCTGGGCTGCGGCGACGATCTCCGCCGAATCCATGTCCGCGAGGAGCGTGTCGCGTACGGCGTCGGAAACCTCGAGGAGGATCTCGCCGTCGCGCTCGCTGTGCACGAGCCCCCACACGACGAGGCGATCCTCGAGCGGCAGGCCTTCGAGGATGTAGGCGACGTCGGCCGGGTGCAGCCCGTCGAGGCGCTTTTGCAGCTCGACGAGGTTCTGCCGGTGCACCATGGACTCGACGATTCCCGGCCTCCTGGAATCATGGTCGCCCTGCCGCTGAACGAGGTCCTCCACGAGTCGCTGCTTGGCGAGCAGCTTCGACACCGCATCCAGGTGTTCCTGCTGCGTGGCGGTGCGCGGATTGTCGGTGGACGGGGGCATGGGAGGTCGATTACGGGCCCGGGCGGGTCGCCGGTATTCTAGGCCGCGGACCCGCGCGCCGTCCCCCTCGCGCGCGGAATATTTTTCCCGCGACGCCTCAAGGAACTTCGGCGGCAGCCATGCGCGCGAGGATGATCTGGGTCTTCCTCTCGAGCCAGGGCGTGGCGCGATTGCGGTCGTAGAAGCGGGGGTTGGGGACCATCGCGGCCAGGCGCGCGGCCTGCGCGGGAGTGAGGGCGGCGGCGCTCACCCCGTAGTAGTGGCGCGCCGCGGCCTCGGCCCCGAACACGCCGTCGCCCCACTCGATCACGTTGAGGTAGATCTCGAGGATGCGGCGCTTGTCCATGACGGATTCCATCATGACCGTGATCATCGCCTCCTGGGCCTTGCGCCAGGGCGTTCGGCTCCCCGAGAGGAAGAGGTTCTTCGCGAGTTGCTGCGAGATCGTGGAGCCGCCTGCCACCACCTTGCCGCGCTTCTGGTTCTTCTCCCAGGCCTTCTGCATCGCCTCCCAGTCGAAGCCCTCGTGGTCGGCGAACTTGGCGTCCTCCGCGGCGACGATCGCGCGCTTCAGGTGGCCCGATATGCGCGCGTAGGGGACCCAGGCGTGGCGCAGCGCGGCGCCCGGCTTCCTCTCTCGAAGCCGGTCGTGCCGCTCCTCCATGAATGCGGTCGTTGAAGGATCGTGCCCGCGCCACCACGCCAGGCGCGCGAGGATGGAGAGCTCGTAGGCGACGAACGTCGCGCAGAGCGCAAGCGCTGCCCAGCCCGCGAGGCGCGCAAGCCGGCTCACGCCGCCCGCAGCGCGGCGATCACGCCCGCCGTGTCCGGCCTGCGCTCGCGCCACAGGAAGAAGGCTTCCGCCGCCTGTTCGACCAGCATGCCCAGGCCGTCACACGCGTTTGCCCCGGCCGCGCGCGCCCTCTCGAGGAACGGCCGTGCCGCGGGGCCGTACGCCATGTCGTAGGCGGTCGCGCCCGGCGCGAAGAGCCCGCGGGGAAGCGCGAGCGCTTCCCCGCGTGTGGACGTGGAAGTGGCGTTCACCACCAGGTCGAACCCTCCGCCCATCGCATCGAGGCCGACCCCCTCGACCGGGCCCGCGTCCCGAAAGCGCAGCGCCAGCTCGCGCGCACGCTCCCGCGTCCGGTTGGCGACGACGAGCATCGCGGGCGAAAGGTCCAGCAGCGGGGCGACCACGCCGCGCGCGGCGCCCCCCGCGCCCACGAGGAGAATTCGCTTGCCGCCGAGCCCGAGACCCAGGTTCACGGTGAGATCGCGAACGAGCCCGGCGCCGTCCGTGTTGTCGCCGAGCACGATGCCCGCGCGAGCCGCAAGCGTGTTCACTGCGCCCGCCTGCTCGGCGCGTGCCGTGCGTTCCTGCGCGAACTCGAACGCATCGACCTTGAAGGGGAGCGTCACGTTCGCGCCACGCCCGCCGGCGGCGAAGAACCCGCGGGCCGCCCGCGCGAAATCGCCCGGTTCGACGAGAAGCCTGTCGTAGGCGAGCGTCTCGCCGGTCGCGAGCGCGAAGCGCGCGTGGATCTCGGGCGAGAGCGAGTGGGCAACGGGGTTGCCGATGACGACGTACCGATCCATCGATGCGGGAGCGATTCCTGATTCAGGCGAAAAAGGGGGGCGTTGCGCCCGCAGCCATGATAGCCGCCGGAGGTCGAAGGCCGCGAATTCTATATATAGTTGGGAGGCGGAACTGCGGTATTTTCCCTAGGTTGCACTTTTGTGGTGCGCATGCATACTTGATGCACCATGCAAGTGCATCCTGTTGCGCTGATTCGGTGCAGATCATTGAGAATCAATGGTTTGCAAGCGGGCAGCCGTGGCACGCTTTCTGCTATTCCCTTGTCTCAAACCGTTTATCAACCCGATCCATTCCCCAATCTGGGGCGTTATCCCTCAATCAGGAGAAAGAGTCATGGCAGCGGCCGATGTCTTCAAGATGATCAAGGAAAACGAGGTCAAGTTCGTGGACCTTCGTTTCACCGACACCAAGGGCAAGGAGCAGCACGTCACCGTGCCGGTGAAGATGTTCGACGAGGAGAAGTTCTCGCACGGCCACGCCTTCGACGGCTCCTCCATCGCCGGGTGGAAGGGCATCGAGGCCTCGGACATGCTGCTGATGCCGGACCCGGGTTCCGCCCGCATGGACCCGTTCATGGACGAGCCCACGCTCGCCCTCTCCTGCGACGTGCACGAGCCTTCCACGGGCAAGGGATACGACCGCGACCCGCGCTCGCTCGCCCACCGCGCGGAGGCCTACCTCAAGTCCTCGGGCATCGGCGACGTGGCGTACTTCGGCCCCGAGCCCGAGTTCTTCATCTTCGATGCGGTCGAGTGGAAAGTGGACATGTCGGGCGCGTACTGCAAGGTCTTCTCGGAGGAAGCCTCGTGGTCTTCCGACGAGAAGTTCGAGGGCGGCAACCTCGGCCACCGCCCGTCGGTGAAAGGCGGCTACTTTCCGGTGCCCCCGGTCGACGCGCTGCAGGACATCCGCTCGGCGATGTGCCTCGCGCTCGAGGAGCAGGGCGTCGAGGTCGAAGTCCACCACCACGAGGTGGCCGGCCCCGGCCAGTGCGAGATCGGCACCAAGTTCGAGTCGCTGGTGAAGCGCGCCGACTGGCTGCAGATCCTCAAGTACACCGTGTGGAACGTGGCGCGCAGCTATGGCAAGACCGCGACCTTCATGCCCAAGCCGGTCGTGGGGGACAACGGCTCCGGCATGCACGTGCACATGTCCATCTGGAAGGGCGGCCAGAACCTGTTCGCGGGCGACGGCTACGCGGGGCTTTCCGATTTCGCGCTCTACTACATCGGCGGCGTGATCAAGCACGCGCGTGCGCTCAACGCCATCACCAACCCCGGCACCAACTCCTACAAGCGGCTCGTGCCCGGCTTCGAGGCGCCGGTGAAACTCGCCTACTCCTCGCGCAACCGCTCGGCCTCGATCCGCATCCCGTTCGTGTCGAGCCCGAAGGGGCGTCGCATCGAGGTGCGCTTCCCGGACCCGACGGCCAACCCCTACCTTGCGTTCGCCGCCCTGATGATGGCGGGGCTCGACGGCGTGCAGAACAAGATCCACCCCGGCGACCCGGCCGACAAGAATCTCTACGACCTGCCGCCGGAGGAGGAACGCAAGATCCCGACGGTGTGCTCCTCGCTCGACCAGGCGCTGGATTACCTCGACAAGGACCGCGAGTTCCTCACCCGCGGCGGCGTGTTCTCCAACGACCTGATCGACGCGTACATCGCCCTCAAGCAGGAGGAGGTCACGCGTTTCCGCATGACGACGCACCCGGTCGAGTACGACATGTACTACTCGGCCTGAAGCCCCGGGGTCCGAGTTGGCACGAAAGGGGCGGACCCGTCCGCCCCTTTTTATTTTTCGGATCCGCCGGCGCCCTTGTGGTCGTTACCGCCCCAAACCACAAGGTATGGGGCATTTTCTACCTAGGCCTTTGATCTTGTTGACTTTTTAAATGACCACTCCCTATCCTGACCATCCCCTGTCGTGCGCGGGAGTGCGTGATGAAGACGCTCTGGATCGGTGTCGCGGTAAGCCTCGCTTCGCCCTTGGCCCTCGCCCAGGCGACGATCTACAAGCACGTCGACGCAAACGGCCACGTCACTTACACCAACCGGCCCATGAAGGGCGCGACCGTGCTGGACCTCGAGCCCTTGGTAACGATGCCGGGCTTCACGCCGCCGGCAAGCCCGGCGGACAAGACGGCGGCAAGGGCGCTGGAGAAGCTTTCCGTGAAGCCCGCGGTTGCCGTGGTGACGCCGAGGGCCCTGCCGACCACCGTCGCCTCGATCGACCGCGACACGCAGAAGGGGCGCGACGAGGTGCGGCGCAAGATCCTGGAGGACGAGCTCGCGCAGGAGGAGCAGTCCCTTGTCCAGGCGCGCAAGGCGCTCCTGGAGGAACGGCAGAATCCGACGCTCATCGCGGCGGTGCGCGTCGCGCAGCAAGCCACCGACCCCACGCCCGCGCAGCAGGCGGAAATGCGCGCGGCGATCGACAAGGCCTCCGGGCGCATCCGGGGGTTGCAGGCCACCGTCGCCGAGCACGAGAAAAACGTCGAGGCGCTCAAGAAAGAGCTCGGCGGGCAAAAGCCCTAGCCTCGCGCAGTCCCCTCTTCCGGCAATCCCCTTCTGCCGACGCGCCAGCGCGTTTCGCTGGCGCGGTCCCTGCTGCTCGCTCCCGGGGCACGCAGGCGTGACAACGCCCTATCCGGGCCTCGAGCTGCTCGCGACCGCCGTGCTGGTGCTCGACGAGCACCTGCGCGTGACCTACGCCAATCCCGCCGCCGAGACGCTCCTGGCCCACGGGCGCAAGCACCTGCTCGGCACGGCGCTCGCGAAGGTGCTTCCCGGCAACGACCGCTTCGTCGCGCGGCTCGAGCAGGCCGTCGCGGACGACGCGGGGTTCAACGAGAACGAGCTCGCCCTCGAGCTGGGCGGGCAGCCCGCGATCGTGCATTGCGTGGCCGTCCCGGTCACCGAGGACGGCGGGCGACTGCTCATCGAGCTGCGCGAGCTCGACCAGCAGATCCGCATCGCGAAGGAGGCGAAGCTCCTGGAGCAGCAGCAGGCCAACCGGGAACTGATCCGAAACCTCGCGCACGAGATCAAGAACCCCCTGGGTGGCATCCGCGGCGCGGCGCAGCTTCTCGAGCGGGAGCTTCCCGATCCCGACCTGAAGGAGTTCACGCAGGTGATCGTGAAGGAAACCGACCGCCTGCAGTCGCTCATGAACCGGATGCTCACGCCGCACCGCCTACCGCAGATCGAGATGCTCAACGTGCACGAGGTGATGGAGCGCGTGAGGACGCTGCTGCTCGCGGAATACCCCGAGGGGCTGTCGGTGCGCCGCGACTACGACGTGAGCCTGCCGGACCTGCCGGGCGACAAGGAGAGTCTCATCCAGGCCATCCTCAACGTCGCGCGCAACGCCGCGCAGGCGATGGAGGGCCGCGGCGAGATCGCGTTCCGGACGCGGATCGCGCGCCAGGTGACGATCGCCAAGACCCGGTACCGCCACGCCGTGTCCGTGGAGATCGAGGACAACGGGCCCGGCGTCCCCGAGGATCTCGCCGGAAAGATCTTCTTCCCGCTGGTGAGCGGGCGCGACGGCGGCACGGGCCTGGGCCTGTCGCTCGCGCAGAACTACGTGCACCAGCACCACGGACTCATCGAATTCGAAAGCGCGCCGGGGCGCACGCGCTTCACGATCCTCCTGCCCGTGCGCAGCCCCCAGCAGGCCGGGCTCGCGCGGCACTGACATGAAGGCGAAGCCATGAACCCCGTCTGGATAATCGACGACGACCGCTCGATCCGCTGGGTCTTCGAGAAGGCGCTCACGCGCGAAGGCATCGGGCACCGGACGTTCGCCACCGCGCAGGAAGCGCTGGACCACCTCGCCGAGGAGCCCCCGCAGGTCGTCGTGAGCGACATCCGCATGCCGGGCCTCTCCGGGCTCGAGTTCATGCAGACCCTCAAGGAGCACCTGCCGTCGACGCCGGTGATCGTCATGACGGCCTATTCGGACCTCGAGAGCGCCGTGGCGGCCTTCCAGGGCGGCGCGTTCGAGTACCTGCCCAAGCCGTTCGACGTCGACCACGCCGTCGAGCTGGTGCGCCGCGCGCTCGAGGAGAGCCGGCGGCGTGTCGAGGCGCCGCCGGCCGACGGCGAAACCCCCGAGATCCTCGGGCAGGCGGCCGCGATGCAGGAGGTCTTCCGCGCGATCGGGCGGCTGTCGCAGTCCCACGCGACGGTGCTGATCACCGGAGAGTCCGGCACGGGCAAGGAGCTCGTCGCGCGAGCCCTTCACCGCCACAGCCCGCGATCGGGCAAGGCCTTCATCGCCATCAACACGGCGGCGATCCCGAAGGATCTCCTGGAGAGCGAGCTTTTCGGCCACGAGCGCGGGGCATTCACCGGGGCCCAGGCGATGCGCCGCGGCCGCTTCGAGCAGGCCGAGGGCGGCACGCTGTTCCTCGACGAGATAGGCGACATGCCGTCGGACCTGCAGACGAGGCTCCTGCGCGTGCTCTCCGACGGGCAGTTCTACCGCGTGGGCGGCCACACGCCGATCACCGCCAACGTGCGCGTGATCGCGGCCACCCACCAGGAGCTCGAGGCCCGCGTGCGGCAGGGACTCTTCCGCGAGGACCTCTTCCACCGCCTGAACGTGATCCGCCTGCGGCTTCCCAGCCTTCGCGAGCGCAGGGACGACATCCCGGTGCTCGCGCGGCATTTCCTCGCCAAGAGCGCGCGCGAGCTGGGCGTGGAAGGCAAGCGCCTCACCGACGCGGCGGTCCAGTTCCTGTCGACCCGGGAATTCCCGGGAAACGTGCGCCAGCTCGAGAACCTGTGCCACTGGGTCACCGTCATGGCGCCCGGCCAGGTGGTCGACGTCGCGGACCTTCCGGCCGAGATCCGGGGCGAGGTGCCGGCGGCGTCCCTCGCGGGCGACGGCGGCGACTGGCGCCGCGCCCTCGAGCGCGAGGTCGCCGATCGCCTGGCCCGCGGGGAAAGCGGGATCGCCGATGCCCTGACGCGCGACTTCGAGACCGCCCTCATCACGCGCGCCCTCGCCCATACGGGAGGGCGGCGCATCGAGGCCGCGGGCCTGCTGGGCATCGGCCGCAACACGCTCACGCGCAAGGTCCAGGAGCTGCGGATAGACGCGAAGGACTGATCAGCCCCGGGCGAGCCGCAGCTCGAATTCCGCGGGCGGCAGCGCCGGGCTTGCGAAGTAGCCCTGGAACTCGTCGCAGCCGAGGGTCTTGAGGCTCGCGAACTGGGCCTCGGTCTCCACGCCCTCGGCGATCACCGAAAGCTTGAGCGAGTGCGCCATCGCGATGATGGCGCGCACGATCGCCTCGTCGTTCGCGTCGAGCCCGATGTCGCGCACGAAGGAGCTGTCGATCTTGATCGCGTCCACCGGCAGCGTCTTCAGGTAGGAGAGCGACGAATAGCCGGTGCCGAAATCGTCGATCGAGATCCCGACGCCCAGCCCGCCGAGGCGGTTGAGGAGGGCGGCCTTCTCGCCGAGGTTCTGCATGAGCATGCTCTCGGTGAGCTCGAGCTCCAGCGTCGACGGGTCGATTCCCGCTCCCCGTATCGCGGCGTCGATCGCGCGGTAGAGGCGCTCGCCGTCGTTCACCTGGCCGACGGAGAGGTTCACGGAGAGCTTCAGGTTCCTCCCGAACGCGCGCTGCCAGTCGCGCGCCTGCCGGCACGCCCGCTCCAGCACCCACTCGCCGATCGGGACGATGAGCCCCGAGTCCTCGGCAACGTCGATGAACTTCTCCGGCGCGAGAAGGCCGCGGCGCGGATGCAGCCAGCGCACGAGGGCCTCCATGCCGGTGAGCGCGCCGTCGGACATGCGGATGCGCGGCTGGTAATGCAGGACCAGCTCGTTCCTGCGCAGGGCGAGCCGGAGGTAGTTCTCGATCGAAAGCCGCTCCTGGGCGCGCAGGTTCATCTCCGGAGAGAAGAACTGGTAGTTGTTGCGGCCCTTCTCCTTGGCGTAGTACATGGCCACGTCCGCGTGCTTCATGAGCGTGGCGCTGTCCTTGCCATCGGCGGGATAGAGGCTGATCCCGATCGAGCACGAGGTGTTGAGGTGCTGGCTGCCGATGAGCATCGGCGCGCCCATCGCGGCGATCATCTTGTCGGCGACCTGCTGGGCCCCTTCGTCGTCGGTGTCGCGCAGATTCTCGAGGATGACCGCGAACTCGTCGCCCCCGAGCCGAGCCACCGTGTCGGAGGCGCGCACGCACGCGGCGAGCCTCGCGGCCACGCGCTTCAGGAGCTCGTCGCCCACGTCGTGGCCGAGGGAGTCGTTGATCGTCTTGAAGCGGTCGAGGTCGATGAACATGAACGCGAAGCCCGACCGGTGCCGTGCCGCGTTCACGATCCCCTGCTCGAGGCGGTCGTGCAGCAGGACGCGGTTGGGCAGCCCCGTGAGCGGGTCGCGGGTGGCGAGGAATTCGGCCCGCTCCTCGGCCTCCTTGCGCTTCGTGACGTTGGTCGCGGTGCCGGTCATGCGCAGCGCGCGGCCCGCGCCGTCGCGCTGCGTGACCTTGCCGCGCGAGTAGATCCAGATCCAGTCGCCCGAGGCGTGACGGACCCGGTACTCGCACTCGAACTCCTCGCTCACGCCCCGGACCGCGTTGGCCACCGCGGCCTCGTAGAGGCCCGCGTCCTCCGGATGGTTCCA
The DNA here is from genome assembly GCA_019449455.1 of Betaproteobacteria bacterium. Classification (GTDB taxonomy): domain Bacteria; phylum Pseudomonadota; class Gammaproteobacteria; order Burkholderiales; family Usitatibacteraceae; genus FEB-7. The sequence continues at coordinate 30,760 of JAGRPO010000121.1, read as the reverse complement.
GGCGCGCACCTCGTCCCGGGGCACCGTGGACTCGCGCGGGCGCTCACCCACCAGCGCCGCCCATCCCTCGTTGAAGTACACGCGGTCCGACCGCAGGTCCCAGTCCCACAGGGCGAGGCTCGAGCCCGTGAGCGCCAGGTCGAGGCGCTCCTTGGCGCGAATCGTCTGCTCCTCCGCGCGCTTCCTCTCGGAGAGGTCGCGCCCGAACCCCATCACGTACGTCTCACCCGCCACGCGCAGCGGCCTGCCGGTGAACGCGTACGGCCTGCCCGCGCCCGCCTTGTCCCGCATCTGGGCCTCGATCGAGACTTCGCGCCCGCGTTCGAGCACCTCGCGGATGGCCACCTCGACCGCCGCCCTGTCGGCGGGCATGATCAGGTCGAGCGGGCGCATCCCCGCGATCTCGAGGCCGGTGTACCCCGTGACGGCCTGCAGGCGCGCGTTCCAGCGCAGCATTTCGCCCTCGCCCGAAAAGAGGAAGAAGGCGCCGGGCAGGCTCTGGATCACGGCGTCCGCGAACTGCCGCTCGCGGGCGAGCTGCTCCTGCGCCTCCTCGGCGCGGTCCCGGGCCTCCTGCGCGTCGTCGCCCGGCTCGGACGCGCGCCTGGCTTCCAGCCGCGCCATCGCGAGCATGGCGAGATTGCCGAGCGCGGTGCGTTGCGCGGGCTCGAGGCGGCGCGCGATGCGGTCGGCGACGACGAGCGCGCCCACGGTATGACCGTCCTCGGTCACCAGCGGCACCACGCACAGGAAGCGAAGGCGCGGCTCGCCCGCGACGAGCGGGTGCGAGCGCAGCTCGGTGGTCATCGCATCCTCGACCTCGAGGCCGACGGCGGGCGCGTCGCCCCGGGAGGAGATCCGGCGCGCGCCCGCGAGCTCGGCGAAGGCGATGCCGACGCCCGCCTTCACCCATTCGCGCGGCCCGTCGTGGAACGCGAGCCAGGCCATGGGCGCATGCGCCGCCTCCTGGGCACGGCGGGCGAGATCGTCGAAGGCGGGCTCGGGTGGCGTTCCGAGGATACGGAACCCCGCGAGCCGCGCCACGCGCTCCTCTTCCCGGGCCGAGACTCGCGTCGCCAATGCCCGCCTCACGCGCCGATTTCGCAGACGACCGGCGCGTGGTCCGACGGGCGCTCGAGTTTCCGGGGCTCCACGTCGATCGTGCACGACAGGCATCGCGACGCGAGCGCGGGGGAGAGCAGGATGTGGTCGATCCGCAGCCCCATGTTGCGCCGGAAGGCCGCCATGCGGTAATCCCACCAGCTGAACGACTTGTCGGGTTGCTCGAAAAGGCGGAAGGCGTCGGCGAGACCCAGGGCGTTGAGGGCACGAAGCGCCTCGCGTTCCGCTTCGCTCACCAGCACCTGCCCGCGCCACGCTTCGGGATCGTGCACGTCGCGATCCTCGGGAGCGACGTTGTAGTCGCCGAGCACCGCCACCTGCCGTCCCGCCGCCAGCTCGCCCTCGAGCCAGCCTGCCAGCGCCGCGAACCAGCGCAGCTTGTATTCGTACTTCTCGGATCCGACGCTCTGCCCGTTGGGACAGTAGACGCTCACCACGCGAATGCCACCCACGTCGGCGGCGATGACGCGCTTCTGCAGGTCGCCGAAACCGGGTATGCCGCGCGAAACGCCGGCCGGCTCCTGCCTCGACAGGATCGCCACGCCGTTGTAGGTCTTCTGCCCGTCGTGAACCCACCGGTATCCGGCCGCCTCGATGGCGTCGGCGGGAAACGCCGCGTCCTCGCACTTGGTTTCCTGCAGGCACACCGCGTCCGGCGAATGCCGCTCGAGGAAGGCGAGCAGGTGCGGCAGGCGCACCTTGAGGGAATTCACGTTCCAGGTCGCGAGCTTCACGGCCGGTCGTCCCTTCCGATGGCCGGCGTCGGGCGGCGCGGGCGCTACTTGGGCGCGGCGGCCGCGTTCGGCTCGGGTGGCGTTTCCGCCTTCTTCGGGGGAGCCGGCGGGCGGGGAGGCACCTGCCCCGGCAGCGCCGTGCGCGGGTAGCCGGCCCCGTCGAGCGCGGAGTGCCACGCGCCCTCCTCGAATCCCTTCACCTTGGACTCTCCCACGGTGAGCACGGGCACCTCCATCGCGCCCACGAGTTTCTTGAGCTCCTCCGCGGCCTCCGGGCTGCCCTGCGCGTCGCGCTCGTTGAACGGGATTCCTCGCTTGGCCAACAGGTCGCGGCCCTGCTTGCAGGGGTCTCCGCAATCGGCGCCCGTGAAGAGCGTGACGGGCGATTTCTGCATCGCCATCTGCGTGGCGTAGGGAAGCTGGGTGGATTCCGCATAACCGCCGCCGACGCGCTTCTGCGTGAGGCTCTTCGCGGGCTCGGCGGGCGGCGTGTCGGAGTAGTGGACCTTGCCGCTCTTGTCGACCCAGCGGTAGACGTTGGCCTGCGCGGCGGCCAGCGCGGGCAGCAGGAGGGCCGCGGCGAGAAGCGCGGAAAGTCGGTGGCAGGCGGGCATGCGGATCCTCCGTCAGGCGGTGGCGGTCATCCCATTATGCCGCAGGAGGGCGTCGATCCGGGGCTTGCGGCCGCGGAAGGCGACGAAGGAGTCGATGGCGGGCCGGCTGCCCCCCACGCCGAGCACCTCGTCGCGGAACCGCGCGCCGGTCGCGGGATTGAGGACGCCCTCCTCCTCGAAGGCGTCGAATGCGTCCGCCGAGAGGACCTCCGCCCACTTGTAGCTGTAGTAGCCCGCCGCGTAGCCGCCCCCGAATATGTGCGAGAACTGGTTGGGAAAGCGGTTCCACGCCGGCGGATGGACCACGGCCACCTGGCGCCGCACGCGGTCGAGCATGGCGAGGACGGAGTCCTGCGCGCGGTCGAAGTCGTGGTGCAGGTGAATGTCGAAGAGCGCGAACTCGAGCTGGCGCACGAACTGCATGCCGCTCTGGAAGTTCTTGGCCGCGACCATCTTGTCGAAGAGGGCGCGCGGAAGCGGTTCCCCGGTGTCGCCGTGCCGCGTCATGTGCGAGACGACGTCCCATTCCCAGCAGAAGTTTTCCATGAATTGCGAGGGAAGCTCGACGGCGTCCCATTCGACGCCCGCGAGCCCCGAGACCCCGAGCTCGTCCACGCGCGTGAGGAGCTGGTGCAGCCCGTGGCCGAACTCGTGGAAGAGCGTGATCACCTCGTCGTGCGTGAAGAACGCGGGCCGATCGCCCACGGGCGCCGAGAAGTTGCAGGTGAGGAAGGTCACCGGCGTCTGCACGCCCTCGGGGAGGCGCCGCCGGTTCCTCGCGTCGTCCATCCAGGCGCCGCCGCGCTTGGCCTCGCGGGCGTACAGATCGAGGTAGAACTGGCCCACCAGGGCGCCGCCCGCATCCTCGATCGCGAAGAACTTCACGTCCGGGTGCCAGGTCTGCGCGCGCCCGGGCTTCAGGCGCACGCCGTAGAGCGTCTCGATCACGCGGAAGAGCCCCGCGAGCACCGCGTCTTCCGGGAAGTAGCGCTTTACCTCGGTCTCGGAGAAGGCGTAGCGCTTCTGGCGCAGCTTCTCGCTCACCCACGCGACGTCCCAGGCGCGGATCTCGGCGAGGTCGAGCTCCGACCGGGCGAATGCCGCCAGCTCGGCCATGTCGCGTTCCGCGAAGGGCCTGGCGCGCGCGGCGAGGTCCTCGAGGAAGGCGATCACCTCCGACGGCGAGGCCGCCATCTTGGTGGCGAGCGACACGCCGGCGAAGCTGCCGTAGCCCAGGAGACCGGCCACTTCCGCGCGCTTGTCGAGGATCTTCGCGATGAGTGGGGTGTTGTCCCACTCCGGCTTGCCGAACTCCGCGGCGCGCGTCGCGAACGCGCGGTACATGCCCTCGCGTAGCGGGTGGCAGTCCGCGTACTGCATGACGGGCAGGTAGCAGGGCATGTGCAGCGTGAGCTTCCACCCCTCGCGGCCGTCCTTCGAGGCCGCCGCCTTCGCAGCCTCGAGGACGTCGGCGGGAATGCCGGCGAGGTGCGCGGGGTCGGTGACGAAGTAGCCGAAGTCGTTGGTCGCGTCGAGCACGTTGTCCTGGAAGCGCGACGCATGCGCGGCGAGTTCCTGCTGCAGCTGCTTGAAGCGCGCCTTGCCGGCCTCGGAGAGCTCCGCGCCTCCCAGGCGGAAGTCGCGCAGCCTGTTCTCCACGAGCCGGCGCCTCGCCGGCGGGAACCTCGCGAAGCCCGGGGAGGCGGCCAGCGCCTTGAAACGGCCGAAGAGGCGCAGGTCCTGGTCCTGGTCGGCGGAGAACTGCGTCACCAACGGCTGCGCCGCGTTGTAGGCCTCGCGCAGCGCCGGCGAGTTGACGACGGCGTTGAGGTGCGAGACCTGGGCCCACGCCCGCGCCAGGCGCTCGTTGGCGCTCTCCAGGGGATCGACGAACCCGTCCCAGGTCGGATCGCCGCCTTGCGTGGCGAGCCGCTCGATGGCGGCGCGGCCTTCGTCCACGAGCGCCTCGATGGCGGGCACCACGTGCTCCGGCCGGATCGCGGCGAAGCGGGGAAGCGAGCAAAAATCTGTGAGCGGGTTCTCCATGGGAATCCGTGGCTGGGGGCGAAGAAGGAATCAGCCGGTGTAGACGACCCGGCCGTCGATGATCGTCGTGACGACGCGCCCCGCGACTTCCAGGCCGAGGAAGGGCGAGTTGCGGCCCTGGCTCGCGAGCGCCGAGGGCGAGACGATCCAGTGGCGCTCGGGGTCGAAGAGGCAAAGGTCGGCGGCACGCCCTCCGGCCAGCGTGCCACCCTCGACCCCGAGGATCGCGGCCGGGCGCGACGACGCCGCGGCGAGCGTGGCGGCAAGCGGCAGCGTCATTTCCCCGCCCCACTTGAGCACCAGCGGCAGGAAGAGCTCGAGCCCGGTGGCGCCGGGCTCGGCCTCCCCGAATGGAACCTGCTTCGCGTCGTCGTCGACCGGGGTGTGGTCGGAGCACACCGCGTCTATGGTCCCGTCGGCGAGCCCGCGGCGCAGTGCGTCGCGGTCGCGCGGGTCCCGAAGCGGCGGCACCAGGTTCATGTTGGCGTTGAAATCGCCCGCGTCGCGGTCGCAGAGGTGCAGGTGGTGCACGCCGACGTCGCACGTGACGGCGAGGCCCCGCGCCTTGGCTGCGGCCACCAGGGCCACGCCGCGCGCCGTGGAGAGCCTCGCGAGGTGCACCCGCGCGCCGGTGGCTTCGGCGAGTTCGAGGATGGCGTGCAGCGCGACGGTCTCGGCCACGACCGGGATGGGCGGCAGGCCCAGGCGCGTCGAGACCTCGCCTTCGTGCGCCACGCCGCCGTGCGCGAGGTGCGAATCCTGCGGCCGCAGCCACACGGCGTACCCGAAAGTGGCGGCATAGCGCATCGCCTGAAGGAGCACGTTCAGGTCGGTGAGCGGCGCGTCGGCCTGGAAGAACGCGACGCACCCCGCCTCGGCGAGCTCGCCCATCTCGGCGATCTTCTGGCCTGCGAGGCCCAGCGTGAGCGCGCCCAGCGGGTAGACACGGGCCTGCCGCAGGCTCTCGGCGCGGCGCTTGAGCATCTCGACCAGCCCCGGCTCGTCGAGCGGCGGGTCGGTGTCCGGCGGGCAGGCAAGCGACGTCACGCCGCCCGCGACCGCCGCCTGCATCTCCGATTCCAGCGTCGCGCGGTACTCGTTGCCCGGCTCGCGCAGGCGCGCGGACAGGTCCACGAGGCCGGGACAGGCGACGAGCCCCTTGGCGTCGATGCTGCGGTCGGGGCGGAATCCGTCCGGCGCGCTTCCGAGCGCGACGATGCGCCCGTCGGCGATGAAGAGAGGCGTCGTCGCGTCGTGGCCGGAGACCGGGTCGATGACGCGGGCGTTGCGGATGTCGATTCTCATCTAGGCGTTCCCGGCGAGGATGGCCATCACCGCCATGCGCACGGCGATGCCGAAGGTGACCTGCGGCATGATCACGGAGTGGCTGCCGTCGGCCACCCCCGAATCGATCTCCACGCCGCGATTGAGCGGGCCCGGGTGCATCACGATCGCGTCTGGCTTCGCGCGCGCGAGCCTCTCCGGAGTGAGCCCGTATGCCTTGTGGAATTCGCCGGCGGAGGGCAGCAGCGGGCCGCTCATGCGCTCGTTCTGCAGCCGCAGCGTGATGACCACGTCGCAGTCGCGAAGCCCCTCGGCCAGGTCGTGGAACACGCGCACCCCGAGGCGCTCGATGTCCGTCGGCAGCAGCGTCTTGGGGCCGATCACGCGCAGCTCCGGAACGCCGAGGGCCTTGAGCGCGTGGATCTCGGATCGCGCCACGCGCGAGTGCAGGACGTCGCCCACGATCGCCACGACGAGGCGCGTGAAGTCCTGCTTGTAGTGGCGGATCGTGTACATGTCGAGCAGGCCCTGCGTGGGGTGCGCGTGGCGCCCGTCGCCCGCGTTCACCACGTGCACGCCGGGCTTCACGTGGCGCGCGATGAGGTGCGGCGCTCCGGCCTCCGCGTGGCGGACCACGAACATGTCGGCGTCCATCGCCTGCAGGTTCCACACCGTGTCGAGCAGCGTCTCGCCCTTGGCCGTCGACGAGGCGCCGATGTTCAGGTTGATCACGTCGGCCGACAGGCGCTTCGCGGCGATCTCGAAGGTCGTGCGCGTGCGCGTGGAATTCTCGAAGAAGACGTTGAAGATCGACTTGCCGCGAAGCAGGGGGACCTTCTTCACCTCGCGCTCGTTCACGCTCACGAACTGCGAGGCGGTGTCGAGGATGTGCCGGATCATCTCCGCCGGCAGCCCCTCGGTCGTGAGGAGGTGGACGAGGCGTCCCTGGGAGTCGATCTGGAGGCTGCGGCCCATCACGGCCTCCTCACGGCGGCGAGCCGGAGCTTGCCGCCCTCGTTCGTGAGCACGAGCTCCTCGCCGGCCTCGATCTCGACGAAGGCGCCCGCATAGTCCGGCGCGATGGGCAGTTCGCGCCCGCCGCGATCGGCGAGGACCGCCAGGCGAACGCTCTTCGGCCTGCCGAAGTCCCACAGCTCGTTCAACGCCGCGCGGATGGTGCGGCCGGTGTGCAGAACGTCGTCGACCAGGACGATGTCGCGTCCCTCGACCTCGAAGGGCAGGTGGCTGCGACGCGCCTCGCGATGCAGGCCGATGCGGCCGAAATCGTCGCGGTGCAGCGTCACGGCGAGGACCCCGAGCGGCATCCGCGCGCCGAGGGCGCGGTGCAGGCGCTCCGCCACCCATGCGCCGCCGGTGTAGATGCCGACGATGCCCGTCTCCGGGCCCATCGCGGGCTTCATCTGGTTCGCGAGCGCCTCGAGCAGGCGCTCCGGGTCAGGCAGAGGTGCGGCCATGGGCCCCTTTCGCAATCGGTCGGTTCATCTGGTCGAGATAGCTCTGCAGGATCACCGTGGCGGCATGGGCATCGAGGTCGCCCTTGCCCTTCGCCCGGCCGCCCGCCTCGCGAAGGCGCGCCCCGGCCTCTGCCGAGGTGAGGGTTTCGTCCACGAACGCCACGGGCAGGCCGAAGCGCGCATTCAGGCGCCTGGCGAACTTGCCCGCGAGCCTCGCCACCTCGTGCTCGCCGCCGTCCGCATGGCGCGGCAGCCCGACGACGAAGCCGGCGGGACGCCATTCGGCCACCAACCGGCCGATGGCGGTGAGCCGGGCCTCGGTGGCCTCCTCCGCGATCGCGGCGACGGGATGCGCGAGCCGCGTCTCGGTCTCGCCCACGGCCACGCCGATCCGCTTTTCCCCGAAATCGAAGCCGATGAGCGTTCCGGAAAGCGGCGGGGTCTCCGCGGGGGCCGGCGTCACGCGTGACCCGCCTCTTCCGAGAGATTCATGGTGGACACGCCCAGCGCTCCCAGCGCCGCGTCGTAGCGGCCCTCCGGCGACACGCGGAAGATCACGTCCAGGTCCGCGTTCACGGTGAGCCAGCCGTTCCTCTTGATCTCGTCCTCGAGCTGCCCCGGCGCCCAGCCGGCGTAGCCCAGGGCCACCAGCCGGTCGCTCGGGCCGTCGCCGCGCGCCATGGCCTCGAGGATGTCGCGCGAGGTGGTGAGCCCGACCTCGCCCACCGGCAGCGTCGAGCGCCACTCGCCCAGCGGCCGGTGCAGGACGAAGCCGTGCTCCAGCTGCACCGGGCCCCCGAAGAAGACGGGCTGCGCAGCCAGGGGCTCGTCCTCAAGCTCGATCTCCACCTGCCTGAAAAGGGTTCCCAGCGTCACGTCGGTCGGGCGGTTGACCACGAGCCCCAGCGCGCCGCGATCGTTGTGCTCGCAGATGAAGGTGAGGCTCTTGGAAAAGTTCGGGTCCGCCATGCCGGGCATGGCGATCAGGAAGTGGCTGGTGAGGTTGATCGTTTGCATTTGCCACCGACCCCATATTCTAATTCGAACGCTCCCGGACCGCCATCGGACACCGGGCGAATGCCCCACGCGAGCCGCCCCTGACCGCCTACGATCGCAGCCTCTTCTGGTTCCGCCGCGACCTGCGCGACGAGGACAACGCCGGCCTGCATTACGCTCTCGCGTCGTCCCGGCGGGTCCACTGCGCGTTCGTGTTCGACCGCGAAATCCTGGACGCGTTGCCGGCCCGGCACGACCGGCGCGTCGAGTTCGTCCGGGAGTGCCTCGCCGAGCTGCGCGGCGCCCTGCGGGCCCGGGGCGGCGAGCTCATCGTGCTGCACGGCCGGGCGCGCGAGGAGATTCCTGCGCTCGCCTCGCGACTCGCCGTGGCGGCCGTCTTCGCCAACGAGGACTACGAGCCGGCGGCCATCGCAAGGGACGCGGCCGTCGAAGGAGCGCTCGCGGCCGAGGGTCGCCGCCTGCACCTGGCCAAGGACCAGGCGGTCTTCGCCAGGGACGAGATCCTCACGCAGGCGGGCCGGCCATTCGTGGTCTTCACGCCCTACAAACGCGCCTGGCTCGCCAGGGTCGACGATTTCTACCTGAAGCCCTATCCGGTGGCGAAGTACGCCGAGCGCCTTGCGAGGCCGCCGTTCGCCACCGCGGTTCCGGCTCTCGCCGACCTCGGATTCGAGCCGACCAACCTCGCCGGGCTGCGCGTGCCGGCGGGAACGTCCGGCGCCCGGCGCCTTTTCACCGACTTCCAGGCGCGCATGGCAGGGTATGCCTCGTCGCGGGACCTGCCGGCCGTGAACGGGGTGTCCTGCCTCTCGGTGCACAACCGCTTCGGCACCATTTCCATCCGCGAACTCGCACGCGCCGCCTGGAAAGCGAAGGGCGAGGGGCCCTCCACGTGGCTCTCCGAGCTCGTCTGGCGCGATTTCTACTTCCAGGTCCTGTGGCACCACCCGCACGCGGCCACGGGCGCCTTCCGCCGCGAATTCGACGCCATCGCCTGGCCGGGCAGTGAGGGGCACTTCGCCGCCTGGCGCGAGGCCCGAACCGGGTTTCCGATCGTCGATGCCGCGATGCGCCAGATCAACGACACCGGATGGATGCACAACCGGCTGCGAATGATCGTGGCGTCGTTCCTCGTGAAGGACCTGCTCGTCGACTGGCGGCGGGGCGAGAAGTACTTCGCCGACCACCTGATCGACTTCGACCTCGCCGCCAACAACGGCGGCTGGCAATGGGCCGCCTCCACGGGCTGCGACGCCCAGCCCTGGTTCCGCATCTTCAATCCGGTCACCCAGTCGGAGCGCTTCGATCCGCAGGGACGCTTCATCCGCCGCTACCTGCCGGAGCTCGCGAAGGTGCCCGACCGGTTCGTGCACGCCCCCTGGACGATGACGCCGCTCGAGCAGCGGGCGGCGGGCTGCGTGATCGGGCGCGACTATCCCGCGCCCATCGTCAACCACGCCGCCCAGCGCGAGCGGGCGCTCGCGCTCTTCGAGGCGATCCGCGCCTAGAAGCGCGCGGCGGCGAAGCGGCCGGACTGGTGGCTCGACGGCGAGAACGTGCGCAGGTACCCCGTGATGCCGTGCTCGCCCGCCACGAGCTCCGTGATCGCGAAGGTGCCCGTCTCGCCCGAGCCGCAGGTGAATTCCCCGTCGATCCGCGTGTAGCGGCCCGAGACCGTCCGCGTGCCGGCGTATTCGCAGCGGCCGCCGGGTTCCTCGATCCGGAGGAAGGCCGCGTTGCCGTCGAGGTTCACCAGGACGTAGGCGCTGAACTGCCGCAGGACGTGGCCCGCGCCACCCGGCACGGTCCGGAGCAGGTTGAAAGTACCGTGGTAGGGGCCGCCGATGTCCGGCAATGCGAACGTCTGCCGGACCACGACCTTCGACACCGAGACGCCTTCGGCGGTGTAGTCGAGGGCGAGCTGCCCGCCCGGGCGAGGCTCGATGACGAGGGCGCCGACGGCCGCGACGCCGACCATCGCCGGGTCGAAGGGCCCTCCGAGCCACGGGCCCGTCGTCTTGTAGAGCGTGCCGCGGAAGGCCGGGTTGCCCGAGCCGTCGGTCGCGAAGACGCGCGCGTCCGAAGCGACGTACCACGTGGGCTTGCCGTCGGGCCCGTACACGAACAGCGTGACGAAGGCCGTCTCGCCCTGATGGACGATGTTCATGCCCCAGCCGCTTTCCTGCGGATCCCACCACAGGTCCGAGTACTGCCTTCCGATGGTCACGGGCACGGTCGCGGCCGGGGCGGTGGTGGCCGCCGCGGCGGCGGCCACCAGCGCCGCCGCGATCGCGCGTCGAATCGAAGTCATTTCCGCGGGTCTCCTGGATGTCGGGCCGTGCAGGATAGCCATCCGCGCCCGCCGCGCCCATGCCCAGGCGACGACTCGCGGATTTCGCGTCCCGAAACGCGCATACGCGCCCGAGCGCCGGCCGGATGCGCGGCGCGGGACTACTCGGCGGAGAGCTGGTCGGACCGGGTGAAGGTCCAGGTCCGGGTGATGTACAGGATGTCCGTGTCGGCCCGGATGGCGTCGGGAAAGCGGTCGAACGGGGAGGCGAGCCGCACGATCCGGATCGCGGCCTGGTCGAGCACCTTCTGGCCCGAGGAGCGGTTGATCTCGACCGATTCCACCTCGCCGTCGGGCTTCAATCCCACGGTGAGCTGGAGCGCGCCGTAGAGCTTCCTGCGCCGGGCCTCCTCCGGGTAGTTGAGGTTGCCCACGCGCTCGACCTTGAGCCGCCAGTTGTCCACGTACATGGCGAAGCGGTACTCCGAGGCCCGGGCGCCCACGAACTTCTTGCGCGGGCGCTCCTGGTAGGCCTGGTAGTCGCGCCGGATCTGCGCCTCCAGGCGCTGGATCTCCAGGCTCTTCTCGATCAGGTCCTGGGCCGTCTTGTCGGACTTCTCGTTGCGGTCGGCGGCCGGGTCGGGCAGGGCGACGGCCGCCTGCGACTTCAGGCGCGTCATGAGCTCGGTGGCCTCGCGCTCGAGCTGCTGGACGCGGCTCTGGGCCTGCTTGAGCTCGGGGGCGCTCTCGCGGCTCTCCATGACCGGGAAAGGGCTGGACGCCCGGCGCTTCTGGTCGGTGTTGCCTCCGCCGTCGAGGTTCGCCTGGGCCAGTGCGTCGGCCTTCTCGGGCTTCGAGGCGGACTTCGCGTTCACCAGCACCACATCCAGCACGTTGTGCGGGGCGTCGAATCCCCGCGGGTCGGGGACCCGGAAGCCGAGCCCCACGATGGCCATGGCATGGAAGGCGATCGAGGCGACGAGCGCCACCTGCATCGTGGCGACGAGCCCGAACCTCTCCAGCAGGTAGTCGGAAAAGTGGACCAGCGCGTCCGGGGGGGTCTGCCTCAGTTGCATCGGCAGGCGCGGGGTCGCTCGATCGTGCGGAACATGAGCCCGAATGATAGCAGCGCCTACTGCGCGCCGGGCTTGCCCGCGTAGCGGCAGGGGAGGTTCACCTCCCACGGGTCCGGCTCGCCGAAGGCCACGCGGACCCGCTCCCCCGGGGACGACGGCGGCAAGCCGATCGTGCGGCACACGAGCGGGATCCCCTCCAGGCGCACCAGCTCGTCGCGCACGACCGTCGCGTCCGCCCCCTCGAGGCCCTCCTGGGAGATCCAGCGCAGGCACCAGTAGCGCTCGAGGTGGCGCTGGTGCTCGGCGTAGGCTTCGTAGGCCGTCTCGAAGTCGCGCGCGGCGGCGGCGAGCTCCTCGCGGGAGTACGCGGCCGGCTCCCCGCGCAGCAGGGCCGCGAGCTGGCGCTGGTTGGCGAGGTCGGAGAAGCGCCGCAGGGGCGAGCTGGACCATGCGTAGTGGGTGACGCCCAGCCACTCGTGCGCGCCCGGCTCCACCTCCATGCGGGTCTTGATGCCCCGCTGGTTGCGGTAGATCGCGGGGAAGCCGGCTTCGGCGAGCATGCGGCCCCACGTGGCGTTCACGTGGATCATGAGCTCGGAGACGAGGACGTCGATGGGCGTGCCGCGCCGGCGCGGCTCGATGGCCACGCGCCCGCCCTCCACGCGGAACGTGTAGTCGAGCTTCTCGCTCTTCTCCTCGCCCGCGCCGCGCGCCGCGCGCAGCTTCCTCGCGAGCCGCCAGAGCAGGAGGAGGTCCTCGCCGTGCGCCCCCTCGACCCTGCCGGCGGCCAGCGACTCCTCGTGCAGCCGCGTCTCGAGCTCGGCGATGCGCAGGTTCGTGGCGATGGCCACGCGCTCCAGCCTCGACTCGACCGCCGTGACGTCGAGCGTGTCCGGGTCCACCTCGAGGTAGAGGGAGGCGGCCGCCACTTCGCGCCCCTCGCCGAGCGTGGCTTCGGCAATGGCGGCCTCGGGCAGCATCGTGATCTTGCCGCCCGGGAAATAGACGGTCGACAGGCGCTCCCGCGCGATCGCCTCGAGCGCGTGGTCGCGCCCGAAGAAGAGGGCTGGCGCGGCGATGTGCACTCCCACGCGCAGCCTCCCGGAGGCAAGCCGCTCGACCGTGAAGGCATCGTCGATCTCGGTGGTCTCGTGGTCGTCGATCGAGAAGGCCGCCGCCGTGGCGCGGGGGAGCCCCTGCGGCGCGCAGACGGGCTGCACCTCGGGGAACCCGAGGCCGGCCGGAAACAGCTCGAAGGCGAAGCGGCGCAGGAAGAAATCCTCGGGGCCGGCGAGCGCGCCGATCTTCGCGAGCAGCTTCTGCGGCGCGAGGCCGGCATGCGTGGCCGCCTGGTCCAGCGCCCGCCATTCGAGCGACATCTTGTCCGGCTTGAAGAGGAGCAGATCGAGCCTGGCGGAGAGTTCCGGCGGCACCTTCCCCGCGTCGAGCGATGCGGCCCAGGCATCCACCTGTTCCTGCTGGCGGCGCTTCCTCTCCAGGCCCGCGAGCGCCGCCTTGAGGTTCTCCTCGGGCGCGGCCTGGTAGCGGCCCTTCCCCCGTCGATAGAAATACATCGGGCTCGCGTGCAGGGCGAGCGCCACGGCGGCGGCCTCCAGCGGCGCGGGCGCGTGACCGAAGTAGTCCTGCGCGAGCTCGGCGAAGCCGAACTCGTCCTTGCCGCACACCTCCCACAGGAACTGCGGGTCGAGCGCGTCGGCTCGCGACTGGGCTTCGGGCATGAACGCCGAGAGTGCCTGCCCGTCGAAGCGCAGGAGGACCGCGCTCGCCTTCACCTTCGATCGCTTGCCGTGGGCGGCTTCGACCTGGAACGCGGCCCCGACTTCCGAAAGGATCGTGCCGACGCGAAACGCGCCGTCCTCCTCGAAGAGAACCTGCTTCATGGCGCCGCCCTGGCGGACGCGGGCAGGCCGTCCTCGCGGGCCCAGGCCACGATGTCGGGCACGAACTCCGGGAAGCTCGCGAGCGAATGGTCGCCACCCTGCACGACGGTCTGGAAGGCGCCCGCGTAATAGGCGACAGCCTCCCGGTAGTCGAGCACCTCGTCCGCCGTTTCCACCAGGAGCCAGTAGCGCTCCGGGCGCGTGATGGCGGGCGGGTCGAGAGCCGCCAGCTCGGCCACGTGCTCCCGCGTGAGATCGAAGCGCTCGCCGGTGTGGAGATTCTCCTGCGGCCCGAGATAACGCCCGAAGTGAGCCTGGGGATGCACGGCGGGGTTGATCACCACGGCGCGGCATCCGGTCGCCTCCGCGGCGGCCGTGGCGTAGAAGCCGCCCAGGGAGCTGCCCACGACCAGCACGTCAGCCGGGTTCTTCCCGGCGACATGACCTTGCACCTGCGCGAAGGCGCGCGCCGGACGGTGGTGCAGGATCGGCACGACGTACTCGATGTCGGGCGCCTGGCCGCGGAGGTAGTCGCCCAGCATCACCGCCTTCTTCGAGGCTGGCGAGCTGATGAAGCCGTGCAGGTAGACGATGGTCTTCAAGTCATTCCTAGAGGTTGAGCGTTCCGCGGGCGAGCTCGATCACGTCGCCGCCGACGTGCACGGCGCCCGACTTCACCGTGAGGAAGAGCAGCGAGGGACGATGCACCTCGTCGCCCTGGGAGACCGTGCGCGACACGTCGCCCCCGGGACGCGTGGCGACGAACCATCCGCCGAGGTTGGCGCACGCCGACCCGGTGGCCGGATCTTCCAGGATCGCGGGGCCGCTGGGGAAAAAGAAACGCGAAACGACGGTGGCCCGGGCATCGCCCCCGTCGGCGAAGACGTAGGCCATGCTGTGGCCGTCTTCGCTCTTCAGGCGCGAGAACGCATCGGCTCGCGGGCGCGCGCGCCGGACCGCGTCGGCGGAAACCACGGGGACGACGAGCTGCTCCTTGCCCGCGTTCACCCAGAGCGGCCGGTCGGCGATGTCGCCCGCCGCGAGCCCGAGGATGCCGGCGAGCTCCGCGCGCGACTCGGACACCTCGCGCCAGCGCGGCGCGTTGGCGGAAAGGGTCCAGCGGTCTCCCGCCGCGCTCACCGGGATGATCCCTGCCTTCATCTCGAGCGTGAGCGAGTCGCCCGAACCCCGCAGCGAACGCACCACGTGCGCCGTGCCGAGGGTCGGGTGCCCCGCGAAGGGCATCTCGTAGGATGGCGTGAAGATGCGCACCCGTGCCGTGGCCCGGTCCGACGGCAGGATGAACGTGGTTTCCGAGAGATTGAACTGGCGCGCAAGCGCCTGCATCGTGACGTCGTCCAGGGCGCCGCCATTCTCGAAGACGCACAGCGGGTTGCCGGTGAGCGCGCCCGCGCGCGCGAACACGTTGACGATGCGAAAGCTGTGGGTGGTCATGGCTTCTCAGTCCGCGAAAACGGTTCGTTCGGAGGCCCAATCGCGCAACGCCTCGACTTCCTCGGCGCGCACCACGGACAGCGGCTTCGTGCCGCCGATCTCGGCCAGCACGAGCTCCGTCGAGAGTTCCTGCTTCAGCGCGTGCGCCTCGTAGAGGGAGGCGACGATCGCCTGCTCGACCTCGGCGCCGGAGAAGCCCTGCGCGGCGGCCGCGAGCGCGGCGAGGTCGAAGCGCGCCGGATCGCGCTTGCGCTTGGCCAGGTGGATGGAGAAGATCTGGCGCCGCACGTCCTCGCCCGGCAGGTCCACGAAGAAGATCTCGTCGAAGCGGCCCTTCCTCAGGAGCTCGGGAGGCAGCGCGGAGATGTCGTTGGCGGTGGCCACCATGAAGACGCGGCCGCGCCGCTCGCTCATCCAGGTGAGCAGCGTGGCGAGCACGCGCTTCGACACGCCCCCGTCCCCGTCGCCCCCCGAGGCGAGGCCCTTCTCGATCTCGTCCATCCACAGCACGCACGGCGCCATGGCCCCGGCCGTCTCGAGCGCCGTGCGCAGGTTCCTTTCCGTCTCGCCGTGGAACTTGTCGTAGAGCGCGCCGAAATCCAGGCGCAGCAGCGGCAGGCCCCAGCTTCCGGCGATGGCCTTGGCCGCGAGGCTCTTGCCCCCGCCCTGCACGCCCAGCAGCAGGATGCCGCGCGGCACGTCGAGCCCAAGGGACGCCGCGTCGCCCACGAAGGCCTCGCGCCGCCGGTCGAGCCAATGCTTGAGACGCGCCTGCCCGCCGACGGAAGAGAATTTCTCGATGTCCGTCTGCAGCTGAAGCGCGCCACCGCTCTCCAGCGCGTGGTGCTTCTGCTTGAGCGCTGCCGCCACGTCGTCCCAGGTCACGCGGCCGTCCGTGCGCAGCGCCTGCCGGAGGAGGCGGCGCGCGTCGTCCTGGTACATGCCCACGAGGTGCTGCACCAGCGTCTCCGCGGCCTCGGGGTCGCCGCCCGGCTTCCTGCCGTCGTGCTGCGCGATCCAGAGCTCGATCTCCTCCTTGAAGATGCGCCGGATGTCGGCGGCGGTGGGAAGCGCCAGAGAAAACGAGGCGCTCATGCGCAGGATCTCGGGGGGCAGGCCGATGCGCGCGCCCACGAGCACCAGCGTCCGGGCGCAACGCGCGTGGCCCATGGCGATCTCGCGCACGAAACGCTGGCAGACGGGATCCTCGAGGAGCGGGTAGGGATCGAGGAGCGCGTAGAGGCCCGCGGCCGGCGTGGTGAGGATGTGGCGGAGCGCTTCCCCGAGGGGCGAGGTCCCGGCCGTCGCGTCGCGCCCGTTGATGCGGCGGACCCCCGAGGTGGCACTCCACGAATAGAGCGCCGCGTCCCCGAGATTGGCCACCCGCTCGAGGAGGTCGAGCGCCCGCGCCTCCTCCGGGGTCTCCAGCACGATCACCGGAAAACGCGAGCCGAGCAGGGCGGAAAGGGCGAGCTCGTCGGCATCCATCATCGCGAGAGCCTTCCCAGCAGCTTCGCGTGGATGCCGCCGAAGCCGCCATTGGACATCACGAGGACGTGGTCGCCGGGCCGCAGCACCTGGCCCAGGGCTTCCACCATCGGGTCGAGCTCGGAGTAGACGGCCGCGCGCGAGGAAAGGGGAGAGAGCGCCCCTTCCGGGTCCCAGCCCAGGTGGCTCGCGTAGCAGTACACGAGGTCGGCGCCCTCGAGGCTTCGCGCGAGCCGCGACTGCATCGTGCCCAGCTTCATGGTGTTGGAGCGCGGCTCGAAGACGGCCACGATCCGGGCGCGCCCGACGCGCTTCCTCAGGCCGGCAATGGTGGTCTCGAACGCGGTCGGGTGGTGCGCGAAGTCGTCGTAGACGGTGATGCCGTTCACCATGCCGCGCACCTCCATGCGCCGCTTCACGCCGAGAAAGCGCGAGAGCGCCTCGATGCCCCGGGCGAGCGGCACGCCGGCGTGGCGCGCGGCGGCAAGGGCCGCGAGCGCGTTCATGCGGCTGTGCTCGCCGGTGGCGTCCCACATCACGACGCCCTGCGGGGCGCCGTGGAGCCGGACCTCGAACGAGTCGTCGGGGCTCACGGCCCCGATGCTCCACATGTGCCCGGGCCCGAAGCGTTCCACGCTCGTCCAGCATCCGCGCTCGAGCACGCGGCCGATCGAAGCTTCGGCGCCGTTGGCCACCACGAGGCCGTTGGCCGGGACGATGCGCACGAGGTGGTGGAACTGCGTCTCGATGGCGGCGAGGTCCGGGAAGATGTCGGCGTGGTCGAATTCGAGGTTGTTCAGGACCGCCGTGCGCGGACGGTACCACACGAACTTCGAGCGCTTGTCGAAGAAGGCTGTGTCGTACTCGTCGGCCTCGATCACGAAGAACGGAGAATCGGTGAGGCGCGCCGAAACGTGGAAGTTCCTCGGCACGCCGCCGACGAGGAATCCGGGGTCGAGTCCCGCGTCCGCGAGGATCCAGGCGAGCATCGCGGACGTGGTGGTCTTGCCGTGCGTGCCCGCCACCGCGAGCACCCACTTGCCCGGCAGGACGTGCTCGGCCAGCCACTGGGGCCCCGAGACGTAGGGCAGCCCCCGGTTGAGGATCTCCTCGACCACGGGCTTGCCGCGCGTCATGGCGTTGCCCACGACGTACAGGTCGGCCGCGTACTTGTCGAGCTGGCCGGCATCGTAGCCCTCGTGCAGGGCGATGCCGAGGTCGCGCAGCTGCTCGCTCATGGGCGGGTAGACCTGCGCGTCGCAGCCCGTGACCTCGTGGCCGGCTTCGCGGGCGATCTTCGCGAGCCCGCCCATGAAGGTGCCGCAGATGCCGAGGATGTGAAGGCGCATGGCGACTCGCGGGGCGGCGGCTTCAGGCGGACCGCGCGGCGGCGCGCTTCATCGCGCGCGCGGCCGCGAGGCCCGTCCAGAGGAAGTAGAGGGCGAGGCCGTGGAAGGCGATGCCGATCCAGTCGCCGGCCACGAGGAAGATGAGCGTGTCGAAGGCGAAGAGCGCGATGCCGACCGCGAACGCGGCGACCGACGGCCGTGTCGCGAGCCACCCGATCAGCGCGAACCCGGCGATGACGAGGGCGTTGACGACGAGCGCCCCCATGCCGACCCCGGCGTCGATGCCGCCTTCCTGCGCCGCGGCCTGCGCGATCGCGTCCAGGACCTGCGTGAATCCCAGCCCGATGACGAAGCCCCAGCTGCTGCCGAACGCCGAGGCGATCGCGTTCACGAGCGACAGGCCGGCGATCCAGTAGAACCAGTGGGCGCCGTTCAGCATGCGCTCGCGCAGCGCCGGATCGGCGCGTTCGACCGGCGCTTCCGGGCCGCCCGAGACCGCGCCGGCCGCGAGGGCGTCGACCTCGTCCCAGCCGCGCGCGGGAAGGGCGCGAAGCGTCTTCTCCGAGGGCGACCAGTGGGTGCGCGGCGCGGCGACGAAGGCGTCCCACTGCCCGGCGATGGCCCAGCCGCCTGCCGCCTGGAGGCGCCGGCGCACCGACGCGAACTTCTCGCGCTCGAGCCCCACGTAGCGCTCGAGGGTGAACCCGGAGTCGATGCGCTTGCCGGAGCGCTCGGCGACGTAGCGCGCGAGCTGCGCGTGCTTCTCGAGGAGTTCGAGCAGCGACCGGCCGGGAAAGGTCGCGGCGGCGACCGTGTCTCCGCGCAGCACGTAGAACACGGGCAGCGCGGGGCGATCGGAGGCCTGCACGCGGATGCGCCCGCCCAGGATCGAGGTGAGGGTGAAGTGGATCGTGAACTGGTCGTCGTCCATGAGCCCCGCCGGCATGGCGACGCGCTCGAAGTGCTGGATCTCGACGATGCGCGTGCCCTGCGGATCGGCGAGGAAGCGCGCGAACCCCCGCGTGGCCTTCTGCGGGGCGTTCGAGGTGAAGTCCCCCAGGCGCACGTAGCCTTTCGACTCGAGCTGGATCGCGTAGTCGTCGATGGCCTGCCAGTCGGCCTGCGGCCACTCGGCGGCGATCACGGGGACGAGGCGGAAGTCGGCGAGCACCCCGTCGACGAGGCTCTTGCGGATGCCCGACGCGGCCTGCCAGCCCGAGAGCGCCGCGATGCCGGCGGAGAGCGCGACGGGCCAGCCCAGTTGCGTGATCGACCCGAAGCCGCTGGAAAACGCCGTGAGCGCGAGGCTCGCGACCAGGACCACGAGGAAGACGACGACGGCGCGGCGGATGATCAGGGATCGCATGGCGGTCGAGGGAGCGTCAGCCCCGGAAGATGAAGTAGACCGCGCCCACGAGGCAGAGCGCCGCCCACAGGTAGTTCCACTTGAACGCCTCGCCCATGTAGAGCATGGCGAAGGGCACGAAGACCGCGAGCGTGATCACCTCCTGCAGGATCTTCAGCTGCGCGAGCGTGAGGCCGCCCAGGAAGCCGATGCGGTTGGCCGGCACCTGCAGGAGGTACTCGAAGAGGGCGATGCCCCAGCTCACCAGGGCGGCCGTCCACCACGGGCTCGCCTGGAGGTGCTTCAGGTGGCCGTACCAGGCGAACGTCATGAAAAGGTTCGACGCCGCGAGCATCGTGGCGACAAGGGCGAGCGTCTGCAGGGGAGTCATGGGACGGGCGGCCCGCGGCCGGGCCCG
Source organism: Betaproteobacteria bacterium (assembly GCA_019449455.1). Taxonomy (GTDB): domain Bacteria; phylum Pseudomonadota; class Gammaproteobacteria; order Burkholderiales; family Usitatibacteraceae; genus FEB-7. Next base: position 11,146 of record JAGRPO010000121.1, on the reverse strand, counting down.
CGAGGAGGGGACGGCGCGAATTTTATCATCCGGCCGGGTTAAACTAGCTCTCCGCACTCCCGTCGAGGGGCGAACGCCCCCACCCCCCGCCGATGGTCCCTCACCTCACCACCTCCCTCACCGGCCCCCTGCACGACCTGGAGCGGCTCGTCCTCGACCGCCGCCCGGAAATCGAGCGCTGGTTCCGCTCCCGCTTCGCCGAGCTCGAGGTCCCGTTCTACTCGTCGGTCGATCTGCGCAACAGCGGCTTCAAGCTGGCGCCGGTGGACACGAACCTGTTCCCCGGCGGGTTCAACAACCTGAATCCGGATTTCCTGCCGCTTTGCGTGCACGCGACGATGTCGGCCATCCAGAAGCTCTGCCCCGATGCGCAGAAGTTCGTCCTGGTGCCCGAGAATCACACGCGGAACCTGTTCTACCTCCAGAACGTCGCCACGCTCAAGCGCATCCTCGAGGGCGCCGGGCTCGCGGTGCGCATAGGCAGCCTCCTCCCGGACCTCGCGGGCCCGACGCAAGTCGAGACCGCGGGCGGCGACCGGTTGTTGCTCGAACCGCTGCAGCGAAAGGGCAACCGGGTCATGCTCGACGGATTCGATCCCTGCGCGGTCATCGTGAACAACGACCTGTCCGGCGGCGTGCCGGCGATCCTCGAAGGCCTAGAGCAGACGGTCGTGCCGCCGCTCATCGCCGGCTGGTCCACGCGCCGCAAGTCGCAGCATTTCCACGCCTACGAGGGCGTCGCGGAGGATTTCGCCGAGCTCCTCGGGATCGACCCCTGGTTCGTCAATCCCGTCTTCAGCCAGTGCGGCCAGGTGAACTTCGCCGAGAAGGCGGGCGAGGATTGCCTCGCTTCCAACGTCGAGCACGTGCTCTCCGAGGTGCGCGAGAAGTATGCCCGGTACGGCATCACCGAGACGCCCTTCGCCATCGTGAAGGCCGACGCGGGCACCTACGGCATGGGCATCATGACGGTGAAGAGCGCCGACGAGGTGAGGAACCTGAACCGCAAGGCCCGCAACAAGATGTCGGTCATCAAGGAAGGCCGGCCCGTCAGCGAGGTGATCATCCAGGAGGGCGTCTACACCTTCGAGGACGTCGACGGCGCCGTGGCCGAGCCGGTGGTCTACATGATCGACCAGTTCGTCGTGGGCGGCTTCTACCGCGTGCACAACGCGCGCGGCAAGGACGAGAACCTCAATGCCCCCGGCATGGAGTTCCGCCCCCTCGCCTTCGAGACCGACTGCCACAGCCCCGACTGCTCCGGCGCCCCGGGAGACCCGCCCAACCGGTTCTACACCTACGGCGTCGTGGCGCGGCTCGCCAACCTCGCCGCCGCCCTCGAGATCGAGGAGATGGCCATGCGCGCCGAGGCGCCGGCGGCGGCAAGCGCATGAAGCTCGCCTTCATCCTCGACCCGATCGAGGCCCTCAAGCCGAAGAAGGATTCCTCCATCGCCATGATGCGGGAGGCCTCGCGGCGCGGCCACGAGGTCTACGCGCTGGGAATGCCCGATCTCTTCGTGCAGGACGGGACGGTCGCTGCCCGCGCAGTGCCGCTCGCCGTCGACGACGACGATGCGGCCTGGTATGGCGAGGGCGCGGCGGAGGAAGTCCCGCTCGCGCTCTTCGACCTCGTCGTGATGCGCAAGGACCCGCCATTCGACCTGGAGTACTACTACGCGACGCTGCTGCTCGAGCGCGCCGAGGCCGAAGGCGCGCGCGTGGTGAATTCGCCGCGGGCGCTTCGCGACTGGAACGAGAAGCTCTCGATCCTGCGCTTTCCGCAGTTCACGCCCGCCACGACCGTGTCGCGCGATCCCTCGCGCATCCACGCGTTCGTGGACCGGCACGGCGACGTGATCCTGAAGAAGCTCGACGGCATGGGCGGCACGATGATCTTCCGCGTGCGCGGCGACGATCCCAACCGCAACGTCATCGTCGAGACGATGGTCGGGGACGCCGAGCGCACGATCATGGCGCAGAAGTACGTGCCGGAAATCGCCAAGGGCGACAAGCGGGTGCTCGTGATCGACGGAAAGCCCTTTCCGTTCTGCCTCGCGCGCATCCCGCGGGCGGGCGAGACGCGCGGCAATCTCGCGGCCGGCGGGACGGGCGTGGCCCAGCCGCTCTCCGCGCGCGACCGCGAGATCGGGGAAACGGTGGGGGCGGAGCTCGTCAAGGCGGGCATCGTGCTCGCCGGCCTCGACGTGATCGGCGACTACCTGACGGAAGTGAACGTCACCAGCCCGACCTGCATCGTCGAGATCGCCCAGCAGACGGGCGAGAACGCGGCCAGGCCGCTGCTGGAGGCGTTCGAGCGCCGGGCGCGACCGCGCGCCTAGAAGACGGTCACGCGGTCGAAGTCGGTGCCGTGCGCGAGGACTTCGTAGACCGTCGATTCCTTCGCGGCCCCCGCCCACACTTCGATTCCGCGCCCGCGCGAGGCGATTCCCGAGGGCACGACCAGCGACTGGGGGATGCCCAGCCGCTCCAGGGCCGGCAGGCGGAAGGCCTGCACCCATTGCGTGTTCTGGCGATTGCGCGAGTCGGCGGCGCGCACGGCGATGGGCTCGGGCTTTCCGGGAAATAGCGCCACCGTGATCACGATGCGCCCGTCGGTCTCCTGGACGAGCGCTTCCACCATGCCGAGGAAGAACGGCGCCGCCTCCCCGACCCGCAAGGCGAGGGCGCGCCCGATGGCCACCCCCTTCGAGGCCGTCGGGGGCCGCAGCAACCGCCAGGCGCCCAGCATTTCGTCCACGACGCCCCAGTTCTCGAGCTCGAAGTTGTAATCGGCGACCCGCAGCTGCTGCGTGCGCTCGGTGACCTTGCCGAATACCGCGAGATCGTCCTGCTCCTGGCGCGTGAGCACGCGCTCCTTGTCGGGCTGCTCGAAGGCGGCACCGCCCGTCACGAAGAAGTGGATCTCCGGAATCCCGAAGGCGAGCATCGCCGACTTCTCCTCCGGGATCTTCGCGGGAGGACGCGGCGGCGCCCCCTCGCACCACAGCTTGTGCAGGCGGCCGAGCTGCGCCAGGGCATCGATGGCGCCGGCCTCCGCGGGTAGCCCGAGGCTGGCGGGTTCCTCCCCCGCCTGCAGGCCCTTCAGCCGGCGCCGGATGCTCTTCGAAAGCCCCTCGACGTCCAGCACCCGATGCGTGGGCCGGCGGTCGTCGGCGTGCAGCGGGCGCGCACCGATCGACTTGGCGAGGTCGACGGCCAGCGGAAACGTCGTGCCCGACTCGCCTTCGGCCGGCGGTTCGACGAGGACGCGCACCTTGCGCGCCCACATGCGCAGCAGCGCCTCGAGGAGGTCGATCTGCGGCGCGGTCATCTCGGAGAGGTAGGCGGCCTGCGTAAGCACGACGTGCACGTAGGCTTCGTGAACAGTGGAGGCGCCGTCCTCGCTTTCGAGGCTGTCCTTCACGCGCTCATCGGCGATCCCCTCGCGCTCGGCATCGGCGAACTGGCCGTGCAGGCGCAGCCACAGCGCCGGGTCGAAGCGGCGGTAGATCATGGCGTGAAAGAGCATCTGCGCGCCGAGATAGCGGACAATCCGCTGCATCATGAGCGGCGCGTGGGGCGCGAGTTCCCCCTTCGCGGCCGTGGCCGCCGCAAGGCATGCGCGGTAACCCGTTTCCATTTCCTCGAGCAGCGAGCGGCCTATGGACCAGGCCGCATGGTCGTTGTTCGAGAGCGGAAGCGACTTGCCGAAGTAGCGCGCGCGCTGCTCGCCCTGGAGGAAAGCGATCTTGTCGCGCGTGAGCTCCAGGCACTTCAGGCGCTCGAGCCCCACGGGTTCCTCGCGATTGACGGCGCGAAGCGCGTCCAGGACGAACTGCTGCGCCTGCGGGATGTTGGTGAGCGGCAGCCCGTTCAGCCATTCCTTGCAGCTCTTGGCGTCGTTGAATGCGACACCGGCTCCGGGGCGCGATGGGGGGTTGGCCGCCATCAGCGCCTCACGCGCCCAGGGCCGCGAGGGCGGCGGGCAGTCCGGCGGCCATGCGCGCGGCGGCAGCGGCACGGGTGGCCGGAACCGGGGCATCGTGCCTCGCGGGCGCCCAGACCGGGCCCGGGAAGTGGCGGTCGTCGCCCCACCTCGGGATCACGTGCCAGTGCAGGTGCGGCGTCAGGTTTCCAAGGCTCGCGAGATTCATCTTGTCGGGCTCCAGCGACTGCCTCACATGGGCCTCCACCGCGAAAACGACCGCCATCAGGCGGTTCCGGTCGGTCTCGGCGAGGTCGGTCATTTCGCGCACGTGGCGCTTCACTATCACCCGCAGGAATCCCGGGATCCCGGGTTCGTCCACGGCCACCACCCGGCAAAGGTCATTCTGCCAGAGGAGCCTGCCGCCCGCGCCATGGCACAGTTCACAATCCACGGGCGGGGTCCGGGGGCGCATGGCGGTCGCGGGCGATTGGGGGATGGGAATTGTGGGCGCAGCCCGGCCCGCCGCGCAACCCGGCCACGGCCCTCGCCCCTCAGAGCAGGACGCGCTCGATCCCGCCCTGGTTCGCCTTTTCGACGAATTCCGGCATCCAGCGCTCTCCGAGCAGGTGGCGCGCCATCTCGACCACGACGTAGTCCGCGCTCGTTCCCGCGTCTTCGTCATAGCGCGAGAGCCCCTGCAGGCACGACGGGCAGGAGGTGAGGATCTTCACTTCCCCCGCGAAGCCGTCGGCGCGCGCCGCCTCCGCGCCCTTCACCATCTCCTCCTCCTTGCGGAAGCGGACCTGCGTGGCGATGTCCGGGCGGGCGATGGCGAGCGAACCCGACTCCCCGCAACAGCGGTCGTTGAGCGCCACCGGGACGCCCATCAGCTCATTGACCACCTTGATCGGCTTGTGGGTCTTCATCGGCGTATGGCAGGGGTCGTGGTACATGTAGCGCACGCCGCGCACGCCTTCCAGCTTCACGCCCTTCTCCATCAGGTACTCGTGGATGTCGAGAAGCCGGCAGCCCGGGAAGATCTTGTCGAACTCGTAGTCCATCAGCGCATCCATGCACGTGCCGCAGGAGACGACGACGGTCTTGATGTCGAGGTAGTTGAGCGTGTTGGCCACGCGGTGGAAGAGGATGCGGTTGCGGACCGTCATCTCCACCCCCTTGGCCGCCTCGCCGCTCGCCGTCTGCGGGTAGCCGCAGCACAGGTAGCCGGGAGGCAGCACGCACTGCGCCCCCACGTGGTAGAGGAGCGCCTGGGTGGCGAGCCCCACCTGCCCGAAGAGCCTTTCCGAGCCGCAGCCGGGGAAATAGAAGACGGCGTCCGAGTCCTCGGTCACCTTCGCCGGGTCGCGGATGATCGGCACCACCGACGCGTCCTCGATGTCCAGGAGCGCGCGCGACGTCTTCTTCGGCAGGTTGCCCGGCATCGGCTTGTTGATGAAGTGGATCACCTGCCCCTTGAGCGGGGGCCGGCCGACCGTGGCCGGCGGATGCCGCGTCTGGCCGCGGGACACGAGGAAGCGGCGCGCCAGGGCGTGCGCCAGGCGCTGCGCCTTGTAGCCCCAGTCGAGCATCAGGGTCTTCATCACCTTGATCGTGGCGGGGTCGGTGGCGTTGAGGTACGCCATCGTGAGCGCCGAGCCGGGGTTGAAGCGCTTCTTGCCGAGCTTCCTGAGCAGGCCCCGCATCGCGATCGAGACGTTGCCGAAGTCGATGTCGACCGGGCAGGGCGCCTCGCACTTGTGGCACACGGTGCAGTGGTCGGCCACGTCGCCGAACTCGTCGAAATGCCTCAGGCTCACGCCGCGGCGCGTCTGCTCCTCGTAGAGGAAGGCCTCGGTGAGGAGCGAGAGCGCCAGGATCTTGTTCCTCGGGCTGTAGAGGAGGTTCGCGCGCGGCACGTGGGTGGAGCAGACGGGCTTGCACTTGCCGCAGCGCAGGCAGTCCTTCACGGAATCGGCGATGGAGCCGATGTCGCTTTGCTCGAGGATGATCGATTCGTGCCCGATGAGCGCGAACGACGGCGTGTAGGCGTTCGAGAGGTCGGCGCCCGCGAGGAGCTTGCCGCGGTTGAAGCGCCCCTCGGGATCGACCTTCGCCTTCCACGCGGCGAAGGCCTCGATCTCCCCCCGCTCCAGGAACTCGAGCTTGGTGATGCCGATGCCATGCTCGCCGGAGACCACGCCGCCCAGCTCCTTGGCGAAGCGCATGATGTGGGCCACCGCTTCGTTGGCGGTGCGCAGCATCTCGTAGTCGTCGGAGTTGACCGGGATGTTGGTGTGGACGTTGCCGTCGCCCGCGTGCATGTGCAGGGCGATGAAGACGCGCCCGCGCAGCACGTCGGCGTGGATCGCCTCGACCTGCGCCATCACCGGCTCGAAGGCGCGGCCCGCGAACACCTGCCGAAGGGCGTCGCGCAGTTCCCGCTTCCACGACACCCGCAGGTCGTGCAGCTGGAGCAGGGAAAAGACCGTGCGGTCGTCGGGCAGCGCGGCCACGAGGTGGGCGAGCCCCAGCGGAGCCAGGTCGGAGCGCACCTCGCCCAGGCGGCGGTCGAGGTTGCGCAGCAGGTAGGCCCAGCGGCCTTTCACGAAGCGCACGATCTCGAGGGCCTGCGCCGGGCGGTCGCCCAGGACGTCCTCGCGCGCGATGGCCTCGCCGTCGGTCTCCACCGGCAGGTCGCCGGCGAGGAACTCCTCGAGCGCCGCGACGAGCTTCAGCTTGTTGCCGATCGAGTACTCGACGTTCAGCCGCTCCACGCCGTCGGTGTAGTCGCCGAGGCGCTCCAGCGGGATCACCACGTCCTCGTTCACCTTGAACGCGTTGGTGTGCTTGGCGATGGCGGCGGTGCGCGCGCGCTCCAGCCAGAAGCGCTTGCGCGCCTCGGGGCTCGCGGCGATGAACCCCTCTCCTCCCCGCCCGTTGGCGATGCGCACCACCTCGGAGGCCGCCTGCGCCACAGCGCTTTCGTCGTCGCCCACGAGGTCGCCGATGAGCACCATGCGCGGCCGCCCGTGGGCCTTGGCCTTGGTCGCGTAGCCCACCGCCTTCACGTAGCGCTCGTCGAGGTGCTCGAGCCCGGCCAGGAACACGCCGTCGCGGCCGTCCACGCGCCGGGTGATTTCGACGATGGCGGGAACCGCGACCGTCACGTCGCCGAAGAATTCCAGGCACACCGTGCGGGTGTGCGCGGGCATGCGGTGCAGGATGAAGGTGGCCGACGTGATGATCCCGTCGCATCCTTCCTTCTGCACGCCGGGCAGGCCTCCCAGCACCTTGTCCGTGACGTCCTTGCCCAGGCCGGGCTTGCGGAAGCGCCGGCCTTCCATCTCGAGGATTTCCTCCGCCTTCGGGGTCCGGCCGTCGGCCTCGAAGCGGCGGATGCGGAATCGCGCGGTCGCGGCGTCGTGGATCTTCCCGAGGTTGTGGTCGAGGCGCTCGACCTCGATCCATTCCGCGTCCGGCGTGACCATGCGCCACGAGGCGAGGTTGTCCACCGCCGTGCCCCAGAGCACCGCCTTCTTGCCGCCCGCGTTCATCGCGATGTTCCCGCCGATGCACGAAGCGTCGGCCGACGTCGGATCCACCGCGAAGGCGAGGCCGGCTCGCTCGGCGGCTTCCATGACGCGACGCGTGACCGCGCCGGCGCCGACCTGGATCACCGGGACGGGTTCGGCCACGCCCGGCAGCGCCCGCTCTTCCACCGCGCCCAGCCAGTCGAGCTTCTCCGTGTTCATCACCGCCGAGAGCCGCTCCAGCGGGATCGCGCCGCCCGTATAGCCGGTGCCGCCGCCGCGCGGGATGATGGTGAGCCCGAGGTCGATCAGCGCCTTCACGAGCGGGGCGCACTCGCTTTCCGTGTCGGGCGAGACGACGACGAAGGGATACTCCACGCGCCAGTCGGTCGCGTCGGTCACGTGGGAGACGCGCGAAAGGCCATCGAAGGCGACGTTGTCCTTGCGGGTGATGGCCGAGAGCCTGCGCATCGCCTTGCGCCGCAGTTTCCTCGTCTCGGAGAACTCGCGCTCGAACTCGTCCACGGCGCCGTGGGCGGCTTTCAGCAGCTTCTCCACCCGGAGGCTTCGCTCCGGGTCCGAGGCATCGGCCTGCCGGCGCTTCTCCACTTCCTGCAGGCGGTGCCGCAACGCCTCGACGAGGGCGTCGTGGCGCTTCGGGCTGTCGAGCAGGTCGTCCTGGAGGTACGGGTTTCTCTTGACGACCCAGATGTCGCCCAGCACCTCGTAGAGCATGCGCGCCGAGCGCCCCGTCCGCCGCTGGGAGCGCAGCTCGTCCAGCACGTGCCACGCCTCCCGCCCGAGCAGGCGGATGACGATCTCCCGGTCGGAGAACGACGTGTAGTTGTACGGAATCTCGCGCAGTCGGGCGGTCATCGGCGGGGCTTCGCTGTCCGTGGACGCCACGGGGGGAATAGCGATTTTACCGCAATGCAGCATTGACCCCGGCTTGCGGCCTTGCAAGTCCCCAAGTGTTGCAGGGATTTGGCGTGCGTGTCGGCGACGAGTCCGCGGACGCGGCCCCGAGCCGGGCTAGAAGAGCGCGACGGCCTGCGCGATCACCGCGTAGCGCGCCGCCTTGCCGGCGGCCATGGCGAGCGTGCATCCGACCGCGTTCAATCGCAGCCATCCCGCGGCGGCGCACAGGGCGTCGCCTACGATGGGCAACCAGGAAAAGAGCAGCGCCGCCACGCCGTAGCGCCGAACCCGCGCGATCGCGGCTCCTTCAGGGATGCGCGAGGGCAGCAGGCGCCCGATGCCGTAGGTGGTGAGCCCGCCGAGGGTGTTGCCGATCGTCGCGACGGCGACCGCGGCGGCCGGCGCGGCACTTCCGGCCTTCAGCACGGCCACGAGGACGATCTCGGAATTGCCGGGCAGGAGGGTGGAAGAGACAAAAGAGGAGACGATCAACGCCCAAAGCGAGGGGTCCACCGCTTTCAGCCTCCGCGTCCGGCAAGCTCCTCCAGCGTCCGCGCGAATGCCGCAGTGGGCGCGCCGTCGTCGAAGAGGGCATCGGCGCGCTCGGTGAGCGCGGCACGCAGCTTGCGCCGCCAGTCCGCATCCGCGCCCAGGCGCAGCGCAATGCGCACGTAATCCTCCAGGTCCTTCGCGATCAACTCCTCCAGCCCGAGCCGCCGCAGCATCGCGGCGCTCTGCCGGCCGCGCATGAGCGCGCCCGGCAACGTCACGAGCGGCAGCCCCGCCGCGATGGCATCCAGCGACGTATTGCCGCCGGACCAGTGCAGGGTGTCCAGCATCACGTCGCAGAGCTCGTTCACGCGCAGGTAGTCGCCGTGCGCGAGGAACCCGAGGAACACGGTGCGGTTGGGGCCGTCGATACCGGCGCGTTCGAGCGCGTCTAACAGGCGCTGGCGGAAAAGCTGCGTGACCGGGCCGTCCCGGTAGCCGAAGAAGACGAGGCGCCCCTGCGGGTCGCCGGACAGCACGCGCGCGAAGAGCGCGTCGTTGTCCGGGTGGATCTTGAACAGCGACTGCGGGCAAAGATAGAGCGTTCCCGTCGCCGGAAGGCCCAGCTCCTCGCGACCCCTGGCGCTATCGCCGCGCGGGCGCCGGTAGCGCGTGCCGATGCCGGGCAAGCCGACGAGGCGCTCGCGATAGGCATCCTGCGCACCCTCGGGCTCCATCTCCGCGCACGACAGGTACGCGTCGATCGAGTCGAGCCCGCTCGTGGTGGGATGCCCCCACCCCGCAACCTGCACGGGCGCCAGCCGCAGGGCCGCGAGCGCGAAGGTATCGGCGTGCATGCCGAGTTCCGGGTACACGAGGACGTCGAGTTCCTCGGCTGCAATGCGATGCGCGATGGCATGCAGCGGATACCCCGCGACGTGATGGAAGCGATCCACGGAGGAGGCGATGGTGCGCGTGTCGTCCGCGACCCAGGAGTTCGTGTAGAAGGCCACCGTCTCGAAGCGCGCGCGGTCCAGATCGAGGATCCAGCTCGCGAAATAGCGACCGACCGTGCAGTTGAAGAAGAAGTGGCTGAGGAAACCCACGCGCAACCGCCCCTCCCGCCGCGGCGGCGGCCGGTCGGCGAAGAACTCGGGAACGGCCGGGCGCAGCACCTTCGCCACGAAGTCGCCATAGCGCGATTGCAGCTGGCGGTCGTTGCGGCCCTGGTAGGCGAGGTAGAAGTTGGTCCAGCTCGCGCCCACGAGGGCGGCGTTGGCCCGGGCGCCGGTGAAACGCGGGGCCTCGGCGTGCAATTCCTCCAGCCCCTGCGCGAAGCGCGCGCGGTGCGCCTCGAGGTCCGCCGCGTCGCGGTAGACCGCCGGCAGGACGAGGCGCGCGCCGAGCGCGGCGCGCAGGCTGTGCCCATCGAGCGCCTCGGCGCGCTTGAACTCCTTGATCGATTCGTCGGTGAGCCCGGTCTCCCAGAGGAAGTCGGCCCAGGCGACGCGGATGCGCGCGTCGTTGGGCAGCGCCTGCACCGCGACCTTGTGCGCGCCGCCCGCCCGCGGATCGTGCTTGCGCCGCAGGAGCTGCGCCCGCAGCAGCAGCGCTTCCGCGAGGCGGGGATTCGAACGCAGCGCCGCCTCGAGGCTTTCCAGCGCCTCGTCTATCCTGCCCGCCCGCTCCGCAAGCCGGCCGAGGTTCAGGTGGGCGAGCGCGTAGCCCGGCTCCGCCTCGAGCGCACGGCGGAACGCCGCCTCGGCCGGCCCGGGCTGATCGAGGGTGAGGTGTGCGAATCCCAGCCCGTTCCAGGCGCGGGCGGCCTTCGGGTCGAGCTCGACGGCGCGTTCCAGCGCCTCGCGCGCCGCGGCGGGATTCCCTTCGTCGATGCGGGCCACGCCGAGCGCAATCCATGCCGCCGCCCAATCCGGTTTCCTCGCAACGGCGGCCGCATAGTGCGCGGCGGCGCCGGCCGCGTCGCCTTCGTCCGTGGCGGCATGGCCGGCGATGAGGTGATAGGCCGGTGGCGCGGCGTCCAGGGCGATCGCGCGTTTGGCGGATTGCCGCGCGAGCGCGGCCCGCCCGAGCTGGTGCTCGGCGATGGCGCGCAGGTGCCACAGCTCGGCGTCGTCTCCGCGCTCGGCGAGGAGGTCGGAATAGGCGGCGAGCGCCTCCTCGATGCGGCCCGAGCCGTGCAACTGGCGCGCGGCCGCGGCGCGTTCAGCGGTCAATTCGGATCTCCAATGGGTTCGCCGGCGCACCAGGCGCGCCACGCG
>JAGRPO010000120.1 GCA_019449455.1 Betaproteobacteria bacterium | reverse complement strand
TCGGGCGGCACGGCGAGCCCCATGTCGCGGCACGCCTGCTGGATGCACTCGGCGATGAGCCCCGTGGAATCCATGATCGTCCCGTCCCAGTCGAAGATGACGAGGTCGTAGCGGCTCACGATGGCGCCGCCTCCCCGAGTGCCGCCCGGCGGAAGGCCTCGAGTTCCGGCGGCAGCGGCGAGCGCACGGTCACGCGCTCGCCCGTGGCGGGGTGGACGAACGAGAGCTCGGCCGCGTGCAGGAACATGCGCCTGAGCCCGCGCTTGCGCAGGGCCTTGTTGAGCGCGAAATCGCCGTACTTCTCGTCGCCCAGGATCGGGTGCCCGATGTGCGCGAGGTGCACGCGGATCTGGTGCGTGCGGCCGGTGAGGAGCTCCGCCTCGAGCAGGCTGAACTCGTCGTTGCGCGCGAGGCGCCGGAAGATCGTCTCGGCCTCCTGCCCTTCGCGCTCGTCGACCGCCACCCGCCGCTCGCCTTCGCCGGTCGAGTACTTGCGAAGCGCCACCTTCACGCGGCGCTTGTCGTCGCGCACGCGGCCGGCCACCGCGGCGAGGTAGCGCTTGTCCATGCTGCGCTCGCGCAGGTCCTCGTGCAGCGCGGTGAGGGCCGAGCGCTTCTTGGCGAGCAGCAGCACGCCCGAGGTCTCGCGGTCCAGCCGGTGCACCAGCTCGAGGAACTTCGCCTGGGGCCTGCCCGCTCGCAGGCGCTCGATGGCCCCGTGGGCGATCCCGCTGCCGCCGTGGACCGCGAGCCCGGCTGGCTTGTCGACGGCCAGGATGTACTCGTCCTCGAAGAGCACCGGCAGCTCGAGGGCGGGAGCCGGCGCGTCGCCCGCCTCGCGCTCGGCCACGCGGATCGGGGGAATGCGGATGCGGTCGCCGATCGCCAGGCGGCGCGAGGCTTCCACCCGGCCGGAGTTCACGCGCACCTCGCCGCTCCTGAGGATGCGGTAGACGTGGCTCTTGGGAACCCCCTTGAGTCGCGCGACCAGGAAGTTGTCGATGCGCTGGCCCTCGCCGGCCTCGTCCACCTCGATCAAGCTTGCCGCCAGCCGTGCCGGAGTCGCGTCTTTGCCTTCGACCTTCATGGGCGCTATACTAATATCTTGTTGATTTGAAAGCCTCGCGAGCGGACTCGCCCGCGAAGCCGGTGCGACAGCGCGCCGGACAGGTCAACGCGACACGGGAGCCGCGCAAGGGCTTCCGGAGCCGGTTAACTTCGCTCACCGGCCATGCCAAGCAGCGATGGTAAACGAATTGACGCGCTCGATTTCACGCTAAAGATTCCCGGCGTGCCGCCCCTCAAACGCGCGGCGCGCCAGACGAAAGCTCCTTCAGCGACATCGCCCCCTTCGCTCGCACGCTCCTGATGCAGTCAAGATTCGATTCCTGATATCTCTCGTCCAGGGCCCCTGAGAACGGGCCCTCTTCCGTGTTTCGAGCGCGGGAGAAAAAACACAATGAAACGCATGCTGTTCAACGCGACCCAGGCGGAGGAACTCCGGGTCGCCATCGTCGACGGTCAGAAGCTCATCGACCTCGACATCGAATCCGCCGGCAGGGAACAGAGGAAGAGCAACATCTACAAGGGTGTCATCACCCGCGTGGAGCCTTCCCTCGAGGCGGCCTTCGTCGACTACGGCGCGGAGCGCCACGGCTTCCTGCCGTTCAAGGAAATCGCCAAGCAGTTCATGGTCAACGACGACGGCGAGTACGGCCGCGCGAAGATGTCCACGCACCTGCGCGTCGGCCAGGAAATGATCGTGCAGGTGGACAAGGACGAGCGCGGCAACAAGGGCGCGGCGCTCACCACCTACATATCGCTCGCCGGCCGCTACCTGGTCCTCATGCCCAACAACCCGCGCGGCGGCGGGGTCTCGAGGCGGATCGAGGGCGAGGACAGGAACGAGCTTCGCGACGTGATGGACCAGCTGCAGGTCCCGGAAGGCATGAGCCTCATCGCCCGCACCGCGGGCATCGGCCGCAGCCTCGAGGAAATGCAGTGGGACCTGAATTACCTCCTGCAGCTGTGGACGGCCATCGAGACGGCCGCAAGCGACGAGAAGGGCCCCTGCCTCATCTACCTCGAGTCGAGCCTCGTGGTGCGCGCCATCCGCGACCTCTTCCAGCCCGACATCGGCGAGATCCTCGTCGACACGCCGCACATCCACGATCAGGCCATCGCGTTCATGAGCACGGTGATGCCCGCGAACGTGAACAAGGTGAAGCTCTACCGCGACGACGTGCCGCTCTTCTCGCGCTTCCAGATCGAGCACCAGATCGAGAGCGCCTACCGCCGCGACGTGACGCTGCCCTCCGGCGGCGCGATCGTGATCGACCACACGGAAGCGCTCGTGTCCGTCGACGTGAACTCGGCCCGCGCCACGCGCGGCCACGACATCGAGCAGACGGCGTTCAACACGAACCTCGAGGCCGCCGACGAGATCGCCCGCCAGCTGCGCCTGCGCGACCTCGGCGGCCTCATCGTCATCGACTTCATCGACATGGAGAGCGCCAAGAACCAGCGCGAGGTGGAGAACCGCCTTCGCGACGCGCTGCGCCATGACCGCGCCCGCGTGCAGGTCGGCAAGATCTCGCGCTTCGGCCTCCTGGAGCTCTCGCGCCAGCGGCTGCAGCCCTCGCTGGAGGAGACGACCCACTCCGCGTGCCCGCGCTGCCACGGCACCGGCTTCATCCGCGACACGGCCTCGACCGCGCTCCACGTCCTGCGCATCCTGCAGGAGGAGGCGATGAAGGAAAGCACGGCCGCCGTGCACGTGCAGGTGCCCGTGGACGTCGCCACCTACCTGCTGAACGAGAAGCGCTCCGAGATCATCAAGATCGAGGCGCGCTTCAAGGTGGGGGTCCTGCTCATCCCGAACCCCGCCCTCGAGACGCCCAACTACCACGTGGGCCGCCTGCGCCACGATTCCCCGCTCCTCGACGCGCAGGTGCCGAGCTACGAGATGGTCGGCATCCCCGAGGAGGAAGAGGACGACCGCCGCCCGCAACGCGGCGCGCAGTCCAAGGACAAGGAAGAGAAGGCCGCGCGTCCCGAGCCCCTGGTGAAGGGGATCACGCCCGACCAGCCGGCGCCGCAGTCGCCCGCCCCGGAGCCGGTCGCCGCGCAACCCGCCCCCGCCGCCCCGCAGGCCGCTCGCGAGGAGCCGCGCGGCGGGATCCTCGAGCGGATCGTCGGCTGGTTCCGCAAGCCGGAAGCGATCGCCGCGATCCCGGCGCCCGCCACCGAGGCGAAGCCCGCGGAGGGCATCCTGCGCAAGGATCGTGACGACAAGCGTGGCGGTCGCGGCGAAGGCAAGCGCGGCGAAGGCCGTCGTGGCGAGGGCCGCGGTGAAGGCCGGCGCGGCGAGGGCCGTGGCGAAGGCCGGCGCGGCGAGGGTCGTGGTGAAGGCCGTGGCGGCGAACCTCGCGGTGAAGGTCGTGGGGAGGGCCGTGGCGGCGAGGGCCGCGGTGAAGGCCGACGCGGCGAAGCTCGCGGTGAAGGCCGTGGCGAAGCTCGCGGCGAAGGTCGCGGTGAACCTCGCGGTGAACCTCGCGGTGAACCTCGCGGTGAACCTCGGGGCGAAGCTCGCGGTGAAGGCCGTGGAGAAGGTCGCGGCGAAGGCCGCCGGCGCGGCCAGCCGCAGGGCGAGCCGCGCGAAACTCGTGAGCCTCGTGAGCCTCGCGAGCCGCGCGAGCCTCGCGCCCCGCGCGAAGCCGAAATCCCCACCGCGGGCGCCAACGAGCCCGAGGCCGTCCTGACGGCGATTCCGGGCGCCCCGGGCGCCGATTCGCAGGCAGGGGAAGCTGAAGGCGGCGGCCGCCGACGCCGGCGTGGCCGTGGCCGTGGCCGTGGCGATCGGACGGAACGCGCCCCGGAGACGATGGCCGAGCTTCGTGCCGACTTTCCGGCTGAAGCCCACGCGGAAGGCGAGGCCGAGGACATGCCGTCGCACGCGGAATTGCCGGCGCCGAGGATCGCAGCCGTTCCGGTCCCCGCCCAGATGTCCCTCCCGGTGGAGCCGGCTCCCGCCGAGCCCGTCGTGGAAGCCACGCCGATTCCGCACGTGCCGCAGGTCATCGCCTCGTTCGCCCCGCCGCCGGCCACCTACCAGGTGGTGAGCGAGCACGACTTGGCGGCGGAGACGCAGTCCCACCGCCCGGTTCGGCACCGCCGCCAGGCCGACTCCGATGCCACGACGCCCGCCGAGCCGCTGCAACTCGTGGAAACGGCGAGCGAAAAGGTCGCCACCCAACCCGTGTTCGAGGACGAAGCCGTGCGCAAGCCGGTGCGGCGTCGCCGGCAGGCGGCCGCCTCGGACGCGCCCGCCGAACCCCTGCAACTCGTCGAGACGGCACCCGGCGCCGCGCGGGCCGAAGGCGGACCGCCCCAGGCCTGAAGCCCGATGCCCTCTCCCATCGAGTTCTGGTTCGACTTCTCCTCGCCGTACGGCTACGTCGCCTCGCAATTGATCGACGACGTGGCCGGCCGGCATGGCCGGAGCGTGAACTGGCACCCGATCCTGCTGGGACCGATCTTCAAGGCGGTCGGCACCGCGCCGCTCACGATGCTGCCCATCAAGGGCGAGTACTCGAAGCACGACTTCGCGCGCACGGCGCGCTTTCACAAGGTCGCCTTCCGCCTGCCGGAGAAGTTTCCCGTCGGCACGCAGGTCGCCGCCCGCGCGTTCTACCTCATCGCCGACCGCGACGCGGCCCGCGCGAGGGATTTCGCCGGGCGAGTCTTCCGGGCCTTTTTCGCCGAGGGCCGGGACGTGGCCGACCCGGCGGTGGTGATGGATCTCGTGCGCGCGGCCGGCGTCGATGCCGCGGCGCTGGCCGAGCCCCTCAAGGGCGAGGCGATAAAGGAACGCGTGAAGTCGGAGGTCGACGCCGCCATGAAGGCCGGCGTCTTCGGTTCGCCGCACTTCATCGTCGACGGGGAGCCCTTCTGGGGCGTCGACCGCATCCCCTTGCTCGAGGAGTGGATGCGCACCGGCGGCTGGTAGCCTGCGCAGGCAAGCCCATGCTCGAATCGATCGGCCAGATCGCGATCAACGTGAAGGACCCGGCGCGCGCGCGCGCCTTCTATCGCGACGTCCTCGGACTGCGGCACCTCTTCGACGCGGGCCCCGACCTCGCCTTCTTCCAGTGCGGCGGCGTGCGCCTGATGCTCTCGCCCGCCTCGAAGCCCGAGCACGACAATCCGGGCTCGATCATCTACTACAAGGTGGCCGACCTCGCCGCCACGCACGCGACCATGGCCGCCAGGGGCGCCGTCTTCGAGGCCGCGCCGCACCTCGTCGCCACCATGCCGGACCACGAGCTGTGGATGGCGTTCCTTCGCGATTCGGAGGGGAACCTCCTCGCGCTGATGGAGGAAAAGCGCCCCGGCTGAGCCGCGGCGGCGCTACCGCGCCATCGTGTAGAACTCGTCGTTGGGCCGCATCGCCGTGAGGTTCGCCATGCGGTTGGAGAGCGCGAAGAACGCCGCGATGGCGCCCACGTCCCACACGTCGTCGTCCGAAAGGCCGTGCGAGTGCAGCGGCGCGAAGTCGTGGTCCTCCACCCGGTGCGCCTCCGTGGCCACCTTCATCGCGAAGTCCAGGATGGCGCGCTCGCGCGGCGAGAGGTCGGCCTTGAGGTAGTTGCCCGCCACCTGGTCGGCGATGAGCGGCTGCTTCGAGTACACGCGCAGGATGGCCCCGTGCGCGACGATGCAATACAGGCAGCGGTTGGCGCTGGAAGTCGCGACCACGATCATCTCCTTCTCCGCCTTCGTGAGGCCGCCCTTCCGGAGCATGAGCGCGTCGTGGTAGGCGAAGAACGCGCGGAACTCGTCCGGGCGGTGGGCCAGGACGATGAAGACGTTGGGGACGAAGCCGGCCTTCTCCTGCACCTTGTTGATGCGGTCCCGGATATCGTCGGGCAGCTCGGAGAGCTTCGGGACGGGGAACCGGCTGACAGCGGGCTTGCTCATCGAATTCTCCTCGGCAATTCAGCGTTGAAACCCGGCGACGATCTCCTCGAGGAGCCGCGCCGACGCCTCCTCGACCATGTCCAGCACCTCCTCGAACCCGCGGCCGTCGCCGTAGTAGGGATCGGGCACGTCGAGCCCCCGCCAGCTTGCGGAGTGGTCCAGGAACTTGGCGATCCGCCACAAGGTGCCGGGCGGCGCGAACGCCTTCAATTCTCGCAGGTGGCCGCGGTCCATGGCGAGGATGCGGTCGAACTGCTGGAAATCCGACCACGAGATCTGGCGCGCCCTGATCCCCGTGAGGTCGTAGCCGCGCCGCGCGGCGTGCTCGACGGCGCGCGCGTCGGGCGGGGCGCCCACGTGGTAGTCGTGGGTCCCGGCCGAATCGATGCGAAGCCTGTCCAGCACGCCACGCCTGCGGGCGAGCGCGCGAAAGACCCCTTCCGCCGTGGGCGAGCGGCAGATGTTGCCCGTGCAGACGAAGAGGACCCCGGTGACGCGCTCAGCCACCGCCCACCTCCATGAGCCGGTCGCGGGCGACGCGCAACTCGTCGCGCAGGTGGGCGGCGCGCTCGAACTCCAGGTTCCTCGCCGCCTCCAGCATCTCCTTCTCGAGCTTGCGCACGCGCTGGTCGAGCTGCTTCTCGCTCAGGTCCTCGATCACCGCCGCCTCCCTGGCGACGCGCCTGGTCTCCTTCGCCTCGTCGGCATCGTAGACGCCGTCGATCATGTCCTTGATGCGCTTCGAGACGCCGCGCGGCTCGATGCCGTGCGCCAGGTTGTGGGCCACCTGCTTGGCGCGGCGCCGCTCCGTCTCGCCGATGGCCGTCTTCATGGATTCGGTCATCCTGTCGGCGTAGAGAATGGCCGACCCGTTGATGTGGCGCGCGGCCCGGCCGATGGTCTGGATGAGGGACCGCGCGGAGCGCAGGAACCCTTCCTTGTCAGCGTCCAGGATCGCCACCAGCGACACCTCGGGCAGGTCCAGGCCCTCGCGCAGCAGGTTGATCCCCACGAGCACGTCGAAGAGGCCCTTCCTCAGGTCGCGGATGATCTCCACGCGCTCGACCGTGTCGATGTCGGAGTGCAGGTAGCGCACCTTCACCCCGTGCTCGGCCAGGTAGTCCGTGAGGTCCTCCGCCATGCGCTTGGTGAGCGTGGTGACGAGCACCCGCTCGTTCGCCGCGACGCGCTTGCTCACCTCGGAGAGCAGGTCGTCGACCTGGGTGCTCGCCGGGCGGACGATCACCTCGGGGTCCACGAGCCCGGTGGGCCGCACCACCTGCTCGACGACTTGCGAGGCGTGCTTCGACTCGTAGTCGGACGGGGTGGCGGACACGAAGACGGCCTGGCGCATCTGGCGCTCGAACTCCTCGAACTTGAGCGGCCGGTTGTCGAGCGCCGACGGCAGGCGGAAGCCGTAGGCCACCAGCGTCTCCTTGCGCGAGCGGTCGCCGTTGTACATGCCGCCCACCTGCGGGATGGTGACGTGGCTCTCGTCGATGATGATGAGCGCGTTCGACGGCAGGTAGTCGATGAGCGTGGGCGGGGGCTCGCCCGGCGCCCGGCCCGACAGGTGCCGCGAGTAGTTCTCGATCCCCTTGCAGAAGCCCAGCTCGTTCATCATCTCGAGGTCGAAGTGCGTGCGCTGCTGCAGCCTCTGCAGCTCCAGGAGCTTTCCCTCCTTCTGGAAGAAATCGAGCCGCTCGCGCAGCTCCACCTTGATCGTCTCGATGGCCCTGAGGACGGTCTCGCGCGGCGTGACGTAGTGGCTCTTCGCGTACACCGTGAAGCGCGGCACCTTCTGGCCGAGATGCCCCGTCAGCGGGTCGAAGAGCGTGAGGGACTCGATCTCGTCGTCGAAGAGCGAGACGCGAAGCGCGGTCTCGCCGAGTTCCGCCGGGAAGATGTCGATCGAGTCGCCGCGGACGCGAAAGGTGCCCCGGCGGAAGTCCACGTCGTTTCGCGTGTACTGCATCCCGGCGAGCCGGCGCAGGAGGTCGCGCTGCGGAACCGGGTCGCGCTCGCGCAGGATGAGGCGCATCTCCTGGTAGTCCTCGGGGTCGCCGATGCCGTAGATGCACGACACCGTCGCCACGATCACCGTGTCCGGGCGCTCGAGCACGCTCTTGGTGGCCGACAGGCGCAGCTGCTCGATGTGCTCGTTGATCGAGCTGTCCTTCTCGATGAAGAGGTCGCGCGAGGGCACGTAGGCCTCGGGCTGGTAGTAGTCGTAGTACGAGACGAAGTACTCGACCGAGTTCTCCGGCAGGAACTCGCGGAACTCCGAGTAGAGCTGCGCCGCGAGCGTCTTGTTGGGCGCGATCACCAGCGCCGGGCGGCCGGTGCGCGCGATCACGTTCGCCATCGTGTAGGTCTTCCCCGACCCGGTCACGCCGAGGAGCGTCTGGAAGGCGAGCCCGTCGTTCAGGCCCTCGACCAGCGCCTCGATGGCGGCGGGCTGGTCCCCGGCGGGCTCGAAGGGGCGGTGCAGGCGGTACGGGCTTCCGGGATACGTGACGACGTCGGGCATCGGGCATCGCTCGAGGGCAATCGGGGATTTTACCAATCGGCGACGACAATAGCTCGCGTGCTCTGCCGGCCCGGGAGGGACCAGGGAAAGGATTGGCGATTCCTCGGCACGCGACCGTCGGGATGGGGCAGCGAAGCGCCCCCATCTCTTGATGGGTAAAAATCCGGGGCCTGACGTGTTCTGTCCGGCCCCGGATTTTTGGGACCCATCCGACGGTCACGTTTGCGTGCCAAGGAATCGCCAATCCTTTCCCTGGTCCCTCCCGGGCCGGCAGAGCACGCGAGCTATTGTCGTCGCCGATTGGTAAAATCCCCGATTGCCCTCGAGCGATGCCCGATGCCCGACGTCGTCACGTA
>JAGRPO010000119.1 GCA_019449455.1 Betaproteobacteria bacterium | reverse complement strand
GCGGCATAGCCGCTCGGAAACAGGAGGGCGCGCGGCAGGCCGGTGAAGCGCGCGAAGGCCGCCTCGGCCTCTTCGTGCGGCCGCGAGTGCCCGACGACGATCGGCGAGGCGCCCGCGCCGAAACCGTACGCGTCGATCGCCACGTGCGCCGCCGCGCGGATGCGGGGGTGGCTCGCGAGGCCGAGGTAGTCGTTGGACGCGAAATTGGCCAGCCCCAGCCCGCCCTCGACGACGACGGGGCCCTGGGGCGAATCGAGGACGCGCCGGGCGCGCCGGAGCCCCTCGCGATCGAGCCCTTCCAGGCCGCGCGCGACGGCGGCGAGTCCCTCGTGCGCCATGGGCGCCTCAGGAGGCGGAAAGCCCGAGCGCGGCGAAGAGCGCGTCGTCGCGCCCGACGTCGGGATTTCCGGTGGTGAGGAGCTTCTCGCCGTAGAAGATCGAATTGGCGCCGGCGAGGAAGCACAGGGCCTGCACCGCCTCGTGCATCTGCGCGCGGCCGGCCGAGAGCCGGACGTGGCTCTTCGGCATGAGGATGCGAGCGACGGCGACGGTGCGCACGAACTCCGTCCAGGGCAGGGCCTCGGTGCCGGCGAGCGGCGTGCCTTCCACCTGCACGAGCTGGTTGATGGGCACCGACTCGGGCGGCGGGTCGAGCGACGCGAGCTGCGCGATGAGGCCGGCGCGCTCGTCGCGGGATTCGCCCATGCCCACGATCCCCCCGGAGCACACGTGGATGCCGGCGTTGCGCACGCGCTCCAGCGTGTCGAGCCGGTCCTGGTAGTCGCGCGTGGTGATCACCTCGCCGTAGAACTCGGGCGCGGTGTCGAGGTTATGGTTGTAATAATCGAGCCCCGCTTCGCGAAGCTGCTCCGCCTGTCCATCCTTTAGCATGCCAAGCGTGCAGCAGGTTTCGATTCCCAGCTTCTTCACTTCGCGGACCATCTCGAGCACCGGCTCGAGGTCGCGGGCCTTGGGGCCGCGCCAGGCCGCGCCCATGCAGAAACGCGTGGCGCCGTTGTCCTTCGCGGCCTGCGCGGTTCTCACCACCTCGCCCAGGGGGAGCATCGCCTCGCTGTCCACCCCGGCTGCGTGCCGCGACGATTGGGGGCAATAGCCGCAGTCCTCGGGGCAGCCGCCCGTCTTGATGGACAGGAGCGTCGATCGCTGGATGCGATTGGGGTCGAAATTTTCCCGGTGGACTGTCTGCGCCCGGAACAGCAGGTCGTTGAAGGGAAGGTCGAGGAGGGCCCGCGCTTCGTGACGCAGGGAACGGGTCCGGGGGTCCGTCGGGGTGGCAAGGTGAACGATCTGGTCCAAGGGAGTGCGGCTCATGGTTCGTAAGTTGCTGATGATTCAGGATAATATGCGGTCTGTCAAACGATTCATGGCGCACGCCTGTACGAGTGCCCAAAAAACAGGCATGCGCATGTTCGGCGCGCTCTGGCCGTCCGACTGCCTTCTCTGTCTCGAGCCGGCGGGGAAGGCGTGGGTGTGCGATAGCTGTGAGCACTTGCTTGCAGGTGCCGGTCGACGCTGCCTTCGGTGCGCGGTACCCCTGCCCGAAGACGGATGGTGTGGAGAATGCCTTCGCGCGCCGCCAGCCTTCGACGACGCGGTGACCGCCTTCGATTACCGGTTTCCCATCGACCGTCTCGTCCAGCGCTTCAAGTTCTCGGCCGACCTGGCCACGGGCGCGTACTTGGGCGATGCCGTCCTTCGGGCGGTTGGGACTTGCCCGAAACCCGACCTCATCGTCGCCTCTCCCGCGTCCCCGGCGCGATTGAAGGAGCGGGGATTCAACCCGGCGCAGCTCGTGGCCTGCCGGGTGTCCTCCGCGCTGGGGGTTGCCCTCGATTCGCGGATCGTCACGAAGGTCCGGCATACGCCTCCCCAGACAGGGCTCGACCGGGCTGCCCGGCGCCGGAACCTGCGCGGGGCGTTTGCCGTTCGCGGCCGGCTGGACGGGATCCGGGTGGCCGTCGTGGACGATGTGATGACCACGGGGGCGACCCTGTCCGCGCTGGCCGGCGTTCTCAAAGATGCCGGCGCCGCGAGGGTTTCCGGCTGGGTCGTGGCGCGCACCCCGGAGCCGCCGAGGGAGGGCTGAAGAAATGGTCGACGTCGTCCTGGTCAACCCGGAAATACCGCCGAACACCGGAAACGTGATCCGGTTGTGCGCCAACACCGGCACCCCCCTGCATCTCGTCCAGCCGCTGGGCTTCTCCCTGGACGACAGGCAGTTGCGGCGGGCGGGGCTGGATTACCACGACATGGCCAATGTGACCGTTCACCCGGACTGGGCTTCGTGCCGGGCCTCGCTCGGGGGAAGGCGGCTCCTCGCCTTCACCACCAGGGGAGATGTCCGCTACGACCGGGTCGCCTACGGGCCCGGGGACGTCCTGGTCTTCGGGGCCGAGACGGCGGGCCTGCCGGAGTCGATATTGGCCGCAATCGCCTCTCGAGAGCGGATTCGCTTGCCCATGGTGCCGGGCAACCGCAGCCTGAACCTCTCCAATACCGTCGCGATCGCGGTCTTCGAAGCGCTCCGGCAAGGGGGGTTTTCGGGGTGCGAATAGCCCCTTTTCCTGCCTGTAATAGGTACCGCGAAGGGCTGTGGCGACGGCCATGGTTGATTTCTTACAATTGTCATAAAGGAGTGTTACGAACGTATTGATAACACAAGAGTTTTTGTGAATCGCCACACAGTAAAATGCTCGTTGGAAGCGTTAAATGAGGCTGTAGTCGGTAGGAAGGCAGCGCCAGGGAGCAGTAACCAGGCGCCTTTCGGTCGGCAAACGACGATTTCTCAACTGGAGCATTGAAAATGAAAAAACTCTTGATCTCTGCCGCTGTGGCGGCTTCGCTCGTAGCGATGGTCCCGGCTGCCGAGGCTGCCTCGACGTCCGGCACCTTCAACGTCGATATCACCCTTACCTCGGCGTGCTCGCTGTCGGCGATCACGGCCGTGAACTTCGCCTACACGTCGCTTGGCGGTGCCGCCACGGCGACCGGCGGCGGATTCACGGTGTCCTGCACGAACACGCTTCCCTACACCTTCGGGCTGCAGTCGGGCAACGGCGCCGCAGTGCCCCCCGGCGCGGCGACGATCTCCGTGACCGACGACGCGGTCAACCTCACGTACGACCTCGGTCTCAGCGCCGCGGGCGGCACGGGCAACGGGGCTGCGCAAGCCTACAGCGTCACCGGCTCGATGGCCGCGCTGCAAGCCGGTACCTGCGCCACCGCAAGCTGCACGAACGCGGCCGCGACGAACCGGACGCACACGCTGATCGTGAACTACTAGGGCGGTGCCAAGCGCGGGGGCGATGTCGATGGCAACGTCGCCCCGGGCCGGGTACCGAGGTAGCCACGGGGGTGAAAAGGATTGCGCCCCCGAGCCGCGGGCCGGGACATGGCCCGCCTTGACTGAAGCTATCCTATGAAAGGAGTCCGGATATGCTCTCAGGCCTGAATAAAGCGAAAGTACGTCATCGCGCCGCGTTCGCCGCGGTCGCGATGACCGTGATGGCAGCGGTTTGCGGGGCGCCCGCCCAGGCTGCCCAGGCAAGCGGACGATTCGACGTAGCCATCACTCTTCAACGGGCGGCAGGATCCGTTCAGGATGGGACGGGTGCCGCGGAATCCGGGTTGTGCCGCCGAACGAACGCGACCGGCGGGTTCGGCGCGACGGTCATCGTCGTCTGCTCGACAGGTGCGGTCGTGGACATCTCGTCCGGGGAATCCGGAACGCCCTGGTCGCCGATGCACGGCGAGGCCCACCGGTACCTGATGCAGATCAGCAGGGCGGGCCAGGTGTACGGAACCGTGGACACCTACCTGGGCAACGGCACGGTTACTTCGTGGCGGGTGCTGCATCTGGCAAACTGGGACTACCTTGAACTGACGGTAGGGTGGTGACCCAGACATGAAGCTCACGCGGACGGTACGCCGCATCGGAAAGGCAGTCCTGACGGGAAGCGTGCTCGCTCCCCTCGTTTTCGGCGCTTGCGCGCCGGCGTGGGCGGTTGGCCAGTTCGTCGTGACGCCGGTGCGGATCTTCATGCAGCCCAGGGACCGGGCTGCGGCCGTGACCATCTCCAACGAAGGCGACGAGGAGATGGTGATGCAGGCCGACGTGTTCGTGTGGAAACAGAAGCCCGGGGGCGAGGACGAGCTCACGCTCTCCGAGGACCTGTTCCTTTCCCCGCCGATCATCAAGCTTGCGCCGAAGTCGCGCCAGGTGGTCCGGCTGGCGATGGTCCGTCCCGCGCGGTCCGCGGAGCAGCTCACCTACCGGATGATCGTGCGCGAGATTCCCGAGGCGAGGCCCAACGCCAACGATGTGCAGGTGCAGATCGCGCTGGCATTCTCGATGCCGGTCTTCGTCACGCCGCCCGGGGCGAAGAGCCGGGTCGAATGCGCCGTCGAGAGGACCGCCGCGGACGCGGTCAGGGTCGCCTGCGAGAACGCCGGCACCGCCTATGCCCAGGTGCGCGAGTTCGTGCTCTCCGGTCCCGCCGGAGACAAGCTCGCCAGCCGGGAAACCGGAATCTACATCCTTCCTTCCATCAAACGTACCTTTGACATCAAGCGCGCCGAGGGCCCCATTCCCGGCGGCAAGGCCACGCTTGCAGTGACGCTCGACGACGGATCGACGCGGACCTTCGATGTCACGGTAGCCGAGTAGGCCCCGCGATGCGCGGGGGAGTTCTCCGAAGGCTCGCCGCGCTGGTGCTGTTTTCGTGGGCCGCCGCGGCGGCCGGCCAGGACGCGCCGGCGGCCACGACCTCGGGGAACCCGCGAGTCGCCGAGGCGGTGAATCGAGGCTACTGGGTGGTCGCGAACGGCGAGCAGCTTCTCAGGATCAGCCGCCTGTTCACCGCCGACATGCGCGAGGCGAGGCAACTCGCCAGGGAACTGGTGGCCCTCAACCCCGACGCTTTCCCTCTTGGCGACCCGGCGAATCTTGTAGCCGGCACCAGGCTGCGTTTGCCGGCCCGGCTGCTGAAGGCCGGCGAGGCCAAGGCCACGCCATCGCCCCTGGGCGCCGCCGGCGCGCCTGCGATTGCGATGGCGCCCGCGTTGACCGCGGCCGCTCCTCCCGCGCCGGCTTCGCCGGTGGTCGCGCCCGCGGCGCCGCCCAAGCCCACGGTCGTCTCGGCGCCGCTGCCGTCGCGCGCCGCCGCCTCCGAGCGAGCAGTCCCGTTCGAGGTCACGGTCAACAGTGCGAAGGGTGGCACCTGGCTCTTCCTCGAGCGCGCCGGTGCGCTCTATGCGCCGGGCGACGCATTCGAGGAATGGCGCGTGCAGATCGATCCCGATGCGAAGGCGATCACCTTCAAGGGCCAGCGATACTGGCCCTTGTCGGCGGTGCCCGGCTTCAAGGCCAAGGTCGATTTCGCGACGCAGTCGGTCGAGCTGTTGTTCTCCCCGCAGGCCTTCACGGCTTTGCGCCTGACGACCGAGATCGCCAAGCGCCCGAAGGTGAGCCCCGTCCTGCCCAGCGTGTTCCTGAACTACGACGTCAACTACTCCCGAAACGATCCTCGCGGAGCGTCGACCATCCAGGACCTCGGCGTGCTCACGGAAGCCGGCGTCTCCGGCCCCTGGGGCGTCCTGACCAGCACGCAGGTCGGCCGCAACCTGGCCGACGACGCCGCCCTCGGCCGGTCGCGCAATTTCCTTCGCCTCGAGACCACTCTCACGAAGGATTTCCCGGACCGGAACCGCACGCTCCGGCTCGGCGATACGAACACGCGGGCGGGCTTGTGGGGCCGCAACGTCTATTTCGGCGGCATCCAGCTCGGCACCAACTACGCGCTGACCCCGGGATTCATCACCCAGCCGCTGCCGACCCTGCGGGGAAGCTCCATCGCTCCCTCGACGGTGGAGCTCTACGTGAACGACGTGCTGCGCCAGGTCTCGAGCGTGCCGACGGGGCCGTTCGCGATCGACAATTTCCCGGTCATGACGGGCAACGGCGAGGCGCGGATGGTCGTCCGCGACCTCCTCGGACGCGAGACGGTGATCGTGCAGTCCTTCTTCGCGACCAGCCGCCTGCTGGCAAAGGGCCTGGACGACTGGAGCTTCGAGGCGGGCACGGTCCGGCGCGACCTCGGAAACGCGAGCAACGACTATGGCGCAGGGTTCGCGAGCGGCATGTGGCGGCACGGCTACAGCGACGAGCTGAGCCTCGAGGGACGGGCGGAGGCGACGAGGAAGCTGCGCACGCTGGGCCTCGGCGTGTCGAAGGCGCTTCCCGGCCAGTTCGTCGGCACCGCCGCGTTCGTGGCGAGCGATCACGACGGCCTGGGCAGCGGCAACCTGTGGCTGTTCGGCCTTGAGCGCGAGGGATTGCGCACCAGCCTCAATTTCCAGGCGCAGGGCGCCACTTCCCGGTTCCGGCTCCTGGGGCAGGACGAGGCGATCGCGCCCATCAAGCTGCAGGTGGCGGGCAACTGGACATACGCCAGCCCGAAGGCGGGAACGTTCGGCCTCGGATTCGCCTCCCTGTCCCGCTACGACGATTCGCGCATTTCGACCATATCGGGCAACTACTCCGTCGGTCTCTGGGGCCACAGCACGCTGACGTTGACCGTGAGCCGGGGCGTGGCCGGAGACAGCGGCACGGCGGTGGGCATGAGCTACGTCATGCCGTTCGACAACAATCGGGCCTACAGCGCCACGACCAACAGCCGCGACGGGCGGCATGACGCGTACCTCGCGGCCCAGCAGAATCCGTCGCCGGCGACCGACCTGGGCTGGCGAGTGCTCGCCGGGCGGGTGCAGGACCAGGCCCGCGCGGAGGGCGGCATCCACTACCAGGGACGCTACGGCACGCTCAATGGCGAACTGAGCGCCTCGCCCGACCTGAAGGCCACCCGGCTCGGAACCACCGGGGGGCTGGTGCTCGCGGACGGAAACCTGTTCGCCACCCGGCGCCTGGACCAGAGCTTCGCCGTGGCCGAGGTGGCGGGCTACGGCGATATCGGCATCGGTCTCGGAAGCAACATCCTCACGCGCACCGACGCGAAGGGCGTGGCGCTGATACCGCAACTCTGGCCCTACCAGAAGAACTCGATCCGCATCGATCCGAACGAGCTTCCCCTGAGCGCGGAGATCGACTCGATCGAGCAGGTGATCGTGCCCGCCTGGCGCAGCGGCGTGAAGGTCACGTTCCCGGTGCGAAGCGGCCGGGGGGCGCTGCTGAGGATCGTCCTGGACGACGGGGACGCGGCGCCGGCCGGCGCCATCGCGCAGATCGAGGGCGACAAGGAGGAATTCTACGTGGCGAGGCGGGGCGAGGCCTTCGTCACCGGGCTCCAGGCTACCAACCGGGTGATGCTGAAATGGAAGGGCCGGCAATGCACATTCGACGTCGCGCTGCCGCCCGAGGCGCCGGACGAATTCGCCCGGGTGGGACCGTTGCACTGCAAGGGGGTGACCCGATGAGACCGACCATCCGACCGATGCTTCTGACGGCGTTTCTGCTGTTTTTCGGCAGCGGCGCGCAGGCTGCGATCACCTGCAACGCGTCCTCGCCCGGCTTCTCGGCCTACTATGTGCCCGCCGACCCGATCAACGTCACCCAGTCGACCGTCACGGTCAGCTGCACCCGTGGTTCCGTTGCCGACGCCGCGTCCTTGACCTTCAACGTGGCGGTGAACAACGGGTTGTACACGGCGGGCAATCCGAACCAGGCGAGGCGGGGCGGGGCCGGCGGCGCCGCCAACCGCATCACCTACGACACCTACAAGAACAGCGGCTGCACGACCCTGTGGACGGGAACGGGACTCGGCCGCATCAGCGGCACGATCACCTTCATCGGCACCTCCCTGTCCGCGGCAACCACGACGAGCTGGTGGGGCTGCATCACTTCCGGTCAAACGGGCAAGAATTCGGGCACGTTCACCGATTCCGTCAGAATGACGCTCACGTTGTCGACGGGCACCCCCACCCCGGCGACAAGCCAGATCGCCGTGAGCATCGTCCATCCCGTGTCCTGCACCATCGCGCCGGCTCCGGCAACCCTTGTCTTCAACTACACGTCGCTCGGCGGCGCTTCCAACGCCAGCACGAATTTCGGGGCCAACTGCACGAACGGCATGCCCTATACCATGGCGCTCGACGCCTATGGGGGCACGCTGCTGGGGTTGAACTACACGCTGGTGCTCAATGGAGGCACGCTGGGCATGACCGGCACGGGAGCGGTCCAGACCATTCCCATTGCCGGCTCGATCGCCGCGGGACAGGCGGGCACGTGCGCCACGGCGACCTGCAACGCGGTCCAGGGGCACACGCTGACGATCACTTATTGAGCGGGAAGGCCCTCATTCCGCCTTCGGGTCGCGCGCGAGGAGTCCTTGTACCGCCGACGAGGGCGCCATCGCCTCGAAAAGGACCGCGCATACGGCTTGCGTGATCGGCATTTCGACGCCGAGCGCGCGCGCGTGGTCGCGGGCCGCCCGCGCCGACTGGACGCCCTCGGCGACGTGGCCCAGGCCGGCGAGGATCGCAGCGAGGGACTTCCCCTTCGCGAGTTCCAGTCCGACGGCCCGGTTGCGCGAGAGGTCCCCCGTGCAGGTGAGGACGAGGTCGCCCAGGCCGGTGAGGCCCATGAAGGTTTCCGGCTGCCCTCCCATGGCGATGCCGAGCCGCACGATTTCCGCGAGCCCCCGCGTGATCAACGCCGCGCCCGCGTTGCGCCCGAGCGCAAGCCCGTCGGCGATGCCCGAGGCGATGGCGATGACGTTCTTCAGCGCCCCGCCCAGCTCGACGCCGACGAGGTCGGTGCTCGAGTAGATGCGAAGCCGCGGGCTGTTGAGGGCGGAAGCGGTGGCGGCGGCGAACTGCGAATCGGCCGACGCGACCGTGAGCGCGGTCGGCTGGCCGCGCGCCACCTCGAGCGCGAAGCTCGGCCCCGACAGCGCGCCCACCTGGTGCGACCCGGGGAGGACCTGCGACACCACCTGGTGCGGGAGGAGGCGGGTGGAAGTCTCGAATCCCTTGCAGGCCCAGAGCAGCCGGATCGAGGGGCGTATGGCGGCGACGGCCGCGGCCGCCTCGCGCAGTCCCGAGGTCGAGGTCGCCATGATCGCCAGTTCGCAATCCGACACGGCCTTTCGAAGGTCGGGCTCGACGCGCAGCGTCCCGGGAAAGGAAACCTCGGGCAGGTACGGGCTGGACCGGCGGCGCGCAAGCTCCGCGCAGGCTTCCGGCCGCCTCGTCCAAAGGACGACCTCGTGACCCGCGGAAAACGAGACCGCCAGCGCCGATCCCCAAGCGCCCGCCCCGAGGATCGCGATCTTCATGGACGGCCTAGACGCCCCAGAGGTGCGCGACCCGGGCGTAACCCTGCTGCCCGTCGCGGTGGCGCACCTTCACCCATCCGTCGGCGGGAGGCTCGAGCACCTCGAGGAGGACCTGCTTGTAGGCTTCGAAGACGAGCGCCGACTTCGCGTCCGGCGCGGCGCGCACGTCGGCCACCGGCACGCTCACGAGCGCGCTGCGGCGCTCGCCGAGCGCCCGGTTCTCCACCCACGCCACCTCGCCGCCGGCGTCGCGCACCTTCGTCCACAGGTCGAGCTTCACCAGGACCTCGAAGGGATAGCCGCGGGTCGCCACGAAGATCCGGTCGGCCTTGAGGGAAGGCGCGTCGTAGAGCACGGTCGCATGGTCGCCGATGGACCGGTACTCCCCCGCCAGCGCGGGAAGTGCCAGCAAGCCAGCCAGGAGTGCCGCCGCGGCGCGCATGGGCTCGCCGGTCAGTGCGTGGCCTGGATGATGGGCGAGGCGGGCTCCTGCTGCTGCTCCGCCTGCTTCTGCGACTGGTAGAGCGCCTCGAAGTTGACGGGCGTGAGCACCACGGCCGGGAATCCCGCGCGCATGACCATGTCCCCGACGACCTCGCGGACGTAGGGGTAAAGGATGTTCGGGCAGGCGATGCCCAGGATCGGCTCCATGTCGGCTTCCGGGATGTTCCGGATCGAGAAGATGCCGGCCTGGCCCACTTCGACGAGGAAGAGGGTCTTGTCCTTGATCTTCGCCGTCACCGTGACGGTGAGGAGGGTCTGGTACACGCCGTCGTCGACCTTGGACGAAGCGTGGTGCAGCTGGATCTCGACCTGCGGCGCCTCGCGCTCGAGGAACACCTGCGGGGCGTTGGGGATCTCGAGCGAGATGTCCTTCACGTAGAGCTTCTCGATCGAAAAGACAGGCTGGTTCTGGGCGTCGCTCATGGTGCTTCCTTCGGTTGGATATTGTTGGGGCCGCAGCGCTCAGGCGGCGAGCAGCGGGTCGAGTCCGCCGGCGCGGTCGAGCGCGGCGAGGTCGTCGTAGCCGCCGACGTGGCGCTCCCCGACGTAGATCTGGGGAACGGTGCGCCGGCCGGTGCGGCTCATCATCTCCTCGCGGCGCGCGGGGTCGAGGTCGACGCGGACCTTCTCGATGTCGGTCGCACCCTTGGCGCGAAGGAGCTTCTCCGCCATGACGCAGTACGGGCAGACGCCGGTCGCGTACATCAGGATCTTCGCCACGGGCCTAGCGCTCCACCGGAAGGCT
>JAGRPO010000118.1 GCA_019449455.1 Betaproteobacteria bacterium | reverse complement strand
GGGCGGCTCGGACATCATGCGCGAGATGTACCAGTCGGGAGAGCTGCAGAAGCTCCTCGAGGGCGCCAAGAAGCCTTCCTGATCGCCGCCGCGGCGGGGAGCCCGCGCATGACGCGATTGCTCGCCGCCCTGGCCGCGCTCGTCCTCGCCGCCCTGCCCGCCGCCGCCGCGCCGGGCGTGGCGGCGGCCTCCGACCTCAAGTTCGCCCTCGACGAAATCGCGCGGGCCTATGCGCGCGAGACCGGCAGGGCGGTGCGCCTCGCCTACGGTTCGTCGGGCAACTTCCGCCGCCAGATCGCGGAAGGCGCTCCCTTCGAGCTTTTCCTCAGCGCCGACGAGTCCTACGTCCTCGCGCTCGCGCGGGACGGCCGTCTCGAGGACGAGGGCGTCCTGTACGCGGTCGGCAGGCTGGTGCTCTTCGCCCCGGAGGGCTCGCCCGTGGACCCGGACAAGGGCATGCCGGGTCTGGCCGAGCAGGCCCGCGCCGGGCGCGTGGCGAAGCTCGCGATCGCCAACCCCTCCCATGCGCCCTACGGCCGCGCGGCCAGGCAAGCCCTCGAGCACGCGGGCGCCTGGGGAGCGCTCGAGGGCCGGCTCGTCCTCGGGGAGAACGTCTCCCAGGCCGCGCAGTTCGCCGCCTCGGGCAACGCGACGGCGGGCCTCTTCGCGTACTCGCTCACGTTCACGCCCGCCGTGTCGGGGAAGGGGCGGTACGCGCTCGTGCCGGAGGCCGCGCATGCGCCGCTCAGGCAGCGCATGGCGCTCGTGAAGGGCGCGGGCGAGGAGGCGCGCGCCTTCTACCGCTACCTGCAGGCGCCCGCCGCGCGCGGGGTATTCTCGCGCTACGGCTTCTCCCCGCCCGGCCCTTGATGGACTGGATCGCCCTCACCCTCTCGCTCAAGCTCGCCGCATGGACGATGCTCGCCCTGCTGCCGGTGGGCATCGTGCTCGGCCGCTGGCTCGCGTGGAATCGCTTCGCGTGGAAGCCCGTCGCGGAGGGCGTGCTGGCGCTCCCGCTCGTGCTCCCGCCCACGGTGCTGGGGTACTACCTGCTCGTGAGCATGGGCGCGGGCTCCCCCGTCGGCCAGTGGTTCCAGTCGGCGTTCGGCCGCACGCTCGTCTTCAGCTTCGAGGGCCTGCTCGTCGCCTCGGTGGTGTTCAACCTCCCCTTCGCGATCCAGCCCATGCAGCGCGCTTTCGAATCGATCCCGCAGGACGTTCGCGACGCCGCGGCCTGTTGCGGCCTCACGCGGTGGCAGACGCTCGCGCGCATCGAGTTGCCGCTCGCCTGGCCCGGCATCCTGTCGGGGATGGTGATGACGTTCGCGCACACGCTGGGCGAGTTCGGCGTCGTGCTCATGGTCGGAGGCAGTATCCCCGGCGAGACGCGAACGGTCGCCATCGCCATCTACGACAGCGTGCAGGCCTTCGACAACGCCGCGGCGGGGGTCATGTCGGCGGTGCTCCTGGGCCTGTCGCTCGTGGCGATGGCGGTCGTCTACGCGACGGGCGCGCGCAGGGCGGGGCGTCGTGGCTGAGCGCGCGGGCGCCGGCCTCGAGGTGCGCCTGTCGCAGGCCGGGCCCATCTCGCTCGACGTCGACCTTGCGTGCGCGGCGGGCGAGGTGCTGGCGCTCGTGGGTCCGTCGGGCAGCGGGAAGTCCACCGTGCTTCGCTGCATCGCGGGCGTGCTGCGGGCGAAGTCGGGGCGCATCGCGGTGGGCGGCCGCACGTGGTTCGATTCCGCGGGCGGCGTCTCGCTCACGCCGCGCGAACGCTCGGTGGGCTTCGTCTTCCAGAACTACGCCCTGTTCCCGCACATGAGCGCGCAGGCGAACGTGGAGGCCGCGCTCGGCCACGTGGCGGCGCCGGAGCGCGCCGGCCGCGCACGCGCGCTCCTGGACCGCGTGAACCTCAAGGGGCTCGAGTCGCGCCGTCCGGCGGAGCTCTCGGGCGGCCAGCAGCAGCGCGTGGCGGTGGCGCGCGCACTGGCCCGCGATCCGCGGGCGCTCCTGCTCGACGAGCCGTTCTCGGCGGTGGACCGCAGCACCCGCCAGATCCTCTACCGCGAGCTCGCCACGCTGCGGCGCGACCTCGCGATGCCCGTCGTGCTCGTCACCCACGACCTCGACGAGGCCGCGATGCTCGCCGACCGCATGTGCATCCTGCACCGCGGGCGCACGCTGCAGACCGCGCCGCCGCACGAGATCCTGGCACGGCCGGCCAATTCGCTCGTGGCGAGGCTGGTGGACATGAAGAACGTCTTCCGCGGAAAGGTTGCCGGGCACGACGCCGCAGCGGGCATCACCCTGCTGGAGGGCCTGGGCCAGCGGCTCGAGGGCCCGCTCGACGAGCGCTTCGCCGTCGGCGCCGAAGTCCAATGGGCGATCCCGGGCTCGCACATCATCCTGCACCGCCGCGACCGCCCCTCGCGCGGCGAACGCGAGAACCCCGTGCGCGGCGCCATCGCCGACTTTCTGCCGCTGGGCGAGAACGTGAGCACCGTGATCCGCGTCGAGGCCACGGGCGAATCCCTGCGCGTCACCTTTCCCCTGCACGTCGCGCGCCGCAACGGCCTCGAGGCCGGCGCGGAAGTCGTCGTCTCCCTCCTGCGCGACGGCATCCACCTCATGGCCAACTGAAAAGGGGACGGTTCCTGGGAACCGTCCCCAAATTCAGTTGGGGTCGTTCCAGGTGAGGGTGCCGAGGCCCGAGATGTCGTAGCCGCCGAGCGAGCGGGCGTGCTCGGCGAAGCGCTTGCCGTGCGCAAAGGCGAACAGCGCGCGCAGGGGCGCCTCGAACCACGCGGCGCGCGAGACGCCGAGGTCGAGACGCTCGACGACGAGCGGCACGAAATCCAGCCCAAGCGGGGCGGCCGCGGCGCGCGCGCCCAGCCCCACGTCCGCCTCGCCGGTCTTCACCGCCATCGCCAGGTCGTTCTCCCCCATGGTGGTGACGGCAATGCGAAGCCGCTTGCGGTCGATGCCGTCGCGCGCCAGCAGCCGATCCAGCAGGACCGCGCTCCCCGCCCCCGGCTGGCGCGCCGCGACGGACACGCCCCGCTTCGCGAGGTCGCCGATCGCACGGACCCTTTTCGGATTGCCGCGCGCCACGAGCAGCCCCTGCTCCCGCCGCGCCCACTCGACCAGCGCGACGTTGCGGCCGCGCAGCCGCTCTTCGGCCTCGGCGCGATTGAAGTCCGCCAGGTCCGCCGAGGGCAGGTGCATGAGGGCGCCCGAGACTTCCCCGCGCGCGAGCCGCTCGAGCCCGTCTGCGCTGCCCTGCGTGAGGAGCGCCAGCCCGCAGCGCGATTCGCGAACCGCCCAGTCGAGCAGCGGGTCGTGGCTGCCTCCCAGGGTGGGGGGCGGGATGCCCCGGTGCGCGGCCGATCCCGAGGCCGACTGCGCGAGCCAGCGCTCGACCTCGGCCAGCTCGAAAAGGAGCTTGCCGCCCGCCCGGGCGTGCGGCAGCCCCTTGCGCGCGACGAGGTCGTAGACCTTGCGCGTGCCCAGCCGCAGGTGGCGGGCGACCTCGGCAACGGTGAGGCGGGCAGGGGGCATGGGGGCGATTCTACGTGGCGCGCGTCATGGAGCCATTTTCAGCGATTTGGTAAAATTGCGCGATGTTTGAAATTTTTGCAAGTTTCGGCGTGGCCCTCGGGCTCATCGGCGGGGCCGACCCGGAGCTCGCGAGGATCGTCCTCCTCTCGCTGCACCTCTCGCTCGTCGCCGCCATCGCCGGCGCCGCGATCGGCCTGCCCCTGGGCGCGCTCATCGCCGTCGGGCGATTCCCCGGCCGCCGCGCGCTCATCGTCCTCCTCAACGCGCTGCTGGGGCTCCCCAGCGTCGTGGTGGGCCTCGTCGTCTACCTCCTGCTTTCGCGCGCCGGGCCCCTGGGCTCCTTCGGCATCCTCTTCACCCCGGCCGCCATCGTGGTGGCGCAGACGGTGCTGGTGATCCCCATCGTCGCCGCCCTCGCGCGCCAGACGACGGAGGACGCCTGGAACGAGTACCGCGAGCAGCTCACCTCGCTGGGCGTCTCGCGGCTGCGGGCCGTGCCCACGGTCCTGTGGGACACGCGCTTCTCCCTCCTCACCGTCGTGATGGCGGGCTTCGGCCGCGCCGCCTCGGAGGTGGGCGCCGTGATGGTCGTCGGCGGCAACATCGACGGCGTCACGCGCGTGATGACCACCGCCATCGCCCTGGAGACGAGCAAGGGCGACTTGCCGCTCGCCCTCGCCCTGGGCGTCGTTCTCATCGGCGTGGTGCTCGCCATCAATGCGGGCGCCTTCGGCATCCGCGAATGGAGCGCGAAGCACCATGGCTGAGCGCGCGCCGTTCGTGCTCGAGGCCCGCGACCTCACCGTCGTGCTGGGCGGCGTGAGGGCGCTCGACGGCCTCACGCTCACCCTCGAGCCCGGCCTTCGCACCGTCGTCCTGGGCCCCAATGGCGCGGGCAAGAGCGTTCTCCTGCGCACGCTGCACGGCCTCCTCGCACCCGCGTCCGGCACCGTGTCGTGGCCCAAGCCCGTGCGGCAGGCGATGGTCTTCCAGCGCCCGGTGATGCTGCGCCGCTCCGCGCTCGCGAACATCCGCTACGCCCTCGCCGTGAATGGCGTCGCCGAGCCCGAGCGCGCGAAGCGCGCCTCGTCGGCACTCGCGCGCGTGGGCCTCGCGGACATCGCCCACCGTCCGGCACGCGTGCTCTCCGGCGGCGAGCAGCAGCGCCTGGCGCTCGCGCGCGCCTGGGCGCTCGAGCCCGAGATCGTCTTCCTCGACGAGCCCACGGCGAGCCTCGACCCGGGCGCGACCGCCGAGATCGAGCGCGTCATCGCTTCCATCGCGGCCGAAGGTACGCGAATCGTCATGACCACGCACAACCTCGGCCAGGCCCGGCGCCTGGCCGACGAGATCGTCTTCATGCACGCCGGGAAAGCCG
>JAGRPO010000117.1 GCA_019449455.1 Betaproteobacteria bacterium | reverse complement strand
GCGCGCGGCGCCAGCGCGTAGCCCACCTTCCAGCCCGTGGCGTGGAAGGTCTTGCCGAAGGAGCCGATCACCACGCTCCTCGCGGCGAGCTCCGCGTTCCGCGCGAGGCTTTCGTGGCGCCGGCCGTCGAAGACCATGTGCTCGTAGACCTCGTCGGACACCACGATGATGGAGGTGCCGCGCGTCACCGCCTCGAATTCGGCGAGATCCGCGGCAGAGAGAACGCTCGTGCCCGGGTTGTTGGGCGTGTTCACGAGGATGAGGCGCGTGCGCGGGGTGATGGCGCGGCGCACCGCCGTCCAGTCGATGCGGTAGCCGGGGAAGGTGAGCGGCACGGCCACGGGCGCGGCGCCCGCCAGCCGGATGGCGGGCACGTAGCTGTCGTAGGCGGGCTCGAAGACGATCGCCTCGTCTCCCGGGCCCACGAGGGACTGTATCGCGGTGAAGAGCGCCTGCGTGGCCCCCGCCGTCACGGTGACCTCGTGCTCGGGGTCGTAGGCGCGCCCGTAGAGCCGCTCGACCTTGGCGGCGATCGCCTCGCGAAGCGCCATCACGCCGGGCATGGGCGGGTACTGGTTGTGCCCCGCCTTCATCGCCGCGGTGACGAGATCGACGAGCGCGGGATCGATCGGGTAGTCGGGGAAGCCCTGCCCCAGGTTCACGGCGCCGTGCTCGCGAGCGAGCGCCGACATGACGCTGAAGATGGTGGTGCCGGCGCCGGAAAGGCGGGACGCGAGGCGGAGTCCGGGCGGCGTGCGCATGCGCGAAGTGTAAGCGCAATCGCGCGGCGGCCTCGCGCGCGGCCGGGGCGCGCATCCTGCTAAAGTGCGCAGCGTGATCCCGTTGCTGCGTCCGGCCGACCCCTTCCCGCCCGTCTCGAAGGCGCTGCGCTCGCCCAACGGGCTCCTGTGCGCGGGGGCCGACCTCTCGCCCGGGCGCATCCTCGACGCCTATTCGAAGGGCATCTTCCCCTGGTTCTCCGAAGGCGACCCGATCCTGTGGTGGTCGCCGCACCCGCGCATGGTGCTTTTCCCCGACGAGCTCAAGGTGTCGCGCTCGCTTCGCAAGACCGT
This sequence comes from Betaproteobacteria bacterium, assembly GCA_019449455.1. Lineage (GTDB taxonomy): Bacteria > Pseudomonadota > Gammaproteobacteria > Burkholderiales > Usitatibacteraceae > FEB-7. Next base: position 19,123 of record JAGRPO010000117.1, on the reverse strand, counting down.
CGCCAGGGGCGAGTTCGAGACGCGCTTCGACACGGCTTTCGCCGAGGTGATGCGCGAATGCGCCGCCCCGCGCGACGGGCAGGCGGGCACCTGGATCGTGCCGGAGATGGTCGCGGCCTACACGCGGCTGCACGAGCTGGGCTTCGCGCACTCCGTGGAATCGTGGAAGGACGGCGCCCTCGCCGGAGGCCTCTACGGCATCCTGCTGGGCCGCGTATTCTTCGGCGAGTCGATGTTCTCGCGGGCCACGGACGCCTCGAAGGTGGCGCTGGTGAAGCTGGTCGGGCGCGCGCGGTCGCTCGGCGTGCGCGTCATCGACTGCCAGCAGGCCACGCGCCACCTGGCCTCCCTGGGCGCGCGCGAGATCCCGAGGCGGGAGTTCGCGCAGTTGCTGGCCGACTCGATACAATATCCCCCGTCCGGCAGCCGTTGGCCGGCCACCGAGGAAGCATGGCAAGGCTCAACGACCTCCCGATAGCCAATCTGCAGTTCTACGCGACGGCGCCCTACCCGTGCAGCTACCTGCACGGGCGGCTCGCGCGCTCGCAGGTGGCCACGCCCAGCTACCTCATCGACACGCAGGCCTACGGCTGCCTCGTCTCGGCCGGCTTCCGCCGCTCGGGCGCGTTCACCTACCGCCCGTACTGCGACCATTGCCAGGCCTGCGTGCCGGTGCGCGTGGTGACGGATCTCTTCGAGCCCAGCCGTTCCCAGCGCCGCGCCTGGAAGCGCCACGGCGGGCTCGAGGCGCGCCAGGGCGAGCTCAAGTTCAGCCCGGAGCACTACGCGCTCTACCGCCTGTACCAGGGCGAGCGCCATCGCGGCGGCGGCATGGACCACGACAGCCGCGAGCAGTACGCGCATTTCCTGCTGCAGTCCAACGTCGCCACGCGCCTCATCGAGTTCCGCGAGGACGGGAAGCTGCGCATGGTCTCCATCGTGGACGAGCTGGCCGACGGCCTGTCCTCCGTCTACACCTTCTTCGATCCGCTCGTCCCGAAGGCGAGCTTCGGCACCTGGAACATCCTCTGGCAGGTCGAGGAAGCCAGGCGCCTCGGCCTGCCGTACGTCTACCTCGGCTACTGGATCGCGCAGAGCCGCAAGATGGCCTACAAGAGCGAGTTCCGCCCCATCGAGGGGCTCTCGCGCGGGGAATGGAAGCGCCTGTGACGATGCGCGTCCTGCCCGCCCGGTGCCCTTGATGCTCTACCGCCTCGCCCGCAGCGCCCTCTTCCGCCTGGATCCGGAAACCGCGCACGAGCTGTCGCTCAAGTCGATGTGCGCCCTCGGCCCCGCCGTGGCGCTCCTGGGCGCAGGCTCCGATCGCGGCGAGGAGCGCACGGTCATGGGGATCAGGTTCCCCAATCCCGTGGGACTCGCCGCGGGCATGGACAAGAACGCGCAGTACCTCGACCCGCTCGCGGCGCTGGGCTTCGGCCACCTCGAGGTCGGCACCGTCACGCCGCGCCCGCAGCCGGGCAACCCCAGGCCGCGCCTGTTCCGGCTGGTGGAGCACGAGGCGATCATCAACCGCATGGGCTTCAACAACGTGGGCGTGGAGGCGCTGCTTCGCAACGTCGAGAAATCCGCCTTCCGGGGCGTTCTCGGCATCAACATCGGCAAGAACTTCGACACGCCCATCGAGCGGGCCGCCGACGACTACCTCGCCTGCCTGGACGCCGTGTACGACCGCGCGACCTACATCGCGGTGAACATCTCGTCGCCCAACACGAAGAACCTGCGCGACCTGCAGTCCGGGCAGATGCTCGACGGCCTGCTCGCGGCCATCATGGCCCGGCGCGACGCGCTCGCCGCGCGCGCGGGCAGGACGAAGCCGCTGGCGGTGAAGATCGCCCCGGACCTCGACGACGAGCAGATCGCGACCATCGCCGAGCTGGCGCTCAGGCACCGCGTCGACGCGCTCATCGCCACCAACACCACGATCGGCCGCGCGGGCGTCGAGGGCCACCGCCACGCCGGCGAGTCCGGCGGGCTGTCGGGGCGCCCCGTGTTCGCCGTTTCCACGGAAGTCCTGCGCAAGCTCGCGCGGCTGCTCGCCGGGCGCATCCCGCTCATCGGCGTGGGGGGCATCCTGACGGGCGGCGATGCGAAGGCCAAGATCGACGCCGGCGCGAGCCTCGTGCAGCTCTACACCGGCTTCATCTACCGCGGGCCCGGCCTCATCGCCGAGGCGCGGCGCGCGCTCAAGGCCTGAGACCGGCGCCGCGCGCCGGTGGCCACGATGCGGATCGGCATCCCACGCGAATCGAAGCAAGGCGAGCGCCGGGTCGGGCTCGACATAGCCGCGGTCGCCGCGCTCGCGCGCGAAGGCCATGAGGTGCGCGTCGCTTCGGAAGCCGGCCTCGGCATCGGGGCCACCGACGACGCCTATCGCGCGGCCGGCGCCACCGTCGTCGACCCGGAGCGCGCCTGGCAAGCCGAGCTCGTGGTGAAGGTGAAGGAGATCCAGCCGGGCGAATGGACGAGCCTCGCGCGCGACTCCGCCCTCTTTTCCTTCCAGCATCTCGTGGGCGAGCCGGCGCTCGCGCGCGAAGTCGCCGACCGGGGCGTCACCGCGATCGCCTACGAGATGGTGCGCGACACCGGAGGGGGGTTTCCGCTGCTCGCCCCGATGTCGGTGATCGCCGGGCGCCTCGCGATCCAGGTGGGCGCGCAACTCCTCACGCTGCCCGCGGGCGGCAACGGCACGCTGCTGGCGGGCTGCCCCGGGGCGGAGCCGGCGATCGTGCTGGTGCTGGGCGGCGGCCACGCCGGATCGAGCGCGGCCGGACTCGCGGCGGCCATGGGCGCGAAAGTGACTCTCCTCACGCGATCGGCCGCGACACGCGATGCCGTCGCCGCCCGCCTGGGCCCTGTGGTGGCAACCGGGCTCGCCACGCCGGAAGCCATCGAAAGGCATGCGCTCGCCGCCGACCTCGTCGTTGGCGCGGTGTTCGTCCCCGGAGCGCCGACGCCCAGGCTCCTGCGCCGCGCGCTCGTCGCGCGGATGAAGCCGGGCTCCGTCATCGTGGACGTCTCCATCGACGCGGGCGGGGTGGCCGAAACCTCGCGCCCGACCACTCACGCGAACCCTACCTACGTCGAGGAGGGCGTGGTGCATTACTGCGTGGCCAACATGCCCGCGGCGGTAGCCCGGGCGGGCTCGGCGGCGCTCTCGGCCGCGGCGCTCCCGTTCGTGCAGGCCATGGCCGGCAAGGGGATCGCGCGCGCCCTGCGCGACGATCCGGGCCTGCGCGCCGGCGTCCTTCTGTGGCGCGGCCGGTTCACGCACGCGGACATCGCCGCCGAGGCGGGACGGCCCTTCGCAGCTCTCTCGCAGGAGGAACTCGCGTGAGCGAGCTGGCCGTGCGCATCGACGCGCTCCTGCCGCAAACGCAGTGCACGAAGTGCGGCTACGACGGCTGCCGGCCGTACGCCGAGGCGATCGCAGGGGGCGAGGCCGACATCGACCAATGCCCGCCGGGCGGCGACGAGGGCGTGGCGAAGCTCGCCGCGCTCCTGGGCCGGGCCGTGAAGCCGCTCGACCCTGCCTACGGCGCCTGCCGCCCCCTGCAGGTGGCGTTCATCGACGAGGCGCTCTGCATCGGCTGCGTGAAGTGCATCCATGCCTGCCCGGTGGACGCGATCGTGGGCGCCTCGAAGCTCATGCACACGGTGATCGCCGACTGGTGCACCGGTTGCGAGCTGTGCATCCCGCCCTGCCCCGTGGACTGCATCTCGCTGGTCCCGGTGGCAAGCCTTCCCGACCCGGACCTCTCGCGCAGCCGGCACGCGTTCCGCGCCTTCCGCCTTGGCCGCGACGTCGCGGAGCGGGCCGCGAAGATGGAGGCGTACGAGTGAAGCCCGAGGCCCGCGCCGAATTCTTCCGCATCCTGCGCGACGCCAACCCCGAGCCGAAGAGCGAGCTCGACTACGCCACGCCCTACGAGCTCCTGGTGGCCGTCGTGCTCTCGGCGCAGGCGACCGACAAGAGCGTGAACCTCGCCACGCGCAAGCTCTATCCGGTGGCCAACACGCCCTCGGCCCTGGTGGCGCTGGGGGAGGAGGCGCTCAGGGAAGCCATCAAGACGATCGGGCTCTTCCGCACGAAGGCGAAGAACGTGATCGCCCTCTCGCGCATGCTCCTCGAGGAGCACGGCGGCGAAGTCCCGCGCACGCGGGAAGCCCTGGAGAAGCTGCCCGGCGTCGGGCGCAAGACCGCCAACGTCGTCCTGAACGTGGCCTTCGGCGAGCCCACGATGGCGGTGGACACGCACATCTTCCGCGTGGCCAACCGCACCGGCCTCGCGCCCGGCAAGGATCCGCTCGCCGTGGAGCTGAAGCTCCTGAAGGTCGTGCCGGAGGAATTCCGCCTGCACGCGCACCATTGGCTCATCCTGCACGGCCGCTACACGTGCCTCGCGCGGTCGCCCCGCTGCGGCCAATGCCCGGTGTACGGGCCGTGCGGGTTCAAGGACAAGGCGAAGTTCGCCGCTCCCGCCGCCCCGAAGCGATCGCGCCTGCCGAAATGAGCCTCTTCAACCCCACGCGCGACCAGGCCCGCGAATTCTTCTTCGGCCTGTGGGCGAAGTCGCACGCGGGCGAACCGCTCACGCCCTTGGAATCCATGGCGCTCGCGATCGTGGTCGAGCACCCGGAGTACCACGAGGTGCTGGCGAACCCGGGTCGTAACCGCGATCGCGAATGGAAGCCCGAGGGCGGAGAGACGAACCCGTTCCTGCACCTGTCCCTGCACCTCGCCATCGAGGAGCAGGTCTCCATCGACCAGCCTCCCGGCATCCGCGAGGCCATCCGCGCCCTCGCCGCGAAACGCGATTCCTGGCACGAGGCGCGCCACGCGGCGATGGAGTGCCTCGCCGAGGTCGTCTGGCAGGCGCAACGCAACGCCGCCGGCTTCGACAACGCCTCCTACCTCGCCTGCCTCTCGCGCAAGACCTGAAAAGGGGACGGTTCCCAGGAACCGTCCCCTCAAGAGCCACGGGCAGGCTCAGTACTTGATCGCCAGGCCCGACTGCGTCGAGAACCAGGCTGCGAGGTCGAGCATGTCCTTGTCGGAGAGGTTGGCGACCTGCCCCGCCATGATCGGGTTCTTGCGCTTGCCGAGCTTGTAGTGCCTGAGCGCGGTGGCGATGTAGTCGGCGTGCTGGCCGGCGATCTTGGGGAATTCGGGGGCCACGCTGATGCCCGCTTCGCCGTGGCAGGCCTTGCAGGGCTCCGCCTTCGTCTTGCCGACGGCGGCATCGCCCTTGGCCGCGTAGGCCGGGGCGCAAAGGGCGAGTGCGGCGAGCGCGATGAGCAGGTTCCTGTTCATGGCGCGCCTCATTTCCCGGCGACGGTCGCGCCGCCGGCCGATTGCGCGTAGTAGGCCGCGATGTCTTCCATGTCCTGCTCGGAAAGTCCGGCAGCGATGGAACGCATCGTCGCATGGTCGCGATCGCCCGCCTTGTACTGCTTGAGCGCGGAGACGATGTAGGCGGCGTGCTGCCCGCCCAGCTTGGGCACCTGGTAGACCTCGGGGAATGCGGTCTTCCAACCCGGGATGCCGTGGCACCCCATGCACTGGAAATTCTTCTGCCTTCCGGCGGCGGGGTCACCGGCGGCCTGGGCCGTGGTGGCGAGGGCCGCGGCGAGGGCGGCGATGATGAGTCTGGTGCGGGACATGGCGTCTCGTTATGGTCTGGACTTCGGCGGGAGGCGGCCGGCCCTCTTCCCAAGGCCCGGCGCCGATTCGGCGCGGATTATAGCCCACCGCCCGTCCCTGCGTCACTGACGGGGGCGCCGGTCAGCCGAAGATCGTTTCCAGGGGACGCGGCGGGCCGAGGTAGTAACCCTGGCCCCAGGGGACGCCGATGGCGACGAGCTTCTTCGCGATGTCCTCGCTCTCCACGTATTCGGCGATGGTGGTGAGGCCCATGGTGGTGGCGATCTTCTGGATGGCCTCCACCATCGCGTAGTCGAGGTAGCTCTTGGCCACGCCCTTCACGAACAGTCCGTCGATCTTCAGCCCGTCGACGGGGAAGTGCTTGAGGTAGTTGAACGACGAGAGCCCGCTGCCGAAGTCGTCGAGCCAGAAGCGCACGCCCAGGGCGCGAAGCCCCTCGATGGCGGCGCGCGCGCGCTCGACGTTGGCGATGGCCGCCGTCTCCGTGATCTCGAAACAGATGCTCGCGGGCGGGACGCCGTACTGGGCGAGATTGTCGCGCACGATCTCGCTGAAGTCCGGGCTGGAGAGCGTGTGGCCCGACAGGTTGATCGAGAATTCCGCGGGCCGGTCCACGCCCATGTCGCGGACCAGGCGCCGGTAGTCGGCGAAGGCGCGCTCGATCACCCACCGGTCGATGGTGCGCATGAGATCGTAACGCTCGGCCACCGGGATGAAGGACATGGGCAGGATCAGCTCCCCGCCCGTCTCGCTCATGCGCAGCAGCGCCTCCACGCGCGGGGGCGGCCCCGGCTCGCGGTCGGCCTCGAGGGAGACGATCGGCTGGTAGAGGAGCGTGAAGGCTCCGCCCGAGATGGCGTCGTTGATGCGCTTGAGCCAGCCGCGGCTCGTCTGGCGCATGTACTGCGAGGCTTCCGCGTCGTGGAAGGCCACCACGCGGTTCCTGCCCTGCTCCTTGGCGGCGAAACAGGCGCTGTCGGCCTCGTTGAAGATGGCCGACAGGCTCGGGGTGAGCCGCGTGATGGCCACCACGCCCGCGCTCACGCCCACCTGGAAGGCGTGCTCGCTCCACTCGAACTGCCAGGACTGGACGGCGTCGCGGATGCGAAGCGCCGCCTGCAGCGCGTAGTCGGCGCTGCAGTTCTCGATGAGCACCGCGAACTCGTCGCCGCCGATGCGCGCCAGGAGCTCCTCCTCGCGCAGGCACCCCTTGATCACCGGCACGAGCCGGCGCAGCAGCTCGTCGCCCGCGAGGTGGCCGAAGGCGTCGTTGATGCGGTGCAGGAAGTCGATGTCGAGGTAGACGAGCGCATGCGAGCCGCCGAGGCTGCGGGCGGAGGCGAGCGCCGACTCGAGCCGCTCTTCCAGCGTCTTGCGGTTGGCGAGCCCCGTGAGCGCGTCGTGGGTGGAGAGGAAGAACACCTGCTGGCGCGCGTTGTCCAGCCGCTCCTGCAGCCGCTGCTCCTTCGACTGGAAGTCCGTGGCGAGCGCCATCACGTCGCGCTTGAGGCCCTCGAGCGGGGGCTCGAGCTCCGGGAGGTCGGCGCCGCTGCCGGAGGTGCCGGCCGCGAGCCGCACGGCTTCGCGCATGACCTGGACCTGGCTGTCCAGGGCGTTCGCGGTGCGCCGCGCCAGCACGAACACCGAGCCCACCGCGGCGCCGAGCGCCAGCATCCAGGTCCACATCTGGCCCGACTGGTCCGTGCCCAGCGCCGCCCGCCCGAGAGCGAAGGCGCCGCAGAAGACCGCGATCGGAATGGCCCCCAGCGCCACGAGCCGGGCCGCCAGCTGCTTCAGCTCTTCCCTGGGCGTGATGGGAGGGGGCATCGCTCGCCTATCCGGCCCGCTGCCAGAGGCAGCGGCCCTTGCTTTCCTTGTCGATGCGCTCGCACATCGCCGCGTGGGCCGCCAGCTCCTCGGCGCTCGCGCGCACCACCGTGAGATGGGCCGGGCGCTCCGGGGCGCCGCTTCCGTCGACCGCCGAGGGCGCGGAGACGAGCGAGATGTCGAGCGTGTCCTGTCCGCGCGTCATGGCGAGCCAGACGTCGGCCAGCAGCTGCGCGTCCAGGAGCGCGCCGTGCAGCGCGCGGCGCGAGTTGTCCACCTGGTAGCGCTCGCACAGCGCGTCCAGGGAGTTTCGCTTGCCCGGGTGGATCTCGCGCGCCATCGCCAGCGTGTCGGTCACCGGGCAGATCGTCTCGATGCCGGGCCGGCCCATGGCCGCGAATTCCGCGTTCAGGAAACCGACGTCGAAAGGCGCGTTGTGGATGAGGAGCTCCGCCCCCTCCACGAACTCGATGAACTCGTCGGCGACGTCGGGGAAGCGCGGCTTGTCGGCCAGGAAATCCGTGGTGAGCCCGTGCACCTGGATCGCGCCGGCGTCGATCTCGCGATCCGGGTTCAGGTAGCGGTGGAAGTTGCGCCCCGTCGGCCGCCGGTCGAAGAGCTCGACGCACGCGATCTCGATCACGCGGTGCCCATCCGAAGGCTCGAGACCCGTCGTTTCCGTGTCGAGAACGATGCGCCTCACGGGGCGATCCCGGCGACGCCGCGGTTCGCCAGCGCGTCGGCGCGCTCGTTGCCGTCGTGCCCGGCGTGCCCCTTCACCCAGCGCCAGTCGACGTGGTGCTGCGCCGCGAGCTCGTCGAGGCGCTTCCACAGGTCCACGTTCTTCACCGGCGCCTTCGCGGCCGTCTTCCACCCCTTCGCCTTCCACCCGTGGATCCACTCCGTGATCCCCTTCTGCACGTACTGCGAATCGGTGTGCAGGATCACGCGGCTCGGGCGCGTGAGGGCGGCCAGCGCCTCGATCACGGCGGTGAGCTCCATGCGGTTGTTGGTGGTCGGGTTCTCGCCCCCGAACAGCTCGCGCTCCTTCCCGTCGAAGGAGAGCAGGGCGCCCCAGCCACCGGGGCCGGGATTGCCCTTGCATGCGCCGTCCGTGTAGATCTCGACCGCTTTCGCGGCGGCCTTGTGGTGGGCGGCGGTCACTTGACGATCTTCAGCGATCCCGCCCGCGCGTGGGACGCCGCGCCCTCGCGCTTGGCGGCCAGGGCCACGCGCCGCTCGCGCGCCAGCGCCTCGTGCCACGCGGGCGTCAGCAGGCGCATGCCGCGCACGCGCTTGATCGCCTGGAGCATGTACACGGCGCCGCCCACGGCCCACCAGCGGTCGCCCGCCGGCTCCATGAAGGCCAGGCGCTGGCGCCACTTCTGCCTCTTCACCGGCGGGACGTAGCAGACGAGCCGCCCGGCCGAGACCTCGAAGCCCAGGAGCGCCAGCCAGTCCTTCACGCGCAGGAGCGAGACGAACTTGCCGTTCCAGGGCATCTCGTTGCGCGACGGGCCGATCGCGCTCCTCAGGCCCCACAGGCTCCAGGGGTTGAAGCCCAGGATGATGATGCGGCCCTCGGGCATCATCACGCGGTCGATCTCGCGCAGGACCGCATGGGGATCGTCCGCGAACTCGAGCACGTGCGGCAGCAGGACCAGGTCGATCGACTGCGTGGCGATGGGAAGCTCCGCGCCCTTGGCGCGGACGTCCACGCCCTCGCCCGTGTCGATCTTCATCCGGTGCGTGATGCGGTTCTCGCGCAGCAGGTCGAACTGCGGCAGCCCGAGCTGCAGCGCGTGGAAGCCGAAGATGTCCGGCGTCACGTCATCGAGGTAGGCGCGCTCCTTCTCGAGGAGGTAGGCCCCGAGGGGAGTGGCGAACCATTCGGCCAGCGTGTTGGTCGGCATGGGTCAATTCTAATAGACTCGCGACCATGATGCAGATCCATCCCGTCCCGGCGTTCGAGGACAACTACCTCTGGGTCATCGAGGACGGCCGCCACGCCGCGGTCGTGGACCCCGGCGACGAGCATCCCGTGCAGGCCTTTCTCGAGGCCAGGGGCCTCGAGCTCACCGCCATCCTCGCGACGCACCACCACGGCGACCACGTGGGCGGCCTGGAGTGGCTCGCCGCGCGCTGGAAGTGCGAGGTCTTCGGCCCGGCCGGCGAAAGGATCGACGGCCTCACCCGGAAGCTGCGCGAAGGCGACCGCATCACCGTGCCCGGCCTCGGCCTGCCGCTGGAGGTCCTCGACGTGCCGGGCCATACCGCGGGGCACATCGCCTACGTGGGACCCGACGTCGTCTTTTGCGGCGACACGCTGTTCGCCTGCGGCTGCGGCCGGCTCTTCGAGGGCACGCCCGCGCAGATGGTCGAATCCCTCGCCAAGCTCGCGCGGCTCCCGGCCACGACGCGCGTCTACTGCGCCCACGAGTACACGATGGGCAACATCCGCTTCGCGCTCGCGGTGGAGCCGGGCAATGCGAAGCTCGCCGCCCGAAGGGAGCGCGACGCCGCGGCCCGCGCCGCGAACCGCCCGACGCTTCCCTGCACCATTGCCGACGAGCTCGACACCAATCCGTTCCTGCGCTGGTCCTCTCCCGAGGTCGCGGCGTCCGCCGCGAAGCATGCCGGCCGCGCGCTCGCCACGCCCGTCGAGGTGTTCGCCGCGGTGCGCGAGTGGAAGAACGGCTTCCGCTGACCATGCCCGATTTCCTCCTGCGCGCCGCCGAGCCGCGAGACTGCGGCGAGCTCGACCGGCTGATCCGCGAGCTGGCCGTCTACGAAAAGCTCGACCACCAGGCCGTGGGCACGCCCGATGGCCTGCACGAGGCCCTCTTCGGCCCGCGCCCCGCCTGCGAGGCCGTCATGGCCGAGCGCCACGGCCGCGCCGTCGGCTTCGCCCTCTACTTCACGACGTTCTCGACCTTCCTGTGCAAGCCGGGGCTCTACCTCGAGGACCTCTTCGTGGAGCCCGGGCACCGCGGCGCCGGAATCGGCAAGGCCATGCTGCGCCACCTCGCGGCGCTCGCCGTCGAGCGCGGCTGCGGCCGGTTCGAGTGGCGCGTGCTCGACTGGAACGAGCCGTCGATCAGGTTCTACGAGTCCATCGGCGGCAAGCTCCTGCCCGAATGGGAGCTCGTGCGCATGACCGCGCCCGAGTTCACGGCGCTGGCGCGGGGTGAGGGCCGGGGTTGAGGGGCATTTCCCGGTAAAATGCGCGCTGGCCGCCCACGAGGCGGCCGCGTTTTTTCCTTCCGGAGCCACCCATGCTCGAATCCCTCGGGCGCGACTTCCGCGCCATCGCCCCTGCCGTCGACTTCTGCGCGCTCCGTTTCATGGAGGAGTCGTCGGAGCTGCTCACGGTTCGCCAGGACGTCGCCGAGCCGCCGCGGCTCTCCACCGACCGTGGCGCGATGGTCACGGTGATCGACAAGGGCGGCCTCGGCTACGCGGCCACCAGCGACCTCTCGCCCACGGGCCTTCGCGAGGCGGCCGGCCGCGCCAGGCGCCTGGCGGGGCTCACCGCCGGGCGCTCGGTCGTGGACTTCGGCGCGATCTCCATGCCCCGGCCGACGGGCCGCTACGAGTCGCCGCTCGCGAACGACCCGTCCCGGCTCACGCGGCGCGAGAAGGTCGAGCTGCTGGCCGGCGAGGCGAGGAACTGCAAGATCGACGGGCGCATCGTCGACTGGGAGGCGAGCCTGTGGACCACGCGCACGCGGCAGGCGTACTTCACGGCCGACGGCGGCGAGGTCGAGCAGGTCTTCCACTATCTCGTGCCCAACATGTCGGCGACCGCGCATGCCGACGGCAACACGCAGACGCGCACCCACGCCGGGCGCGGCAACGGCTACTGCCGGCAAGGCGGGCTGGAGATCCTCGAGTCCTTCGGTCTCGAGGGCAGCGGCCGTTCGGTCGCCGAAGGCGCGCTGGAGCTCCTGGCGGCGCCGAACTGCCCGAGCGGGAAGATGGACGTGCTCCTCATGCCCGACCAGATGATGCTGCAGATCCACGAGTCCATCGGGCATCCGCTGGAGCTCGACCGCATCCTCGGCGACGAGCGCAACTTCGCCGGGACGAGCTTCGTCACGCTCGACATGTTCGGCTCCTACCGCTACGGCTCGGAATTGCTCGACGTCACCTTCGATCCCACGCGCCCCGAGGAATTCGCGAGCTACGGCTGGGACGACGACGGCCTTGCCGCGCAGCGCCATCACCTCATCCGCAAGGGCATCCTCGAGCGCCCGCTGGGCGGGGCCGTGTCCCAGGCGCGCGCCGGCATCGCCGGGGTGGCCAACACCCGCTCGTGCGCCTGGAACCGCGCGCCCATCGACCGCATGGCGAACCTGAACATCGAGCCCGGCGCGTCCACCCTGGACGAGCTCATCGCCGGGATCGACCTCGGCGTGATGATGCGCACCAACGTCTCGTGGTCCATCGACGACTCGCGCAACAAGTTCCAGTTCGGCTGCGAGTGGGGCCGCGTGATCAGGGGCGGCAAGCTCGCCGAGGTGGTGAGGAACCCGAATTACCGCGGCATCTCCGCCACCTTCTGGCGCTCGCTCGCGGGCGTCGGCGACGCGTCCACCTTCGAGGTGATGGGCACGCCGTTCTGCGGCAAGGGCGAGCCCAACCAGGTGATCCGCGTCGGGCACGCCTCCCCCGCCTGCCGCTTTTCGGGCGTCGAAGTGTTCGGGGGGGCGAAGTAGCCATGAAAGCCTACTTCCACGAGCTCGCCGACTTCGTGCAGTCGCTCGCCGCCGAGGGCGAGGTGATCGCCTCCGGCTTCGCGGCCGAATCCTCGGACTTCATCCGCTTCAACCGGAGCGCGGTGCGCCAGGCCACCTCGGTGCGCCAGCTCAAATGGACGCTCACGCTCATCCGCGACGGCCGCCGCGTGGACGCCGCCACCACGCTCTCCGGCCAGGGCGCCGCGGACCGCGGCCAGCTCAAGGCCATGCTCGCCGACTTGCGAGGCGGCATCGGCGAGGCGCCGGTGGACCCGTACCTCCTCTACCCCGCCACTCCCGCCGATACCGAGCGCGAATCGCCCGGCGAGATTCCCGATGCGTCGGAGGTGATCGACGCCGTTCTCGAAGCCGGCCGCGGTCTCGACCTCGTGGGCCACTACGCCGGCGGCCCCATCCACGAAGGCTTCGCCAACTCCCTGGGCCAGCGCAACTGGCAGCGCGTGGACAACTTCAATTTCGAGTGGTGCCTGTACCACGACCGCGACAAGGCGGTGAAGACCTCGTATTCGGGGCCGCGCTGGGAGGCGGACGCCTTCGCGGCGAAGATGCGCTTCGCGCGCGAGCAGCTCGCCCTCCTCGGCCGCCCCGCGCGCACGCTCGACCCCGGCCACTACCGCGCCTACCTCGCGCCCGCGGCGATGGAAGACGTGCTCGGGATGCTGTGCTGGGGAGGCTTCGGCCTGAAGAGCCAGCGCACCAAGCACAGCCCGCTCATGCGCCTGGCCGACGGCAAGGAGCGCTTCGACCCGCGCGTCACGATCGCCGAGAACACGGCCGAGGGGCTCGCCGCCGGGTTCCAGCGCGAAGGCTTCGTGCGCCCGGGCCGCGTGGAGCTCGTTCGCGCCGGCCTGCTCGGCGACGCGCTGGCCTCGCCGCGATCGGCGAAGGAGTACGGCGTCGAGACCAACGGCGCCAACGGCGAGGAAGCGCCCGAGGCGCTCGACCTCGCGGCCGGCGAACTTGCGCGAGCCGACGTGCTCAAAGCCCTCGACCGTGGCATCTACGTGGGCAACCTCTGGTACCTGAACTTCTCCGACCGTTCCGCCTGCCGGCTCACCGGGATGACGCGCTTCGCGTCGTTCTGGGTGGAGGGCGGCGAGATCCGCGCGCCCCTCGACGTGATGCGATTCGACGACTCGGCCTTCCGCATGCTGGGCTCCGAGCTGGAGGCCCTCACGAAGGAGCGCGACCTGATCCTGCAGGGCGGCACCTACGGGGCGCGCAACACGGCGTCGATGCGCACTCCCGGGACGCTGCTGCGCGATTTCACCCTGGTGCTGTAGGAGAATTGACGCCGGGCGCCCCGCAGGGTACGATGAAAAAACCCATAGGAAACAAATATTAAGCACATGGCGTGGAAGCGGAATCTGAAGTGGGTCCCGCTGGTGGCGGCCTTGGCCGCGGCCGGCGTCCACGCCACCGAACCGGCGCGCCCGGCCACCCCTTCGGCCGCGATCCCGGACGCGTTCGACGACCCCGACGTCCCGATGCCCGACCCGGACCTCTGGCAGCGCGTGCGCAAGGGCTTCCTGCTCGATCCGCTCGAATCGCCGCTCGTGGCCGAGAACGAGGCGTGGTACTCGAACCGGCCCGATTACATCAAGCGTTTCGTCGACCGCGGCAGCCGCTACCTGCACCACATCGTGGAGGAGGTGGAGAAGCGCAACATGCCCACCGAGATCGCGCTGCTGCCGGTCGTGGAAAGCGCGTTTAACCCGCACGCCTATTCGCGCTCCAGGGCGTCCGGCCTGTGGCAGTTCATCCCCTCGACGGGCAAGAACTACGGCCTCGCGCAGGACTACTACACCGACAATCGCCGCGACATCGTGGCCGCCACGCATGCCGCGCTCAACTACCTGCAGCGCCTCTACGACATGTTCGGCAGCTGGGAGCTCGCACTCGCAGCGTACAACTGCGGCGAGGGCTGCGTGGGCCGGGCCATCGCGGCCAACCAGAGGAAGGGCCTGCCCACCGATTACCTGAGCCTCAGGCTCCCGACGGAGACGATGAACTACGTGCCGAAGCTCATCGCGGTGAAGAACATCATCCTCGCGCCGGCGATGTACGGCGTCGACCTCGAGTCGATCCCGGACCAGCCCTACTTCACCACCGTGGAGGCGCCCGCGAAGATCGACGTGAAGCTCGCCGCGAAGCTGGCCGGGATGCCCGAGGAGGAATTCGCCGCGCTCAACCCCTCGCACAACAAGCCGGTGGCGGTGGCCCACACGGGCACCCTCGTCCTGCCGCTGGACAAGGCCGACGCCTTCCGCCAGAACCTCGGCAACTGGGACCAGCCGCTGGTCACCTGGAACACGATCCAGGGCAAGAAGGGCGAATCGGTCTTCGCCATCGCCAAGCGCTACGGGCTCACCGGCGCCACGCTCAAGCAGGTGAACAACCTGCAGGTGAACAAGAAGGGGCGGCTCACGGCCTCGCAACCGATCCTGGTGCCGGGGCGCGGCAAGGCGGCCCAGGTGCAAGTCGCGGCGGCTCCGGCGGCGAAGCAAGCGCCCGTTTCCCCGGCGGCATCGGCGCCCGCTTCGCCCCCGCCTGCCGCACCGAGGCGCTCCACCAGCTTCTACGTCGTGAAGGCCGGCGATACCCTCTACGGCATCGCCCGCCAGTTCGGCAGGGCCGTCCCGGACCTGCTGCACCTCAACAACCTCCCCGCCCGCGCCACCATCCAGCCCGGCCTGCGCCTGCGCGTCTACTGAGGGGACGGTTCCCAGGAACCGTCCCCTTTCTTGTCAGCCGAGGTTCGCGGCTGCGAATTCCCAGTTGAGCAGCTTGTCGATCACCGCGTTCACGTAGTCGGCGCGGCGGTTCTGGTGGTCGAGATAGTAGGCGTGCTCCCACACGTCGATGGTGAGGAGCGGCTTCAGGCCCTGCGTGATCGGCACCTCGGCGTTGCCCGTCTTCACGACCTTGAGCTTGCCGGCCGCGTCGGCCACGAGCCAGCCCCACCCGCTGCCGAACTGCGACACCGTGGTGGCCGACAGCTGTTTCTTGAATTCGTCGAAGCTGCCGAAGGACTCGTTGATCCTGTCGGCGATCTTGCCGGTGGGCACGCCGCCGCCGTTGGGCTTCATGCTCTTCCAGTAGAAGTCGTGGTTCCAGATCTGCGCCGAGTTGTTGAAGAGCGGCGCCTTGTCGGCCTTGCCGGCGGTGGCCATCACTACGTCCTGGAGCGACTTGCCCTCGAGGTCCGTGCCCTTCACGAGGTTGTTCAGGTTGTCCACGTAGGTCTTGTGGTGCTTGCCGTGGTGGAAACCGATGGTGTTGGCCGTGATGACGGGGGCGAGCGCGTCGGCGGCGTAGGGAAGCGCCATGAGCTGGAACATGGATGGTCTCCGGAGGGAAAGGTGGGCGGGGAAACCGAAATTATAAGGCGAACGGGGGCCCGAAAGCCCCCGTTCGCCGCGGGAGATTCCGGGGATCAGCGCTGCCCGGTGATCTCCTTGAAGAACGCCTCGCTGGAGGGCTCGCGGCCGAGGAACTTCCTCACCATGTCCGCCGGCTCCACTTGCCCGCCCTGGGCGAGAATCGTGTCGCGGTACCTGCGCCCCACCTCGGGATCGAGCATGTTCCTCGAGAACTGCGAGAGCATGTCGAGGGCGAGCACCTCCGACCACATGTAGCCGTAGTAACCCGCGGCGTAGCCCGACGCGATGTGGCTGAACGAGGCCGGGAATTTCGTGCCCTCCACGTGCCCCAGGGGCGTGTCGCCTTCCATGCGCTTCCACACCGCCAGCGCCGGCTGCGGGTTCGTCGACAGCTCCATGTCGAAGGCGGCGTAGAGCCACTGGCGCGCGTAGCGGATGCCCTGCCCGTAGCGGCGGGCCGCCTCCAGGCGCGAGATGTCGTCCTTGCCAAGGCGCGGGCAGTCCGGGCAGACCTTCGCGAAGAGGGAAAGCGGCTGCTCGCGCCGCACCCACTCCTCGAACATCTGCGAGGGGGCCTCGACGAAATCGCGCGGCGTGCTGGTGCCCGCGTGCGAGTTGTAGTCCGTCCTCGACAGGACGCCGTGCAGCACGTGGCCGAACTCGTGCAGCAGCGTCTCCATCTCGTTGTGGTCCAGGCCCGTGCGATTGAAGTTGGTGACCAGCGCGGAAAGCGGCGTGCGCCTGGCGAGCGTGCTCACGCCGCGGATCGGGAAGGCGGCCGCGTGGTTGTACTTGCCCTCGCGCGGGAAGAGGTCGAGGTAGAAGCCGGAGACGAAGGCCCCGGTGCGCGCGTCGGTCACGTCGAAATAGCGCACGTCCGGGTGCCAGACGGGGACCTTGCGCTCGACGAACTTCACGCCGTAGAGCGTCTCGGAGAGCTTGAGCGTGAAGTCGATCGCCTTGTCGGTCGGGAAGTACCTGCGCAGCTGCTCCTGGTCGATCGAGTAGCGCGCCTTGCGCAGGCGCTCCTGGAAGTAGAAGAGGTCCCAGCGGTGGAACGAGGTCTGCGCCAGGGGCGTGCCGGTCTCCTTCGCCTTCTCCGCGCGGAGCTCCTCGACCTCCTTCTTCTCGAGCGCCGTCACCGCGCTCTTCACGTCGCCGAGGAACTTCGTCACCGTCTCGGGCTTCTCCACCATCTTGCGGCGAAGCGAGTAGGCCGCGAAGCTCGGCAGGTCGTAGAGCGAGGCGAGCTCCTTCCGCAGGAGGAAGATCTCGTCCATGCGCGCGAGGTTCGCCTCGCCGCCCTCGTTCTGCTTGGCGATCCAGTAGCGCTTGCGCGCCTCCTCGCTCTTCGCGTTGGTGAGGAACGGGACATAGGCCGGGTAGTCGAGGCCGAGCACGTAGCTGCCCTCGGCGTTCTTCTTCTGCGCCTTCACGTAGGCTTCCGGCAGGCCCTCCATCTCGGCCGGCGCCATCACGACCCTGGTGGGATCGTCGCGCACGCTCTTGTCGAAGGCCTGGCGCAGTTCCTCGAGGCGGTCGAAGATCTCCTTGGCGCGCTTGCGCTTGTCCGGCGGGAGCGCCACCCCGGTGTCCTCGAAGCCTTCGATCAGGTCCTTCCTGAGCTTCTTCTGGTGAGCCGTGACGGCATTGACGGCCTTGGCGCGCGCGAAGAGCTTCTCGCTCTGGAAGAGCTCGGTCGAGAGCGTCGTGTACTTCGCGAGGCAGGGGTCGGCCGCGTCGCGCACCGCCTTGTCGGGGTGGACGTTGCCCACCAGGTAGATGGGGTTCAGCACGTCCTCGATCTCGATCTGGATGCGGTTCCACTCGTCGAAGAAGCCCGCCCCGCCCTTCCTCGCCTCCATCTTCGCGATGCCGGCCCTGGCGCGCGCGATGCCCTCGTCGCAGAGCTTCGTGACGGTGGCCGCGTCGTAGGTCCCCACGAGAGGCCGGGCGGGCGCCTTCGCCGGCGCGGCGGCGGCGGCAGTGGCAGTGGCAACGAGTACGGAAGCGAGAGCGGCGAGTGTCTTCATGGCGATCCTTGCTGGTTATGGGGACGGTTCCTGGGAACCGTCCCCTCAGGCGGCGGCGCGGGTGGCGTCCCAGCCCTTCGGGATGGAAGCGAGGAGCTTGCGGGTGTATTCCTGCTTCGGGTTCAGGTAGATCTCGTCGGCGTTCGCGATCTCGATGATCTCGCCCTGGTTCATCACCATGATCTCGTCGGAGATGTACTTCACCACGGCGAGATCGTGGGAAATGAAGATGTACGAGAGCCCGAACTCGTCCTGCAGGTCCTGCAGGAGGTTCAGCACCTGCGCCTGGACCGAGACGTCCAGCGCCGAGACGCTCTCGTCGCAGATGAGGACGTCGGGCTTCATGGTGAGGCAGCGGGCGATGGCGATGCGCTGGCGCTGCCCGCCGGAGAACTCGTGCGGGTACTTGTAGAAGGACGCCTCCGCCAGCCCCACGCGGGCGAGCAGGCGGAAGGCCATGTCCATGCGCTCGCGCTGGTCCTCGCCGATGCCGTGGATCTTCATCGGCTCCATGAGGATGTTGCCCACGGTGAAGCGCGGATTGAGGGACGCGTACGGGTTCTGGAAGATGATCTGGATGCGCCGCCGGTAGGCCATCATCTCGCGGTCGGAGAGCGAGAGCAGGTTCCTGCCCTCGAAAAAGACCTCCCCGCCCGTGGCGTCGTGAAGTCGCATGAGTGTCAGGCCCACGGTGGTCTTGCCGGAGCCCGACTCGCCCACCAGGCCCAGGGTCTTGCCCTTGGCGAGCTTGAAGCTCACGTCCTTCACCGCCGTGACGGCGCGCTTGCCGAAGAACCCTTCCTTGAGGAAGAAGGTCTTGTCGAGGTTCCTCACCTCCAGGATCACCGCGTCGCTTTCCTTCACCCCGCGCGGGCGCTCGTCGTAATTGGCGAGGCCGCCGCTCTTCATGAAATCGTCGATCACCGGCAGGCGCATCGGCCGCCGGTCGAGGCGCGGGCGGCAGGCGAGCAGCGCCTTGGTGTACGGATGCTGCGGCCTCTCGAAGATGTCGCGCACCGGGCCCTGCTCCTGCACCAGCCCGTTCTGCATCACCACCACGTGGTCGGCGATCTCGCCCACCACCCCCAGGTCGTGGGTGATGAAGAGCACCGACATGTGGTGCTTCTCCTGCAGCCTCGCGATGAGGTCGAGGATCTGCTTCTGGATGGTGACGTCGAGCGCCGTGGTGGGCTCGTCGGCGATGAGGAGCTTCGGCTCGCAGGCGATCGCCATGGCGATCATCACGCGCTGCTGCTGGCCTCCCGAGAGCTCGTGCGGGAAGCTGCGCACGCGCAACTGCGGGTCGGGGATGCCGACCTCGGCCAGCAGGTCCACCGCGCGCGCGGCCGCCGCCTTCGGGGTCATGCCCATGTGCAGCCGCAGCACTTCCCCGATCTGCTCTCCCACGGGGAAGACGGGATTCAACGACGTCATCGG
>JAGRPO010000116.1 GCA_019449455.1 Betaproteobacteria bacterium | reverse complement strand
CGAGCGTTCCCACGGGCTACCGCGGGATGCCGCAGGTCAACGTCGCCGTCGCCGTCAGCATCGACCACCACATCGCCTTCTTCGACGCGTTCACCCGCAACCTCTGGATATCGATCGCGATCGGCGCGATGTTCACGGCGGCACTGGGATGGGTGGCGGCGCAGCGCGGCCTGGCGCCGGTGCGCGACATGGCGGCCGTCGCGCGAAGCATCAGCGCGAGCCGGCTCCACGACCGGCTGCGCGCGGAGGAACTGCCCCCGGAGCTCACCGATCTCGCCATCGCCTTCAACGACATGCTGGCCCGGCTCGAGGATTCCTTCCGCCGCCTCTCGGACTTCTCCTCCGACCTCGCCCACGAGTTCAAGACGCCGCTGAGCAACGTGATGACCCAGACCGAGGTCGCCCTGTCCCGGTCGCGGTCGGCCGACGAGTACCGCGAAGTCCTGTACTCGAGCCTCGAGGAGTGCGACCGGCTCGCGCGCACCGTGGCCGACATGCTGTTCCTCGCCAAGGCCGACCACGGACAGGCGATGCCCAGCGTGGAGCGCATCGACCTCGTCCGCGAGGTGCGCGGGCTCTTCGAGTTCTACGACGCTTTCGTCGAGGAGCACAACATCGCGCTGGAACTGGAGGGCGGCGCAACCGTCGACGGCGACCATCTCATGATCCGGCGGGCGTTGAGCAACCTGCTCTCGAACGCGATCGCGCACACGCCGCCGGGAGGCCGCGTGAAGGTCGGCATCGCCCGCGAAGGCGGCGGCCCGGTGACCATTCGCGTCGACAATCCCGGCGAGGCCATCCCCGCGGAGCACCTGCCGCGCCTCTTCGACCGCTTCTACCGCGTCGATCCCTCCCGCCAGCGCGCGAGCGGCGGCGCGGGGCTCGGGCTCGCCATCACGAAGTCCATCGTCGCCGCGCATGGCGGGACGATCACCGTTTCGTCCGCGGGCGGGCTCACGCGGTTCGAGGTGACACTGCCCGGCGTGCCGGCGTTGTAACGCTCGCGTCAGCGGACCGACAGCACGGCCGGAGCACGATGGGAGCGTACGAATCGCGTACGCGAACGGAGACTCGCCATGAATGCCAGGCACGAATCGTCGAACCAGGGGTTCGTCCTACTCGCCACCGCCGTTGCCCTCGCAACCCTTGCCGGGCCGGCCCTTGCCGCGACGCCCGAGGGACCGGCGCCGGGGCGCCACGCCCTGAAGGACGGCACGACGCTGGTCGTGGCGCAGAACGGCTGGATGCGCATGTTCACTGCCGAAGGTCGCCGCCTGCACATGAAGGACGGCGTGCCGATGGAGACGCGCGACGGAAAGGTCGTCGTGATGAAGGAGGACCTGAACTGGAAGCAGCTGCGCCAGTTCGGGACGCTAAGCCCGAAGTCGCGGTAGGCCGCGGCGGCGGCCGGCCTCACTGGTAGGCGCTTCGCAGCTCCTCTCTCACCAGGGCCTGCAGCTCCTCCAGGCCGAAGCGCGGCAGCGGCCGGCCGTTCACGAAGTATTCCGGCGTCTTGGTGACGCCGAGGGTCCGGGCGTCCGCCGCATCGCGCTCCATGCGGGCCGCGATGTCCGCGGCGTTCATCTCGCGGCGGACCCGCTCGAGATCGAGCCCGAGGCCCTCGAGCGCGGGCCACGCGCGCTCGGGATAGACGCGGTGATTCACGGTCCACCGGTCCTGGCCCGCGAACACGGCCGCCAGGGCCTCCCAGTACTTGTCCTGGGCGCGCGCGGACTCGAGCATCCGCACCACGTGCTCGGAACCCTGGTGGAGAGGGACGTGGCGGGTGGAGAGCCTGATGCGCCCCGGGTTGTCCGCCATCAGCTTCTTCACGTGCCCGTAGAAGACGGCGCAGGTCTCGCACGCCGGATCGAGGAATTCGACGATGTGCACCCTGGCGTCCGCATTGCCGTAGGAGGGCGAATGCGCGCTTGCGAGTAGCTCCCTGTTCTTGGCGGCCAGCCGCTGCGCGGCCTGCGCCTTCTCGCTGCTGTAGAACAGCGCCCCCGACACGAACGCCAGCAGGAGGGCCGCCACGGCGGCGATGAAGAGGCTGCGGCGGCTGATCCCGCCGGAGCGGGCAGGGGCCTGCGGCGCCGGCGCGTCCTGGGTTGCCTGCTTTCGTTTGCTCTTTCGGCTCATGGTCTGCTCCGCAAGTGCGCCGCGACCAGCAGCGCGTTCATGGTTGAAAAGGCGAGGAAGGACAGCAGCGGGATGTTCACGAACCCCAGCCACTCGACCTGCACTTCCGAGCAGGGCACGCCCTGCGAGCACGGCCGGATGCTCTCGGGGATCCACCCGGCGACGAGCAGGACCTGGAAGATCGAAACCAGCCAGCCGGCGAGGGCGAGCGGCAAGGCGAACCGGACGACCTTCGCGTCGAACGGAAACAGTCCCATCGGAAGCAGGAGCACCAGCGGGAACATGAAGATGCGCTGGTACCAGCAAAGGGTGCAGGGCGGCAGCTCCATCACCTCGCTGAAGAAGAGCGCGCCCAGCGTCGCCGAGGTCGCCACCAGCCAGCAGGCGAAGACGAGCAGCCACGCCGCGTCGGACGGGTGCGGCGCCGCGGCGCCGGGTGCCCGCGGCGCGCTCACTTCGGCCGCACCTCGAGCACCGCCATCATTCCCGCGTCCTCGTGCTCCAGGATGTGGCAGTGGACCATGCGCTTGCCGGCGAGGCCCTGGCGCACGCGGATCGTCGCCGACGTCCCGGCGGGCACGTCCACCGTGTCGAGCCACGCGGCGTACGGCGCCGCCGCCACCTGGCCCCGCGACTCGCGGCTCACGAGCCGGAACTGCGTGCCGTGAATGTGGATGGGGTGGTCCATCAGGGTGTCGTTCACGATGTCCCAGTCCTCCACCTCCCCGACGGTCGAGACGAGGTCGACGCGGCTCATGTCGAACGGGCGGCCGTTGATGAGGAACCCGAACATGCCGCCCATCATTCCCATCCCGGACTGCGTGAGCACGAGGCGCTTTTGCGCGACCGCGGGCCCCGGCGGCTCGATGGGCCGCAGCGATGCCGGGACTGCGGTCGCCGCGGCGGGCGTCCCGGCCGTCGTCGCCACCGTGAGGAGGTCCTCGGTGGCGTACGTGCCGACGCCCATCGCGTCGATGGGGTGGCGCAGCGCCCGCAGCGTGAACCGCGCGCCCGGGGTCGTGCTCGCCGTGACCAGCAGCTCCACGCGCTGCGCCGGCGCCACGAGGATCTCCGCGAGCGGGCCCACCGGAGCCGCGAGAAGCCCGCCGTCGGTGCCCACCAGCGTGAATGCGTGGCCGTCGAGGGCGAGGCGCAGGTATCGCGCGCTCGTGGCGTTGAGGATCCGCCAGCGTTGCGTCTCGCCCGGGCGCACCGCGTGCACCGGCAGCCACCCGCCGTTCACCAGCAACTGCCCGTCCTGCCGTCCGACCGAGAAATCCATGGGGCCGTCGGGCGAGACCTGGCCGTTCGCGCCCAGGCGAATGCCGGTGACCAGCATCGTGACTTCGGGAACCTGCGCGAGCGGATCGTCCGCGGCGCGAACGATGAAGGGCGCGGCGAGCCCCATCGACACCTGCTCGGCCGTGGTGCCGTGCGCGTGCGGGTGGTACCAGTAAGTGCCGGCCGTTCCCGCGGGGACGTCGAACTCGTAGACGCGCGTGGCGCCCGGCCGCACCGGGTCCATCGGATTGCCGTCCTGGTCCGGCGGCACGGGCAACCCGTGCCAATGAATCGTCGTGTCGAGGGGAAGCCCGTTCACGAGCGCGATGCGCACATGGTCGCCCTCGCGCACGTCGACGACAGGTCCCGGGAGGAGGCCGTCGTAGAGCCATAGCGACGTGGCGCGGCCCTCGACGAGCGGGAGACTCGCCGGCGCGGCCGTCACGGTCGCCGAGAACCGCCCCGGCTCGCTGCTCGCGTTCGCGAGCTTCGACAGCACCTTCAGGGGCTGGCCCTGCGAGAGCGACACACCGAACCCGGCATTCGGCGCGCCCATCGCCGGCCCGCCGCCTCCTCCGCCGCCGCAGCCCGCTAGCAGCGCGCCGGCGCCGGCCAGCGTGGTACCGAGGAATTCGCGGCGTTTCACGGTCATCCCCCTCTATCGCCGTTCGGACGGGATCTCGCGAGCTCGCGCCCCTTGACCAGCGCGTAGATCGCCGGGATGACAGCGAGCGTGAGAATGGTGGAGGAGATCATCCCGCCCACCATGGGCGCGGCGATGCGCCGCATGACCTCGGAGCCCGTTCCGGTGCTCCACATGATCGGCAGCAACCCGGCCATGATCGCGACCACCGTCATCATCTTCGGCCGCACGCGCTCCACCGCGCCTTCCATCACCGCCTCGTAGAGGTCGGCCGCCGCCGGCGTGCCGCGCTCGGCGCGGATGCGCTCCCAGGCGTTGTCGAGGTAGATGAGCATCACCACGCCCGTCTCCGCCGCCACGCCCGCCAGCGCGATGAATCCCACGGCGACGGCCACGCTCACGTTGTAGCCGAGCCACCAGATGAGCCACACGCCGCCCACGAGCGCGAAGGGCACCGAGAGCATCACGATGATCGTCTCGGTCATGCGCCGGAAATTGAGGTAGAGCAGAACCATGATCGCGAGGAGCGTGAGCGGAACGACGATCTTCAGCTTCTCGACGGCGCGCTCCATGTACTCGAACTGGCCGCTCCAGGCGATGTAGTAGCCGGGCGGGAAGGTCACCTGCTCGGCCACCGCCTTGCGGGCGTCCTTCACGTAGCCGCCGATGTCGCGGCCGTGCAGGTCCACGTAGATGTAGGCCGACAGCAGCGCGTTCTCCGTGCGGATCGACGGCGCCCCTTTCGTGATCCTCACCCGCGCCACCTCGCCCAGCGGCACCATCGCCGGCGCCTGCCCCATCTCCGCCATCGTGGGCACGAGGACCTGGGTGGCGATCGTCTGCGGGTCGGACCTCAGCGCGCGCGGGTAGCGCACGATCACGCCGAAGCGCTCGCGGCCTTCCACGGTGGTGGTCACCATCTCGCCGCCGAGGGCGGTCATGATCACGTCCTGCAGTTCCCCGACGGCGAGGCCGTAGCGCGCGAGGGCCGCGCGGTCCGGCTCGATGTCGAGGTAGTAGCCGCCGGTAAGGCGTTCCGCGTAGGCGCTCGTGGTCCCCGGAACCGTCTTCACGACGGCCTCGATGTCGCGCGCGATGCGCTCCATCTCGCCCAGGTCCTTGCCGAACACCTTGATGCCGATGGGCGTGCGGATCCCGGTCGCGAGCATGTCGATGCGCGCCCGGATCGGCATCGTCCACGCGTTGGACACGCCCGGGAACTGCATCGCCTTGTCCATCTCGGCGACGAGCTTGTCCATCGTCATGCCGGGCCGCCACTCGCTCTCCGGCTTCAGGTTGACCACCGTCTCGAACATCTCGAGCGGCGCGGGGTCGGTCGCCGTGAGCGCCCGCCCGGCCTTGCCCGCCACGCTCGCCACTTCCGGGAAGCTCTTGAGGATCCGGTCCTGGATCTGCAGCAGCTCGCCCGCCTTCGTGACCGACATGGCCGGCAGCGACGCGGGCATGTAGAGGATCGTGCCCTCGTTGAGGGTCGGCATGAATTCCGTGCCCAGCCTCGCGGCCGGAATGGCCGTGAGTCCCAGCACCACGGCCGAGGCGAGGATCGTCGTCTTCTTCCAGCGCAGCACCCACGCGATGACCGGGCGGTAGAGCGCGATGAGGACGCGGTTCACGGGATTCCTCGCCTCCGGAAGGATCCTGCCCCGGATGAAGAGCCCCATGAGCACCGGGACCAGCGTCACCGACAGCAGCGCCGCCCCCGCCATCGCGAACGTCTTCGTGAAGGCGAGCGGCGCGAACATCCGCCCCTCCTCGGCCTCCAGCGTGAACACCGGGAGGAACGACACGGTGATGATGAGGAGCGAGAAGAAGAGCGCGGGGCCCACCTCCTTGCAGGCGTCGATCATCGCTTGCGCGCGCGACTCCCCGGGCTTCATGCGCTCCAGGTGCTTGTGCGCGTTCTCGATCATCACGATGGCCGCGTCGATCATGGCGCCGATGGCGATCGCGATGCCGCCCAGGCTCATGATGTTCGAGTTGATGCCGAGCGCCCGCATGCACAGGAAAGCGATCAGCACGCCGATCGGCAGCATCACGATCGCCACGAGCGCGCTCCTCACGTGCAGCAGGAACACCACGCAGACCACCGCCACGATGAGGCTTTCCTCGAAGAGCGTGACCTTCAGCGTCTCGATGGCGCGGTGGATGAGGTCGGAGCGGTCGTAGACCGTCCTGAGCGTCACGCCCTCGGGCAGGCCGCTCCTGATCTCCTCGATCTTCGCCTTGACGTTGTGGATCACGTCGAGCGCGTTCTGGCCGAAGCGGGCCACGACGATGCCCTGCACCATCTCGCCCTCGCCATCGAGCTCGGCGATGCCGCGCCGCTCGTCGGGGCCCAGCTCCACCCGCGCGACGTCGCGCACCAGCACGGGCGTGCCCTTCTCGGCCTTGACCACCAGGTCCTCGATGTCGGACTTGCCGCGCAGGTAGCCGCGGCCGCGCACCATGTATTCGGCCTCCGCCATCTCGATCACGCGGCCGCCGACGTCGCGGTTGGAGTCGCGGATGACCTGCGACACCTTCATGAGGGGCACGCCGTAGCTGCGCAGCTTCACGGGATCGACGATCACGTGGTACTGCTGCACGAAGCCGCCCACCGAGGCCACCTCGGAGACGCCCACGGCCTTCGACAGCTGGTAGCGCAGGAACCAGTCCTGGATCGTGCGCAGCTCAGCGAGGGTGCGGTTCTTGCCCTGCACGGCGTACTGGTACACCCAGCCGACGCTCGAGGCGTCGGGGCCCAGTTGCGGCGTGACCCCGCGCGGCAGCTTCCCGGAGACGAAGTTGAGGTACTCCAGGACGCGCGAGCGCGCCCAGTAGATGTCGGTGCCGTCCTCGAAGATCACGTAGACGAACGAGGCGCCGAAGAACGAGAAGCCGCGCACCACCTTCGACTTGGGCACCGACAGCATGGCCGTGGTGAGCGGGTAGGTCACCTGGTCCTCGACCACCTGGGGCGCCTGGCCGGGCACCTCCGTGTAGACGATCACCTGGACGTCGGAGAGGTCGGGCAGGGCGTCGAGCGGCGT